>NZ_JBHEEO010000001.1:0-402474 GCF_041929965.1 Brucella oryzae | reverse complement strand
AAAAGAACCACGAACAGCTCGATTCACAGCGCAGCTGATGAAACCGAAGCACAGAAGGGCGGCAGGCAACTGCCGCCCTTCTGTGCGCAAGCGCTATATTATCACGCTTCGGATGAATGTTCCCACATCTCTGGCGGTATCAAGGCATCGTGCCGTAGCGCTTTGCTATACGCACGAGTATGGCGTTGAGATCGAGAATAACAGGACGCAGATCATTTCTTCGCCACGCGAGCGCGGAGGGAGTTGGGGGAAGATCGATTTCGACAAAACTGATACCTGGTGTCGTGTAGTAGTTCCCTGCGCGTTTTGTCAGCATCACCAACCCCTGTCGTGAGGCAACCGCAGCAATGGCCTCGCGGATGGTGCGCACCACCGGACCTTGGGCAATGGGCTTCCCGTAAGGTGTGTGTTTGGGGAAATGGAAGTTGTCCCATTCCTCCGTCACTGATCCGGGTGTGATCCGAACCAGCGTTTCCTCGGCGAGATATTCCGGGTTGAGCAGCGAGAACCTTGTAAACGGATGACCGTCTGGCACGCACAACATGCGCTGATCGCGCATTACCACCGGTCCATGCTGCAGGCTGTCGATCCCCAATGGCAGGCGGCAAAATCCTGTATCCACAGTCCCGTCAGCAATCGCTGAAAACTGATTGAGATAGGATAATTCGACAAATTCGAGTTCTATATCAGGGTGTTGCTCCGCAAACTCCATGACCAGCGGCGAATGGAGTTCGTAAAAACCGCCGCCGAGAAATCCGATCCGCAATTGCCGCAACTTGCCTGCGGCCTGTCTTTTGCAATCCATATAGGCCGCACGCAGAGCTATGATAGCAGGTTCGCTGCCGTTCTTCAGATTCTCACCAAGCCGGGTCAGTGAAACTCGACGGCTGGTGCGATCGAAAAGCGCGCCCCCGATGATCTTTTCCAGCGATTTGATTGTTTCTGAAACACTGGATTGGCTCATTCCAACCTTTTCGGCCGCTCGACCGAAATGAAGCTCCTGCGCTACGGCCAGAAAGCATTCCAGCTGGCGTAATTCCATGATTTGCCTCGGACTATTATCTCCATGGGCGATAGATGCCCATTCTTTACGCAGGTCATGATAGCGGTCTCATTGCGGGAAAATCAATCGGAATTTCCGATTGATCAGTCTCAAAATGCGCCTTGATCGAACTCTTCCAGCATGAAAATGAAATGAAACATCGGAATATTAGCGGGATTATAAGGAGGAGTTATGACATCTCACACGTCCTATGCCGAGGTTGTACTCAATGGATCGGCAGAACCGATTGAATTCTTCGTCGAAGGAAGCCGGATACAGGGCACATTCTACAAGCCAGCGGCGACGGCGCAGAAGTTGCCGGTCGTGGTTTTTGCCCATGGCTGGGGTATGGTGGCTGGCGGTGACCTTGAGGACTATGCAGCAAAGGCTGTCAACGCGGGCCTCATGGCTTTGACGTTCGATTTTCGTAATCTCGGTCTTAGCGAAGGTACACCTCGTCAGGAGATTGATCCGCATCGCCAGGTTGAAGACATCCGCGCTGCCATCTCCTATGTACGCAGTCGTTCGGATGTTGATCATGACAAGATCGGTCTCTGGGGGTCAAGCTATAGTGGCGGCCACGCCCTTTACGTTGCGGCTATTGACAGGCGCGTGAAATGTGTCGTCGCCCAGGTTCCCACCATCAGCGGTTTTCGCGCTGCAAGGCGTCGCGTAAGTGGTGACAAGGCGACAGCCATGCGCCTTGCGTTCGAGGCTGATCGTGAAGCGCGTTTTGCCGGTGCGGCTCCAGTGATGATCCAGACCGTCGCTTCAGACCCCAACGCACGCGTTGCCTATCCGGGACGAGATTCTCACGATTACATGATGAGCGAAGCAGAACGTTGCCCGAGTTGGGTCAATGAAATCACTCTGCGATCTCTGGAACTCGCCCGTACCTACGAACCGGGAGCCTATATCACACGAATCGCACCGACGCCGATGTTGATGATTGTAGCAACCGATGACGCGCTGACGCCGAGTGACTTGCAACAAGAAGCTTTCAATGAAGCTTACCAGCCTAAAAAGCTCATGCTTCTGCCGGGCGGACATTACACCGTCTATCGGGAACATTTCGACAAGACAAGCACCGCTGCAGCCGAGTGGTTTGCAGAACACCTGCTGTGACGCAGCACATATTGAGTTCAGGGAGGATATTAAATGACGACAACGATTGCGAGGCAACAGCGTCTTAAATCGCTGCGTGCTGTTTCCGCAGGCAATGCACTCGAATGGTTCGACTGGACGCTGTACGGAATTTTCTCAGTTTATCTCGCACGCAACCTGTTTGACAATTCAGACAAGGCATCTGCCTTGCTCGCCACGTTGGCGGTTTTTGCCGGAGGGTTCATCGCCCGTCCGATAGGCGGATGGGTGTTTGGAATGCTGGGTGACCGTTATGGCCGCAAGCTCACGCTGGTGCTGACCATGAGTCTGCTGGCCCTTACCAGTCTTGGTATTGCGGTTATTCCCTCTTATGAAACAATCGGGGTGGGCGCGTCCGTTCTCCTGTTTATCTGCCGTCTTACACAAGGACTGGCTCATGGCGGGGAATCGGGAGTTGCATTCGCCTATGTGGCCGAAATTGCTCCCAAAGAGCGTCGCGGTTTCTGGTCGAGCAGCGTGTTTGTCAGTGTGACGGTCGGTGTGATGGCCGCCACTGCACTCGCGGCACTTCTGAGCTCTTTGCTCGGTCCGGAGGCCATGGAGGCCTGGGGCTGGCGGGCGGGCTTTGCGACAGGGGCATTGCTTGGACTTTACGCACTGATCCTGCGTCGCAGTGCTGCTGAATCCGAAGTCTTTGAAGCCGCTTCCGAAGATAATGGCCGTGCAAAGCTGGAAATCACCGGGCGTCAGGCTGCTCGGATCGCAGTTAACATCATCATGCTGGGCGCCGCAACGAATGCTGCCTACTATACCTGGGTTACCTTTGCACCAGCGACGGCAATAGCCACGCGTGGCATGGATCCTTCGGGAGCATATTTTGCCAGCCTGCTTGCCCAGATCGTCTGCATCATCTGGCTACCGATTTGTGGCTTGCTGTCCGACCGCTTCGGCCGCAAACCGATGGTCATGGCCTGGGGGCTTGCTGTCATCATCTTCACGATTCCGATCGACCGCATCGTTACCAGCGAACCGTGGACACTGTTTGTTGCCCAGTTGATGGGACTCGGTTCATGGGCGCTCCTCGCGGCTATTTTCCCGGCCCTGATGGCAGAGCAGATTCCCACGCAGGCAAGAGCTCGGGGAATCGGTTTTGTAACCTCCTTTTCGGTGGCGATTTTCGGAGGCACAGCGCCCTATCTCAATACATGGCTCAATTCTACGGGACATGGGCATATTTATCTCGGTTACGTGATGGTGCTTGGCCTTGTTGCCTGTGTGGCGTCGATGATGATCCGAGAAACCGCAGGTGTCGATCTCAACGATATTACGGTTCCCGCCTCCGGCAAAAATGGAACCCAGAATGAGATTGTTCCCGGCAGCGTTTGATCCGGTTTCAAGACTAAAACCTGCTCTTCAATATTGAAGTGAATGCACAGACTGCAAGCAGATGTGCGAAGACCCGGCGATTTAAGCAGTATCTGCGTAAGTTGCCTTAATGAACAGGAAAATACCTATGAAGAATACTAATCCCACCGATCTCAATGGCAAAGTAGCTGTCGTAACAGGAGCCAATGGTGGCATTGGTCGTGCGACAGTGGAAGCTCTGTGCGCTCGGGGAGCCCGCGTCGTCATGACGGATATGAAACAGCCCGAAAATCTGCCCGCAGGAGTAGAGTTCCAGTTTCTGGACGTCACAGATGTGGAAGCCCTGCGCAATCTTGCCGGGACGGTCGCCGCCAAACATGGCTCGTTGGATATTTGGGTGAACAATGCTGGCATGTTGAACCGGCAAGATTCGCTTGAACTCGAGCTTGACAATTGGCTCAAGACCCAAGCCGTCAACCTTCAGGGAACGTTCTTCGGCGCACAGGCAGCGGCCAGACAGATGGCAAAGCAGGGCAGCGGCGTGATCGTCAACCTGTCGAGCTATGCAGGCGTCAAGGCTCGTCCCAACTGCGCTGACTATGCATCCGCCAAAGCTGGTGTTGCCCATCTGACCAAATGTCTTGCACTGGAATGGGGGCATCTCGGCATTCGGGTCAACGCCATTGCGCCGGGCTATATCGAAACGCCAATGAGCAGCTGGATGCACGGAGATCCCGAAAACTACAAAACCTATCTTGCGAAAATTCCGGCCGGCCGTTTGGGGCAGCCTGAAGAAATCGCCAAGACCGTTGTTTACCTGGCTTCAGATCTTGCCTCCTATGTAACCGGACATGTCGTGGCAGCGGACGGTGGAGCTTCCAAATCCTGACCGATGCAATGGACATAATCCGACCAGAGTGAAACGAGGGTCGATAAGATTATGCTTGGATTATAGGTGGTTAGAGCGACGATCCGATCCAATCAAGATCGAAACGCGCTCCAAGAACTTTCAAAATCAAATAACGGGGCACATCGAAAGTCGGAGTTATCGAAGTGCTCTCCTGGGAGATATGAATGGTACAGGATTATTGGGTCGATAAAGCTGCTGTGGTGACAGGGGGAGCACGTGGACAGGGTGCCGCAGAGGTCATAAGGCTTTTGAGCGCTGGTGCTATCGTTTATGCGGTTGATGTTTTGCCGGATAATGGTGAGAACTGGGGTGAATTGCGCTCTGCCTCCGACGCTTGGAAAGACAGGCTGCATATCGTTCACACTGATGTCTCGTCGGCCAAATCCTGGGACGATCTCGCAGCCAGATTGAAAAATGACGATGTAAAGCTCTATGCCCTCGTCAACAATGCAGGAATAACGCTGCGCAAGACCGTTACGCAAACCAGCCCGGAGGAATGGGAAAGGCTGATTGGCATCAATCTCAATGGCGCTTTTCTCGGAATCCGCGCATTGGCTCCGCTTATGAAGCGCGGTGGAGCGATAGTGAATATCTCTTCTACGGCCGGTTTGACAGGCTACTTCAGTGCCGCTTATTGCGCCAGCAAATGGGGGCTTCTGGGTCTTTCGCGCGCGGCTGCACTTGAACTTGCTGACAAGGGAATTCGTGTTAACTCTATATGTCCCGGTCTGGTCGAAACCCCTATGGCATTGCTTCCCAATGCCGAGCATGACGCCGAAAAAGCCAAAGCATTTTTTGACGGAAATCGTGATGCAACATTGCTTTCCCGTGGCGCTGATCCTGATGAAATCGCAGCTGCAGTAATGTTCCTGCTTGGACCCGATGCTTCTTTTATCACGGGAGCGGACTTGCCAGTCGATGGAGGTATGACCGGTGGCGGGATTTATTGGCGCATTGGAAAAGCAACCGGGAATCTATAAAATTTTCAAATAAGGTATCGACCAACGTCAACAATGATAAAGTATTGAATTAATATAGTTTATGGATTTGAAGTTCCTGAACGCCGACGTTGCGCAAAAGACAGAAACTTCATATCTGGCATGGAAGCAATTCCAGCCAAACTTAGATGCGAAGAAGCAAATACTTAGAGCGGCTTCAGCGACATTATTTTAACTGGAGCCGCTTCAAGGACCAACTCTTGTTCGTCCCTCGATCGGATATCTGTCTTCACGTTTATTGTGTTTATGCAACCTTGAACTTGCGAGTTGCAATCAGGCGCATGATCTTGATCTACGCTGCAGTTACTGCGGGTGATCTGCCCCCTGCAAAGTGATCCTTCATGAAGTATGGCTTTTTGAGCCTCAGAAGGACATTGAAATGGCAGCGACAAGACACAAGGCAGAAGAGATCGTCACGAAGCACCGCCAGGTTGACGTGCTGAATGCGCAAGGAAAATCGATGGTGGAAGCGATCCGTTCGATGGGCGTTAGGGAAGTTACATATTACCGGTGACGGTCCGAATACGGCGGATTGAAGGGCGATCAGGTGAAGCGGCTGAAGGAACCGGAGGCAGAGAATGCACGGTTGAGGCGGGCTGTTTCCGATCTCACCCTGGACAAGATGATCCTTGCCGAGGCCGCCAGGGGAAACTTCTGGGCCCCGACCGTCGCCGCGCTTGCGTAGACCATGGGATCGATGAACTGAAGGTGTCCGAGAGACGGGCATGTCGTGTTCTCGGTCATCCTAAGGGGCATCCCGACGCACGTTCGTTCCGACAACGGCCCGCAGTTCATCGCCAAGGCACTCCGGGAGTGGATCGCAGCAGTCGGGGCCAAAACCGCCTACATCATGCCGGGCAGTCCGTGGGAAAACGGCTATTGCGAAAGTTTCAACTCGAAGCTCCGTGACGAACTGCTCAACAGCGAAATCTTCTATACGCTCAAGGAGGCGAAAATCATCATCGAAAACTGGCGACAGCATTACAACACCGTGTGGCCCCACTCATCGCTGGGCTACAAGCCACCGGCACCCGAAGCAGCCCTCTGGCCTCCACAAAATGGGACAGCGTCAACACCAGTAGTGGCAAGTCGACCCAGCATGCACTAACATTCAAAACGGATCACCCCATGGGGGCAGGCCAGTTTGTGATTTAAGCTAGCTTATAGTAAACCTTGATGAACTTGACGCATAAGCAATTGGTCAAGCTCGCGCGACAGTTGAGTATTTTGAGGGTGTAATCGTCAGCATTTTCGCTCCCCAGTATCACGCTATATATTGAAACAGATTCAAAAAAAATTAGCTTGAAAACTTTGCAGGATTACCTTGCTTTGCGCGAACTGGTTTGCTGTCCCGAGCAGCTTTCAAGTTATAGAAGTTACAGTTCGACCGATAATCGAGGACGCTAACTAATGGTCACAAAATCGTGTGTGGCTTAATGTTTTCTGCAATCAAAACTTGCTGCTGATTTTTCGTTCTCGGTTATATTCATCGTTTTCCTCGCCTTCTATGCTCTCGTGGCTTTATGAGTGCTGGGAGGCAGAGGAGTGTTTATAATTTCGAAGGTTAATCCATATGACACCGACACGCAGGGACTTTCTGAGGTTTACAGCGTCAGGGATAGCGATCACCATTTTGCCCGTGCGTGCGGCAAGAGCTGCTTTGTTCGAGGATAAGATTCTGGAGCTGCCGCTTCCCCAGGGAACGAGCAAACTCAAGCGCCGCATCGACGGTGTGGCCAAGGTGACTGGCAGCAAGGTTTTCGCGCGCGATATTCGCGCCCGTGATATGGAGGGCTGGCCAACGGAACAGGCACATGCCTTCGTTATCTGGTCGCCGCGTGCGGATGCCTCCTTTATGGGTCTTGATCTCACCGTGCTTGGCGATGATCTCCAGCCGGATTATCTGGTGACCGCTGAAGACACCATGAAGGCGGGGCTGGATTTTTATGACGCCTATACTTACGGCGAAAAAATGCTGCTGCCCAAGGGAGAAGTGCCTCTATTCCTGGGACATCCGCTCGCTATCCTGGTTTATCGCGATTTTGCGCGTTTTACCGTGGCAAAGCGCACCTACAAGACCAAGCGTGACGAGATCATTCGCTACGGTGAAGCCACCGCGCCTGTCGAGCAAGGTCCATTCGCCAATTTCCGTTTCGTGCGTCTTGAAGGCGAAGGCGGCGCCAAGGGCGAAAAGGACCTCTTCAATCCGGTTGATGACAGCTATGTATTCGCTACCTATGACAAGAACGTGGTCAATTGGCCGAAGGCGAATGCATCGGGCGATGTCATGGGCCGCGGAATGGCCTATGCCGACGCCATCCGCTCGGAGCTGGAGACGCCGCCGGAAAATTGGCATGTGATCGAACGCGAATATTATTCGCCCTATATCGACGCGGCTGCGCTTGAACCGGACAATTGCAATTGCTGGTATGATGCGAAGGCGGGCAAGCTCGAAATTATCATGGCAAGCCAAAGCCCGCATGAAGTCATGACCGGCACTGCCGCCATGCTCAAGAAAAGTACGTTCAATATAAGCGAGCTGAAAGGTCACCCAGCCTATACGGTTGGCTACGGAACCAAGGAGCACAGCCCGTTCCCGTATTATTGTATCGTGGCAGCGCTTTTCGCCGAAGGGCATCCTGTGCGGTTGGCGCTCGACCGTGAAGAGCATTTCCAGACTGCCATCAAGCGTCATCCGGTTCGCATGACATACAAGCTGGGCATCGACCGTAAAACGCTAAAGATGCAGTCGCTTGCCGCCGATCTGGATCTGGATGGCGGTGGCCGCCAGAATTATACTACACCGGTAACCCAGGTGGCTGCTGGCGCGGCACAAGGTATCTATTATTTCCCGAAAAACGATATCGCCGCTATCGGCCGCTCATCCCGCGCGCCGCTTGCCGGCTCGGTGCGCGGTTTCGGTTCGCTCGAAGCACAGATCGGTACGGAAATGCTGGTCGAGGAACTGGCTGAGGAACTGGGCGTGGATTCGATGGAGCTACGCCTCATAAATGCTTTGCAGGATGGTCAACGTAATTCGGCCGGTGCATTTCCGCTGAGCCTGTGTCGGATGCGGGAAATGATTGAGCTTGATCGCACCAATCCCGTTTGGGTTGATCGCGCCAAGCGCAAGGCGGAATTTGAAGCAGAGAATCCGGCTTTGAAATACGGTGTTGGCTATGCAATCGCCAAGAAGGGCTTCGGGAATTCGAACGAGGCGGTCGCAGCGAGCATCGAACTTGGCAAAGACGGCAAGATTCGTCTTCAGCATATCGCTGTCGAAATCGGCACAGGCGCGGTCAGCACGCAGGCGCTGATCTGTTCGCGCTGGCTAGGCAAGCCTGCTGACGTGATTGAGAGCGCAGCACTCGACTGGTCGCCACTGGAAATGTTCGCTACGCTGAGTCCTTTCGTGATGGATAAGGCGCATCAAGACGAAATGTCCGTCAATCCGCTCTGGACACCTGCACTGGCGTCAGCATCAAGCGCAACCAATAGCGCGTTTTACTTTACGCACGGCACCAGTGAGGCAGGTCGCCTGATCTATGAACGCGGCATTATTCCGGCTGCGGCCCAGCTCTGGAACGTTACGCCAGAAACGGCGGCAGGCGCGACGTGGAAGGACGAGAAATTCGTCCTGCCTGACGGTCGTTCGCTTACGCTGGCCGAGATTGCAGCCAAGGCATACGAGATCAAGGCTATCACAGGCGCAATGATTCACGCTTTTGACCGTTGGGGCTGGGGTGAAGCGGATTACGATATTCTTGGCCAGACGACACGCCGTCCCATTGACGGTCTGGCGATCCAGACCGGATCGGATCAGTGGCAGCGCATTGAGCGACGCAATGTACACTATATGGACCCGCAGGTGGACAATGCCAGCTGGTCGCGGTTTGCGCCGATCTCGGCGCTCATCGAAGTCAGCGTCAATCGCGGTACGGGTGAGGTCAAGATTCTTTCGCACCATTCAACGGTCGATTGTGGTCGGATACTCGTTCCGGAATTTGTCTCGGGTCAGCTTCAGGGTGGTATTGGAATGTCGATCGGCCACGCTCTTTACGAGGGAATGCCGCTTTATGAAGGCGGTCCCGGCAGTGGCGACTGGAACTTCAACCGCTACAGGCTACCGCGCGGCAAGGATGTTGCGGTCTGGAAACATACGGCGACCATTCTTCCAGTCACCGAACAAGAGGATCATCCGAAGGGAATTGCAGAGGTCGTTCAGATTCCGACCATTCCCGCTATCGGCAATGCGGTCGCCCATGCAATCGGCAAACATCTGCGCGAACTGCCGTTGACGGAAGAAAAGATTAAAGAGGCTTTGTCATGAGTATTGCAACACGCGAGATCAGCCTGCGCATCAACGGCGAGAATGTCGGGCCTATTTCGGTTCCCGAAGAACTGCCCATGGTCGAATTCCTGCATGAGTATGTCGGATTGACTGGCAGCCGCTTCGGTTGCGGCCAGGGGCTTTGCCGTGCATGTACCGTTATCATTGATGAGGAGGATGGCAGCAGCCGTGAAATGCGAACCTGTATCACGGGAGCTCTCTATTTCAATGGCCGCTCCATCCGCACCATTGAAGGCCATGCGACCAAGGATGCAGACGGCAATCTGAAACTATCTCCTGTCCAGGAAGCATTTCTGGACCACTTCTCGTTCCAGTGTTCCTATTGCACGCCGGGCTTCGTCAATGCGGCTACTGTACTGATCGAGCGTCTGCAACGTGAGCCGGTCGCACGCGATCAGGTCGAGCAGGTCATTGAAGATGCACTTAACGACCATATTTGCCGCTGCACCGGTTACGTGCGTTATTATAGTGCGGTGCACGATGTTGTCATGAACACACCGGGGCTTGTGAAATGAAGCCGGTTTACAAGTGGTGTCTCGCTATCGTTGTGCTAGGCGGTATAGCGACAGCATCGGTTCCGTTCTGGCCAGCGAAGTCTTCCTACGACCAGGCGGTCGCCGATCAGCGGCTGTCTGCCGACAAGGACCGGCTGGTGGAGCGGGGAAAATACCTTGCAGCTGTCGCTGACTGCGCAGCCTGCCATCAATCACCCGATGGTGCCCCTTATGCAGGAGGTTTGCCGATTCAGACACCTTTCGGCGTCATCTACGGCACCAATATTACGCCTGATAAAGAAGACGGAATCGGCAGTTACACATCGGCCGATTTCTTCCATGCGGTGGCGGATGGTGTAAGAGCGGACGGACAAAGGCTTTATCCTGCCATGCCTTTTGGTTCCTATCATGCAATCCGTCAGGAAGATTCCGACGCGATCTACGCTTATCTGATGACCCAGCAGCCTGTTCACCGCAAGAATCCGCAGACAGAGTTGCCGTTCCCCTTCAATCAGCGCTGGGCGCTGGCCTATTGGGGTGTGGTCAATGGCAAAGTAAAACTGCCTGACGATCCGGCACGCGCACAGGGCGCCTATCTCACGGATGTTCTGGGGCATTGTCAGGAGTGTCATACGCCGCGTAACGCCGTTGGCGGGCTGAAACTGGCGGAAGCCTATCAGGGCGGTGATCTCGGGAAGATTTCGGCACCGAGCCTGACACCGGAAACACTTGCCGCGCGAGGCTGGACAGCGGAAGACCTCCGCACTTTCCTGAAAACAGGCATGGCGCCTCAGGGCACAATGACACTGGAAATGTATCCCGTGTTGCTGCATTCGTCACAATATATGAAGGATGAGGACATTGCCGCGATCCAGAACTATCTGACAGGGGACAAGCTGCCGGAAGCGGAAAAACGTGCGGAAGTACCGATTGATGCGGCTGTGCGTCAAAGCGGACGCGATGCTTATATTTCCGTTTGTGCTGGCTGCCATGGTCTGAATGGCGAAGGTAAGCCGCATATTGCCCCGTCGATGAACACCAATACGACTGCGCAATTGGCCGATCCCCGCAATCTTGTTCATGTCATCCTGGATGGATTGCCTGAGCAAAAGCTCGCCAACGGCGAGGCCATGCAAGCCATGCCCGGGTTCCGCGATACGCTATCGAAGAAGCAGACCGCCGATCTGGTCAACTATATGCGTGCGGAGTGGGGAGGCCAGCCAGCCAACATCACGATCAAGGATATAGAGAAGGCGGGCGGTTAATACCTGCCCGTCAGGATGGGGCATGATGGCCCCATCATTATGCAGGTTTTCTGAATGGATGGATATATTGTAACGGAATTGCCTGATCCGCATTGCGCCTTATCGACGGATCGGGCGGGGGATATTCTTCGTTTTGCGCATAATGCACTCGAACGAGGTCATGGCTGCGCCCTGGTCACACTCGTAGAAATTATTGGTGGAGCCTCGCGCGCACTCGGCGCACATATGGCTATTGCAGACAATGGCAGTTATTGCGGTTATGTCTCCGGCGGTTGTGTGGAAGGGATAGTGGCGCGTGAAGCGCTGATGGCATTGGCTGAGGGCAGAGACCGGGAATTGCGTCTGGGCAGGGGGTCGACCTATTTCGATGTCGCGCTACCCTGTGGTGGCGGCATTGTCTTGTCGATCCATATCATTCGCGAAATCGAACCAATAAAAGCTGTTCTGGAGGCCAACAAAATGCGTAAGGTCAGTGGGCTGACTTATGATCCGCAAGCCGGTCTGCTGACACAAACCGCATGCCCTGCCGAGACCGGTTGGCACTCCGGCATCTTTTCCCGCAACTATCGACCAGATCCGCGCATTTTGCTTTTCGGTCGGGGGCTGGAGAGCGATACTTTGGAAAAAGTTGCTGCTTCGCTGGATATCGATACAGTTCGTGAACCCATCGATATTTTGCCAGATCGAGATACAGCCATCGTCGTCCTCTATCACGATCTTGAAAAAGAGTTTCCTGTTTTACGGCAGGCGCTCGCGAGCGAGGCATTTTTCATCGGCTGTCTCGGCAGCAGGCGAACCCATGCACTTCGCTGTGCGGCATTGACCGAAGATGGCTTTTCGCAGGAGCAAATTGACCGTATTTCTGCGCCTATCGGCCTGTTTGGTCCGGCACGTGACGCACGGTCATTAGCGGTTTCCATTCTGGCAGAAATAATGTCACATAATCGATCTGCGAAGACTGGCTAAGTGGGGTATGCACCTTGGAAGATGCTTCTACCGTCGCGGTTCTTGTCCTTGGCGCTGGTCTTGGTTCCCGCTTCAATGGCGGCGACAAACTTGGAAAACACCTCGGCGGCATGCCGGTAGCCCATTATATCCTCTCTTCTCTGAAACCGTTCAACTGGGGACAAAGAATTTTGGTTTGCCGCGGCGCGCCACAATGGACGGAAGCTTATGCGGAAGAGGGTTTTGTACTGGCATCTCGCTCCGACGCGGAAAGCGGAATGTTGGGTTCAATCCATCGTGGACTGATGGAAATCGCCGGCCAGACACATGTATTGATCTGCCTTGCAGATATGCCTCTGATCCCGAAGGAACACATGAACCGCCTGTTAGAAGCCCGACAATCGAACCCTGTCACAGCCATTGCATCCCGGTCGCATTCATATCGCGGAGTCCCCGCGATATTTCCGATCGGCAGTTTGTCAGCTTTGCCGAGGTCGGGCGAAGGCGGTGCACGCGACCTGCTGGTGAATGCGAAACTCGTCGACGCGTTTGACCCATCGCTGTTTGTAGATATCGATACTGCACAGGATCTCGAACTGCTTCAGGCGCGTTGCTCGAGCACGGGGGTATGATCCGGTTACAGGCTTATTCCCTTTGGTATCTGTACTTTGAACAGGATAATTATCGATTGCAGCAACTACTGATATTTTTGAATATTATCTTCGATAATGGAAAGTCGCTTCCGGGTGAAGTGCTCCCCGAATTTGGACCACGGAGAACTGAAATTTTCCGGGTTCTGCACTGAGCCCAAGATTGGACCGCCGGGGATTAGAAATTTCCGGCTCTTATGCCAATGGCGGGCTGATGACGCCATCGGAATTATGCAAGGCAATCGGCACGTTATATCCGATTGTCGAGTGAGGGCGATCCTCATTATAGTGTCGACGCCAATTCTCCATAAGGGTCATAAGTGGAAAATTCCATTTCTGAATGGCTTAATTTAACGGGGACACATCAAATTCTACACCATCACATGCTGAGACTAAACACCTAACGCTTTTCTGCATTGCGCCGGGTTTCCGCGTCCACCATTTCGCGGAACTGGCGCAGTAGCGGATGGCGTGCCGTCTGCTTGACGCCGTAGCCGAGATTGAACGCATAATTGAAATCCGGTGGATTGCGCCCGATATTGTGCTGCATCATGGTTTCAAGCTTGTCGAAGCCCTTGGCAAAGATGGCTTCCACCGATTTACCCTCACTGTAATCCGTCCACAGCTCCATGATTTCGGTGCTGAGATCGTCCGGCAGCGGTGCGCAAAGTGTCATGAGGTCCGCTTTTTCACGCTCCGCACGTCCATCATCGGCGGATTGATGGATGGCAGGGACATCGCCGGAAATCGCCTCGCCCAGATCGTGGACGATGCACATCTTGATGAGTTTCAGCCGGTCGCAATCGCCCAGCTCCCGGTCGAACAGCGTCACCAGCAGGCATAGCCGCCAGCTATGTTCGGCTGTGCTTTCCGGTCGGCCCTGAGAAGTGTGGCCGGAACGCAAAGTGCTTTTCAGCCGTTCTGCATGTTGGATAAACTGGATTATGCCGCCAAGCCGGGCTGGATCGATCGGGTATTCCGTTTCGGCGCTCATGGCTGACTCCTGATTTATCTGTATGAATCAATACATATAATTGCAATTTTAACGGTTTATTTGCCATGATGAATATTAATCTGGATCAATAGCCACGGGTGAAAAGCGGGACGGAGCGATGGTGGAACGGGAAGGGGAGAGGAGACGTGTAGCTGCGCGCCCGCTTCTGGCCTATGCGCCGGAATTCCTTGAGCCTGTGCCACCTTTCCGTGCGATCGAAGATAACGACGAAGACCGTGAACATCAAAGGCGCCGTGAGGCGTTGCTTCGTCGCAAGCAGGATCTGCTAGATGCAGAACAGAGCGAACGGGTGGATCCGAAGGCTGATATGCAGGGCCGGATGAATGCCGTGCGGGAGGCATTGCAGGCCAATCTCGACGCTACATCGATCAAGGAACCGTCTGCGTCGGAAGCGTCGGCATCAGCCGCCGTCCCGAAACCTGAAAGCGAGCCGATACAATTACCGCGCCGCAAGCGGCGCTGGGGCCTTCTGGCCGGTTTCACGCTGCTGGGTGGAATTGTCGGAACCACATATGCTTCTCTGGTGCCGCCCCAATATGGTGCGACGGCATCCATGCAGGTTTTTCCACCAGAGCGGCGCAGCGAAATTGCCTCGACTATCGTTCTGGAACGCGCCGCACAGATGGCGCGCATCGAACGTGCAGCCGATCTCGGTGCTCCTTCATTTCTGGAGGAATTGCGCACTCGTCTGAACAGATTGCTGCCAGAAGACCAGCAATCCCCGGCCTTGGCAGGACACAAAAAGATGTCGGGTGCGCAATTGCTGCGCCAGCGGCTGGGTTTCACACAGGCGCTCGACAGCGGAACGGTGAGTGTCGAGGCTACGGCCGACAGGCCGGAAACGGCGGCGCTTCTGGCCAATGCCGTTGTGCAGGCGTTTCGCGATCATCTGCAGGGCGGCACAACGCTGAACGGTGCTGGGGGCGATCTTCCGACACGCCTGCTCAATCTGGAAGCGGATGCTGAGGCGGCAAAGCAGGCGGCAGCGGCTTTTCGCGTCAGCCGGGATTTTGGCGATGACGACAACAAGGCCGCACTTCAACGCGAATTTGCCGACAGCAAGGCGGAGACGGCGCGCATCGCAGCGGAGGCCAACAATCTGAACGGCGCAACCGCCGAGAGCCTCGCCAAAAAGGGCGTGCCCGAATCCATGCGATCCGGGACGCTGGGTACGCTGGTGGAGCGCTATCGCGCTGCGGGGCAGGGGAGTGAAGCGAAGCAAATTAAGGCCGAAATTGACAAGGAGATTTCCAGCCAGCGTAGCATGTTACAGGCCGATCTTAAGAATGCGGTCGAACACGAGCAAAAAGCAGCTGCCGCCATTGCCGGTTTTGGCTCGACGCCTGCGACGGACGAAGACAGAGCCCGCCTGCAAATGCTGGAACGCGATGCGGCGGCAAAGCAGGTGCTGTTCGAAGATTTGCAGATGCGTGCGGCGCGGGGCGAAACTTCCGCGGCGGGGGCTGCTGCAACCGTGCGGGTTGTTGCACCCGTCATGGCGGAACCGAACCCGCGCAATCTCTCCCCGCAAGGGGTTGTCGTCCTTGGATTGCTGGGCGGATTTTTGTTTGGTCTTGTTTCGATGATGCTGGCCGGACGCAAGCCCCGATCATCGGTCAGAAGCGAAGCCGAGCCGGAAGAGGTTCTGGAACCCTACGGTGAAACCCGTCTTGCTGCCGTTATCCGCGAAGCCAATGCGCGCTGGGAAGCCGAGAATGCAGGCTCGAACCGGCCGAAGGAAAATGCCGCGCTCGGTCGTGCCATCGACGACGTACGTTCTGAAACTTCATAAAATCCTGCATTGTCGCGCATTCGCCAATTGTCATCGGGCGTCATGACGCTTATGGGCATGTGTACGGAAAAGATGTCGTGTATCTCCCAGACATTCACGAAAGAACGGAGCGCTCGCTATGGCTCAATTGATTGATGGCAAGAAGCTCGCCGAGGATGTGGTTTCCACGGTGAAGCGTGAGACCAAAAAGCTCGTGGCCGCAACCGGCGTTGTGCCCGGCATTGCGGTGGTGATTGTCGGCGAAGATCCGGCAAGCCAGGTCTATGTCGCCTCCAAGAGCAGGAAGGCCAAGGAGTGCGGCTTTCACTCCGTTCAGCATGATTTGCCGGAAACGGCGTCGGAGCAGGAGCTTCTCGACCTGATCGAGAGCTTGAACAATGATCCCGCGATCCATGGCATTCTGGTGCAGTTGCCGCTGCCGAAGCACATCGATTCAGGCCGGGTGATCCAGACGATTTCGCCGAACAAGGATGTCGACGGCTTCCATTTCATCAATGTCGGCAAGCTTGGCACCGGCGAGGTCGAAACGGCCTTCGTTCCCTGCACGCCAGCCGGTGCGATGATTATGATCGAGCGCGTTCATGGCCGCGATCTTTCGGGGCTGAATGCCGTGGTGATCGGGCGTTCCAACATCGTCGGCAAGCCGATGTTCAATCTTCTGCTTGCTGCAAATGCCACGGTTACGGTTGCGCATAGCCGCACGAAAGACCTGCCCGAGATTGCCCGCACGGCGGATATTCTGGTGGCGGCGGTCGGGCGTCCACAAATGGTCAAGGGCGATTGGGTCAAGCCGGGCGCAACCGTGATCGATGTCGGTATCAATCGCATTCCGGCACCGGAACGGGGCGAAGGCAAGACGCGGCTGGTCGGCGATGTCGATTTTGTGGAAGCCGAAAAGGTCGCCGGAGCGATCACCCCGGTTCCCGGCGGCGTCGGTCCGATGACCATCGCCATGCTGATGGCGAATACGCTCACCGCAGCCTGCCGCACTACCGGCTTGAAAAAGCCAGTTTTTTAACACAATTGAACTGCGTTTTTCGTGCAGTTTAAATCCGGTTTTGATGGTTTGAGAGGCAAAACAGTGTGAATCACTGTTTTGCCTTAATTTCATTTGGGCTGTTTTCAGAACACCGAAGCGCCTTCGTCGGCCCGTCCGGCGATCTGGCGGAAAGCGCGGAACAATTCGCGCCCCATGCCGTGTTCGTTGCCGGAAAGATCAGGGCGATCTTCGCCGCGATCATGCAGCAGCGCGATATTGGTCAAAACTTCCAGAGTACCATTGACGGCATCGAGGCGGATAACATCGCCATCGCGGATTTTTCCGATGACGCCGCCGTCGAGCGCTTCCGGCGTGACATGGATGGCGGACGGAACCTTGCCCGACGCGCCGGACAGGCGACCATCGGTGACAAGGGCGACGCGCTGGCCGCGATCCTGCAAGATGCCGAGGACGGTCATCAGCTTGTGCAGCTCGGGCATACCATTGGCTTTTGGACCCTGATAGCGGACCACGGCGATGAAATCGCCGGTCAGCTCACCAGCCTTGAACGCGGCCTGCATTTCCGCCTGATCGTTGAACACCCTGGCGGGTGCTTCAATGACCTGACGCTCCGGTTTCACGGCGGAAACCTTGATGATCGCATTGCCGATATTTCCGGTCAGCACCTTGATGCCGCCGGTCGGCTGGAAAGGCGCATGGATCTTGGCCAGAACCTTGTCGTCGCCGCTTTTTTCCGGCACCGGCTCGCGCACAACCGTGCCGTCGGCGCCAAGCTTCGGTTCAATCGCGTAAGGACGCAGACCTTCGCCGAACACGGTGCGCACATCCTCATGCAGGATGCCGCCATCGAGCAATTCGCGGATCAGGAAACCCATGCCGCCAGCGGCGTGGAAATGGTTCACATCGGCAAGACCGTTCGGATAGACGCGGGCCAGAAGCGGAACCACATCTGAAATTTCCGAAATATCATGCCATGTCAGCTTGATACCGGCAGCTGCCGCCATGGCGATCAGGTGGATGGTGTGGTTGGTCGAGCCGCCGGTCGCATTGAGACCAATGACGCCATTGACGAAGGAACGCTCGTCCAGCATTTCGCCGACCGGCGTATATTCATTGCCGCAGGCGGTGATCGCCAGCGCACGCTTGGCGGCTTCGCGGGTCAGGGCGTCGCGCAGCGGCGTACCCGGATTGATGAAGGATGCGCCCGGCAGATGCAGGCCCATGATTTCCATCAGCATCTGGTTGGAATTGGCCGTGCCGTAGAAAGTGCAGGTGCCGGGGCCGTGATAGGATTTCGATTCCGATTCCAGCAATTCGGCGCGCCCGACCTTGCCTTCGGCATAAAGCTGGCGGGTCTTGGCCTTTTCGTCATTGGGCAGGCCGCTGGTCATCGGCCCGGCAGGCACAAAGACGGCTGGCAGATGGCCGAAGGTCAAGGCACCGATGATGAGGCCGGGCACGATCTTGTCGCAGACGCCGAGATAGACGGCGGCGTCGAACATATCGTGCGACAGGCCGACGGCGGTTGCCATCGCGATCACCTCGCGGGAGAACAGCGACAGTTCCATGCCCGCAAACCCTTGCGTGACCCCATCGCACATGGCAGGCACGCCGCCCGCAACCTGCGCCACGCCGCCCGCTTCACGCGCTGCCTGCTTGATGAGTTGCGGAAAGGTTTCAAACGGCTGATGCGCCGACAGCATGTCGTTATAGGCGGTGATGATGCCGAGGTTCGCAATCTCGTCGCCGGTCAGCGCCGCCTTGTCGTGCGGGCCGCAGGCGGCAAAACCATGGGCGAGATTGGCACAGGCCAGAACCGTGCGGTTCGGCTTCTTCGAAGCAGCCTCGCGCACACGGCCAAGATAGGCCTCTCTGGTCGGCTTGGAGCGTTCGCGAATGCGCGCGGTGATTTCCTGTATGCGTTTATGTGCGGACTGCATGGGCATGGGTATCACCTGTGCCAATCTGGCTTGAATCGAATTTAACTTGTCCAGTAAAGCTGGATCGGTGTGCGAGCGTGGTGGAAGACAGCCCGCACGGGCATTTCATTCTCGTCATCGCTGGAAAGCGCCTTTTCCAGCGTTGCCTGCTTGGCAGCGCCTTCAATATGCAGAACCAGCATTTCGGCCTCAGCGATGAGCGGCAGGGTCAATGTCAGGCGCTTTTCACCGGCACTCTCGGCATGGATCGGTAGCACGAGCGCGCGCGTTGCCGGGTCGATCGCCTGATCGAGCCGGTCGGCATCGGGAAAGAAGGAGGCGGTATGACCGTCATTGCCCATGCCAAGCACCACCACGTCGAAAGGACGGCGCAATGCGTCGATGCGGCTGGCGGCGGCAAGTGCTGCCGTTTCGACCGTCGCTGCCGGATTGTACAGGCCGACGAACCTCGCCACACCCGCATGATCGCGCAAAAGATGCTCCCGCACCAGCTTTTCATTGGATCGGTCGCTTTCAACGGACACGAAACGTTCATCCACAAGGGTGATCGTGACGAGATTCCAGTCGATCATCTTGCGGGAGAGCACCTCGAACAGCCTTAGCGGTGTGGTGCCGCCGGAGACGGCGAGCGTTGCCTGTCCCCGTTCAGCGATGGCGGCATTCAGCTTGTTCGCAATGGCTTCCGACAGTGCCTGCGCCAGTTCCGTTCCGCTGGTAAAATCATGCCGTTCGATGCTCATTCCATTCCTTTCCAAAGCAGTAACTGAAGCGCTCGGCTTCGGTGTCACAGGCTTTCGTGCCACGTGCGCCCGTCACGCTCGATGAGCGCTATGGACGATGACGGTCCCCATGTTCCTGCTGTGTAACCCTGCACAGGCTGGCTGTTCAACTCCCATCCCTGAAGGATCGGATCAACCCAGCGCCAAGCCGCCTCAACTTCGTCGCGGCGCATGAACAGGGTCTGGTTGCCGCGCACCACATCCATGATGAGGCGTTCATAAGCATCCGGATTACGCTCGCTGAAGGATTCGGCAAAGCTCATATCCAGCGGCACGTGACGCAGGCGCATGCCGCCCGGACCCGGATCCTTAATCATCAGCCACTGCTTCACGCCTTCATCCGGCTGGAGACGAATGACGAGCTGGTTGGCCATCACCTTACCGGCGCTTTCACCGAAGATGGAATGCGGGATCGGCTTGAAGGTCACGACGATTTCCGAAACGCGCGTGGCAAGCCGCTTGCCGGTGCGCAGATAGAACGGCACGCCAGCCCAGCGCCAGTTGGCGATTTCCGCCTTCAACGCCACGAAGGTTTCGGTATTGCTGGTGTCGCTTTCGAGGTCTTCCAGATAGCCGCGCACCGGCCCGCCTGCCGAAGCGCCGGCGCGATACTGGCCGCGCACCGTCACATCTTCGACATTGAGGTTGGTAATCGGCTTCAAGGAGCGCAGCACCTTGACCTTTTCATCATGCACAGCGTCCGCTTCAATCGAGGACGGCGGCTCCATGGCCACAAGGCAAAGCAGTTGGAGAATATGGTTCTGCACCATGTCGCGCAGCGCACCCGCCGTATTGTAATAACCGGCGCGGCCTTCAAGGCCGACGGCTTCCGCAACGGTAATCTGCACATGGTCGATATGGGCGGAGTTCCATAGCGGCTCATAGAGCGCATTGGCAAAGCGCAGCGCCATCAGGTTCTGCACGGTTTCCTTGCCGAGATAGTGATCGATGCGGAAGATCTGATCTTCGCGGAAAACGCTGCCCAGCGTATCGTTGAGCGCCATGGCGGATTCGAGATCGCGACCGATCGGCTTTTCCACGATAATGCGCGTATCGCGGGTAATCAGGCCATGCGCCTTCAGGCGCGTGGCGATATCGCCGAACAGCGTCGGGCTGACAGCGAGATAGAAAGCGCGGATCTTTTCCGGCTTCTTGCCAATCAGAGTCTTGAGCGCGTCCCAGCCCTCTTCGGACTTGGCATCGACTGCCACGTAGCTGAGGCGGGCGAGAAAATTATTGACTTCTTTCTCATCGATTTCCTCGGCCTTCACATGTTCATGGATGGCGTTGCGCGCGAACTGCCGATATTCGTCATCGGTCATGGCGCTGCGTGATGCGCCGATGATACGCGTCGGGTCGGTGAGCTGGCCTGCGCGCTGGCGCTGATACAGTGCCGGGATGAGCTTGCGTTCGGCAAGATCGCCGGAACCACCGAACACGATGCAGTCGAAAGGCTCTACCGGAATTGTCTGGCTGGTCATCTGTCGCTCTCTTCTCTTCTAGTGGTCTGATTCCGACATTTGCATTCCTCTGATACAGGCGCCGAGCAAATGTCGGAATTGCAAAGACCGCTAGTAACTTTATGTAACTAGCGGATTTTTCGAATTTGACGTTTGAAACAGCGTCCCATTCAGTCGGAATTCAAACGTCAAATTCAATCCGCTAGCGCAAATCAGTCTGCTTGTGGGCAGCATGCGATTTTCAAGCTGCCCTTGTCTATTATCTAATCGATTTAAATTCAACAGTTGCGATGCCGCATTCTCGTGATTGTGAGACATTCCTGACAATATTTCCCATAATGGGAATATTGCCCTTGTTCCCATTATGGGAATAGATTAAAATGTCTGTCATGCAGATCATTGCTCGCAAAACCCTGAGGGACTTCTGGATCAGGCATCCGCAAGCCGAAACACCTTTGGTTGTTTGGTTTTCTCTCGTGAGCAAGGCGCATTGGACCGGGCCATCCGACATAAAGAAGATGTTTGGTTCGACCGTCGATTTCGTAGCGGATAATCGTGTCATCTTTGATATTGCCGGGAACAAATACCGCCTGATTGTTCATGTAGCTTATCCATTCGGGCGCGTGCTCGTAAAATTTGTCGGCACGCATAAGGAATATGAGCGCATCAATCCGGAGACAGTGTGATGGAAAATATTCGTCCAATCAAAACCGAAGCTGATTATGAATGGGCTCTGGCAGAAGTTGCTGCCTATTTCGACAAGCTGCCGGAAATCGGCTCGCCGGATGCAGATCGGTTCGATGTGCTGTCGGCGCTGGTCGAAGCATATGAACGCGAACAATTCCCTATCCCTGTTGCCGGGCCGATAGAAACAATCACCGCCTATATGCAGATGCATGGGCTGAACCAGTCCGCTTTTGCGGCGGTTATCGGGTCGCGGTCGCGTGCTTCGGAAATTCTCAACCGGCGTCGGGCGCTGACGATGGACATGGCCTACAAGGTCAATCGGGCGTGGGGTATTCCCGCTGAAATACTGCTTCAACCGTACCATCTCGCCAGTTCCCGGTCCGATGCGGCCTGAATGCGAATTGCACTCGACCGATGGGTGAGAAAGCAGATAAAGCTGCTTGCTCGGTGAAGCGGAATTGAATCGGAATGTTTGGGGTTTTCGGGCCAAATCCTATTACAAAATTGATTTACGACATTGTGCCAAAGGAGAATGACATGAAGAGGCTGCAGGATAAGGTCGCAATCATCACCGGTGCCGGTTCGGGCTTCGGTTCAGGCATGGCGCGCCGATTTGCAGCCGAAGGCGCAAAGGTTGTTCTGGCCGATGTGAACGTCAAACGTGTCGAGGATGAGCTTGCCGATATCGGCAAGAACGCACTTTCCGTGCAGGCGGATGTATCGCGCAAGGACGACATGGAGCGCGTGGCGCGCACGGCCTTCGAAGCGTTCGGCCGCATCGACATCATGGTCAACAATGCCGGTTTTACGCATCGCAACATGCCGCTGACGGAAGTGACGGAGGACAGTTTCGACCTGATCTCGTCCGTGAATATGAAGGCGCTTTATTATTCGACCCAGATTGTTGTGCCGATCATGGAGCATCAGGGCGGCGGCGTCATCATCAACACGGCTTCGGCAACCGCATTGCGTCCGCGCAAGGGGCTTGTCTGGTATAGCGCTTCCAAGGGCTGGATCATCAGCGCGACCAAGGCGATGGCGCTGGAACTTGCGGACAAGAATATCCGCGTGAACTGCATCTGCCCGGCTGAAAGCGACGGTGAAGCATTGAAGCTGTTTCTGGAGGAGGACACGCCGGAGGCACGCGCAGCACTTAAGGCCACCATTCCGCTCGACCGGTTTTCGACGCCGGAGGATGTGGCGGAAGCTGCGCTCTGGCTGGCCTCGGACGCCGCTTCCATGGTGACGGGGACGGCGCTCAGCATTGATGGCGGGTATTCTATCTAGCCATCGGCTTCGGCAAGGAAGTCATCAAATATGGCTTCCAGCCGCCTGTGCCGTTCGGCGGCCATCAGCTTTCCGGTTTCCGTCTTGAAACCGGAGGCGAGGCCAAACAGTTTCGTGCGGAAATGATCGAGCGCGAAGCGCTTGTCATTCAGCGGGCGGTTTTCGGCGTGCGGGTCGCGCCAGTCGTAAAGTGCACTGCCCATGCGGCCCGCAATGTAAAAGCACCGCGCAGCTCCAATGACGCCGATGGCGTCGAGCCGGTCGGCATCCTGCAGAATCTTCGCTTCTGTCGTGACAGGCTCGATATTGGCCGAAAAACTGTGCGCCTCGATGGCATGGGCGGCGAGGTCGATGCGCGCGTCATTCCAGCCGAGGTTCTGCAGCAAGGTTGTTGCCTTTTCCGCCGCCAGTCGCGAAGCGCGGTTTCTGTCAGGCGAACTTTTCTCCACACTCACGCAGTCATGCAGCAGGGCTGCGGCGCAAAGCACTTCGGCATCGCCGCCTTCCTGACGCTGGATCGCAGCGGCATTTTTCCAGACGCGGGCAAGGTGAGACAGGTCGTGCGACCCGTCCTCGCCATGCTCGAGCGCATGGGGCAGAAGCCTTTCCGCAAGCATATCGAAAGGCGCGAAAATATGGGCTGTCATGCTGGTTCCGCCATGGGTTTTGGGGATTCGGGAGATGACGGAAATTACGGGTTCTTGCGCAGGACGGTCCAGTTATAAAATGCGCCGAGAGCCATAATCAGGCACGTGCCGAGGAATACGGACCGCATACCGAAGTGACCGCCGACAAAACCGCCAGCGACGGGACCGGCAACTTGGCCCACATATTGGGCCGAGACGGAATAGCCCAGAATGCCGCCCGCCACACGGTCGGGGACATTGTGCCGGATGACGCTGGTGATACAGGGCAGGAGACCGCCTAGCGCCAGTCCCATCAGAAAACGCAGGCCGATCAGCTGCCAGGCTTGCGTCACGAATGCCTGCGGGATTAGCAGCAATGCGG
Source organism: Brucella oryzae (assembly GCF_041929965.1). NCBI lineage: Bacteria > Pseudomonadati > Pseudomonadota > Alphaproteobacteria > Hyphomicrobiales > Brucellaceae > Brucella > Brucella oryzae. Next base: position 378,382 of record NZ_JBHEEO010000001.1, on the reverse strand, counting down.
AAACAGCCAACGCGCCGATGATGACGCGCGTATGGCCGATGCGGTCGGCAAGACGGCCCAGCCGCGAGGACGACATGATGCTGCCGAGTGCTGCCGCAGCCATCACCACACCGGAGATGAGTGTCACTTTCGTCTGATCGTCCATCAGCTGGATTACATAGACGGTGATGATCGGTTCGATCGACATATTGGCGAAAAGCAGCAGCATGCCCGTCACCAGCATGGCGATGACCGGTTTCCTGTCAGGGATGGCGGCCCAGATGGATTCCGCCTTCTGCTCCTTGGTTGGCTTCAGCGGCCTGCGCTCTTCGCGGATCAGAAAGGTGGTGGCCAGAAAAGTGAGGAAAATCACGCCGCCAGCCAGCCAGAAGGTGGCGCGGATGCCGATCAGCGGGGGTAATGCGCCGCCGAGCAAGGGCCCCGCCAGATTGCCGGCCATGATGCCAGCCGAAAGCGCGCCCAGCGCCCAACCGGTCTTTTCCTTCGGTGTCTGTGTGGCGACGAGGATCATCGACCCGGACGAATAGCCGCCCGCAATGCCTACGAAAAGCCGCAGCGCCACCAATTGCCAGACGCTCGTCACCATGCCGATCAGCGACATGGCGATGGCCATGCCGAGGCTGGCGCGGATCAGCATCAGCTTGCGCCCGTATCGGTCGCCAAGCCTGCCCCACAGCGGCGCGACGAAGGCTGCAGCCAGAAAAGTAGCGCCATAGGCGATGCCCGACCATTGCACGATGGCCGCATGATCGGTGACGCCCAATTGCTCCACATAGAGCGGCAAGAAGGGTAGGAGAAGCGACATGGCAATGAGCGTCGTGAACGAACCGATGAGGCAGATCAGCAGGTTCTGCTTCCAGTAGCGTTCGTGGTTTTCGTCGGCAGTTTCATCCCTGGCAGCGGCTTGGGCGGTGCTCATGTCATGTCTCGCGATTGCAATGTATTCCATTTTGGGATACCAAAACGGCGTGCATGAATGCGCCTGTTGAACCGGCTTGTCAATCGTGGCGCGGATTCAAGATGGAGAATGGTCGCCAATGTCACAGATGAGGCAGGTTGAAACGCAGCTTCGCGACATGATCCTCGGGCTGGAACTGGGGCCGGGCGAACGGCTGACCGAGCGCTGGATCGAAGCGCGCTTTGAAGCCTCACGCACGCCGATCCGGGCAGCACTTTTGCGGCTGGAGGCGGAAGGGCTCATCTGTCGCGAGGGGCGCGGCTGGACGGTTTCGCCGATCAATCTCGGCGAAATCGAGCAGATTGGCGTCTATCGCGAGGCGCTGGAAATTGCCGCATTGAAGCTGACCTGTGCGCTTGAGGATCGCAGCCACGTGGAACCGATTGCGGCCATGCTGGATAGCTGCGATGCCGAAACCTCGCGCGAGGAATGGCACCGCATCGGCATGGATTTTCATATCGAGCTGGCGCGGCTGTCCGGTAACGCGTTTCTCAGCCGCGGCGTGCGCGATGCCATGCAGCGCCTTTCACGGGCGCGCTGGCTGGAGGTGCGCGACGAGGCGGCGCTCGCTCGCGCATGGGCCGAACACCGCGCCATTCTCGACGCGGTGCGCGAAGGGGATGCCGACAAGGCGACGGCGTTGATGAGCGCGCATCTGGACGGCAGCCGCAGCCGCCTCGTCAGCAATCTGCACGAGGACCGGCGCGGCCTCAAGGCGCGGGGCTTTGCCATCATCAGCGCGTGACACAGTCATCGCCATTCGGGCAGCTTATGGCCGTCGCGTGAATAATATTGCGTGCGTCCATCACCGATACCGATATCGCGCAGGAGATATTCCGGCGAATGTTCGGTGATGACGATATAAGTACGTTTGCGCGAAAACAGGCGGGAGAATAGCGTGCTCCAGCTGTTGCCTGCCTCATGGCAGACGGCGGGTGCTGTGGCGGTTGTGCAGGCAGAACCGAGGTTTTTCATGACCTTACCTATCGAATGAAGCAGCTATGGGAGGCGCTGCTTGTGAAAATCTGCCTATAGATATGCGCCTGAAAACTTTTGTTTTCCAATCGAACCTCGATTAGTATGCATAAGGAGGACTTATGTATCATGACGACAGCACTTCCCCCTTTATCGGCCATTCGCGTTTTTGAATCGGCCGCCCGCCATGCAAGCTTTACCCGCGCCGCGGAGGAGCTGGGCATGACGCAGGCCGCGGTCAGTTATCAGATCAAGATATTGGAGGAGCGCGTCGGCGCACCGCTTTTTCTGCGCATGCCGCGGCAGGTGGAGCTGACCGAATTCGGCAAATGTCTTGCGCCCGCGATCACGGAAGCGTTCGATGCGATGCGCAATGCCTTTGCCAGCCTGCGGGAAGATGCGGAAGGCACACTGACGATCAGTGTTCTCGCGACATTTGCGGCCAACTGGCTGGCGCATCGGCTGGGCTCGTTCCAGATGCGGCATCCATCACTCGCGGTCAGGCTCGACACGTCCGACAGCGTGATCGATTTTGCGACGACCAATGTGGATATCGCGATCAGGAGCGGTTTCGGTAAATGGCCGGGCCTGGAGGCCCATCAGCTCATCAAGGCGAGTTTCACGCCTATGCTGAGTCCGGCTCTGGCCGCGACCATCGGCGGAGTGAAAGAGCCTGCCGATCTGCTGCGGCTCAAGATAATCGATGTGAGCGATCCCTGGTGGAAAATCTGGTTCAATGCGGCGGGGATCGAAAACCCGCCAATGCAGGGCAATACGCAGAGCAGGCTGGGAGCACAGCACATTGAAGGTCGGGCGACTGTCGCGGGGCAGGGCGTCGGCATTCTCACGCCTGCTTTCCACCAGATCGAAATCGCCACTGGCCAGCTTATCCAGCCATTCGACATTCTATGTGATGATGGACGCGCTTATTGGCTTGTCTATCCCAAATCCCGTCGCAACATGCCAAAGGTTCGCGCCTTCAGGGAATGGATATTGAGCGAACTCGACTGTGGCTGAAGGGCGGTATCGGGTGCTATGGACGTAGAAATCGAAAAAATACAGGTTCGATGTCACATTCGGCATTGCTGTCTCGTCATGTCTATCGAAGCCCTTGAACCGAAAGGAACGATACCATGACCCCTCTGCTCAACCCGTTCAATGTTGCCCCTGCCACGATGAAATCCTGGATGAATGCCTCGATGACAATCGCATCCAGCCTGGAAGCGAGCCTGATCGAGCTTGTCAAAATCCGCTCCTCGCAGATTAATGCCTGCGCCAATTGCATCAACATGCATACGCTTGAAGCCCGCTCACTTGGCGAGACCGAACAACGCATCTATTTGCTGTCGGCATGGCGCGAAGCGCCGTGCTACTCTGAGCGCGAACGGGCGGCTTTGGGATGGGTCGACGCGCTGACCCGCCTGTCGCAAGGCCATGATCTGGAAGATGCCCGCACTGCCATGCAGGCGCAGTTCACTGAGGAGGAGCAAGTGAACCTTACGCTGATGGTCAACATCATCAATGGGTGGAACCGCATGGCGGTTGGCTTTGGTCTCTGGTTCGAACCGGAAGCCAAGAAGCCGGCGGTAAAGGCAGCCGTCTGATGGTCGACATATCCTCGCAAGGCGATGCAGCCGAAAGCTTCGATCCGCTGCGTCCGAAATTGATCCGCGTTGCCTATCGCATGTTGGGCTCGGTTGCCGATGCAGAGGATATGGTGCAGGAGGCGTTCATCCGATGGATGAACGCCAATCGCAGCGTAGTGCGCGAGCCGGAAGCGTTTCTGCGCCGCACCGTTACCCGCCTGTGCCTCGATTTTCTGAAATCCGGGCGCAACCAGCGCGAAACCTATTTCGGACCGTGGATTCCCGATCCGATTGTCGAAGAGGAAGCGGATGATGATGTCACCCTTCCGCTCATGCTGGCGCTGGAGCGTCTTTCACCACTGGAACGCGCCGCCTTCCTGCTGCACGATGTCTTCGGGCTGGATTTCGACGAGATAGCCAAAACAATTCAGCGCGATGCCGCCGCGTGTCGCCAGCTTGCTGCGCGGGCACGCAAGCATGTGCGCGAGGAGCGTCCGCGCTTTCAGGTCGACAAGAAGCGCGGGCTTGAACTGGCGGAGGCTTTCTTCGCGGCATCGCGCAGCGGCGATATGAATGCGCTTGGTGCGATGCTGGCGGCAGATGTGCATATGCAGACCGATGGCGGCGGCAAGCGCCCGGCTTTCCCACGGCCGTTGCTGGGTTTCGCCGATGTGATGTCGATCCATCAAAAGCTGGCCGCTTATTACGCGGCCAAACGATCGGAATTCATTCGTGCGGTCTATATCAACGGTTTGCCGGGCTTCATCACGCGCGAAGCCGATGGAGAAATCCAGACGACAGCGCTCGATATAGAAGACGGCAGGATTGTCGGAATCTATGTCGTGCGCAATCCCGACAAGCTAAGGCATCTGCACTGAACTCTGCCGCTATTTGTTCGGGAGACATGCTTATTTGCTTTCAAGCATGTCTTTATCCAAAAACCGGTTTCCACTTTTTGGAGACGTGCTTTACCCGATCAGGTAGCGGCAGGCGCCTGCCGCGCCAATGCCGATCAGCACGGTTGGAAGCATGGAAAAGCGCGTCGCGGCGAAGATCGTGATTGCAAGCGCGATCAGGTCGGCTGGCTTGTCGGACACGAAATCGGGCGCGATGACCGAGATTAGAACGCAGCCTGGTGCTGCTTCCATCACTGCCGTTGCGCGCTTGCTGAGCGTGCGGTTGCGCAACAGCACATAGCCGCCGATCCGCGTGAGATAAGTAACACTTGCCATCAGAACGATGGTCAGAACGGCTAACGGATCGATCATTCTTCACCTGCCAGCAGATAGGCTGCAACAAGACCGGACAAGGCACCGGCGGCGACATACCAGGCGCCGGGAATGGTGAGATAGGTCAGCGCCGCCACCACAAGGCTGACCAGCCATGGGCGCGCGGCGGCAAAACCCTTCCACATGCCCGCCAGCAGAACCAGAAACACCGCCGGAAAGGCCATGTCGAAACCATAGGGGCGCAGGTCGCCCATCATCGGGCCGAAGGCCGCGCCCAGCGTGGTGAAGACCACCCATGCGAGATAGAAGGGAATGGCCACACCGGCATAGAAGGTGAGGCTCAGCGCCGGATTGACGCCTTTCGACTGGCGGCGTTTCGCATCGGCAAGGCCGAGCGCCCAGCTTTCATCGCACATGAGAAACAGGCTCGCAAAAGCCTTGCGCTTGGGCAGATGGCGGATGAAGGGCGCCAGAGCCGCGCCCATCAACAGATGGCGGCTGTTGACCAGAAAGGTGATCGCGACAATCAGCAGGACATGCGGCGGCGAGGTCCAGAGCTGGATGGCCGCGAATTCCGACCCGCCTGCGAAGTTCAGCCCCGTCATCATCGGCACTTCGACGATGCTTAAGCCCTTTTGTGCGGCCTGCGCGCCCAGAACCAGCGCATAGGGAATAATGCCAAGCAGAACCGGCAGGCCGGCGGCGGCCCCGCGACGGAATTCCGAGCCGCGCCCGGACCTGCTTTTTTGAGGCGCATAGGCCTGTGAAATATCCATAAAATTCCCGTTGGCTGGCCGGTAATTGGCTGCCCCTTGCTCAGTCTCTTGCCTGTTTGCTTGAGAGTTTCGCAACTATAATCAATTCCGTGAGCAATTTGATTGCGAATTATGGGTGTTTGCATCAATGTTTGGCAGAGAATGCCAGTAATATCGCCATAAATGGAATTGAAAGCCAATGAAGCTGGATGATATCGACAAACGGATTCTGCGCGTGCTGCAGCGTGACGGCCGCATTGCCAACAACGATCTTGCGCGCGAGGTCGGGCTTTCGCCTTCGCCCTGCCTGCGGCGGGTCAAGCTTCTGGAAGAGGCGGGGGTGATCGACCGCTATGTCGCGGTGCTGAACCCGGCCAAGGTCGGCAAGGGGCTGACCTTCTTCACCCGCATCCGGCTGGACCAGCAGGACGAGGAAACGCTGCAAACCTTCGCCAAGGAGATATTGAAGCTGCCGCAGGTGCTGGAATGCTATTTCATGCTTGGCGATTATGATGCGATGATCCGGGTGGTTGCGGCGGATATCGAGGATTACCGCCGCTTCCAGTCGGAATATCTGAGCCGGATCAAGGGTGTTCAGAACCTGAAGACCGACGTACCAAGCCAGACGGTCAAGCAGACTTCCGAAATGCCCCTGTAAAATGACCTGCGAATTGTCAATGAAAACAATCGCGGTCAAATAATCACGTTCGGTGGCGTTTCACTCACTGAAAGTCAGACTATACTTTCCGCCTTATGGGGTGTCTGGCCCCAGGGGCTTTATACTTCTCATCGCCACAACAACTATCTCTGTCGTCGCAGTCAAGCGTACGATCACATCTCCCGTCAGGAGAGTTGTCGATTCAGCTGAACAGATTGACGGTCTGTTTGGAGGCCGAAGAATTTCCGACCTTGATACGCCGGCAGAACAGAAGCCAATGGTTGCAGCCTTCAACACAGCTCTCACACGAATCGACAATGCAAGGCTTGGTTATCAGTTTGGCGTTTCCTGACCCTCAAAATAAGCTCATTCATTAAAAATAATGCGCAAACGGGATGATCCACCCTAGGCTTCAATTGTGGAACATTGAGCACTGACGGATGAATGCCTGAAGTGTCGGATAGGTCGAACTTTAGGTCACTCATCCATAAAATATTGCTGAAGAGATATCAGACTGGATAACTTTGCTAACTGGTTTCGGTAAGGTTTTTGACTGCCTCAAGAACCGGCGCTGCCGTAAAAAGTTTGGTTGGACGGAAACAGCCAACATCCAATATCAGGCGATACGTTATCGTTGCCAATATCGTCCATTACCGCAGTGTTGGAGCACGCGTCAGATATGTTTTTTCCGCACAAAGATCGATGCATGTCTTTATAGTTTTCTCGATTGACGTCGGTTAGGTGCGTGACTTCCCCAATCAAAACCGATACTCAATCGATAATGGCTCAAGTTGATCGACAATCTCGTGATAGCCGCTGAAAATTATCAGTATGATCGCTCATTCGTCGTTACCTGTGTTTCGGTTTCATATTTTTCTTCCAACGCTCTTGCCAGATATTTTGTCCATCTCTGTATGCCGGGTGGGGTCGAAATAAGATCGTGACGCAGTTCGATCAGAACTGCGGGAATACCACGCTTGTCGCCATGCACAGGTATTGCATAATCATTGATATCGATTTGATAGGGTTCATTTTCGCCAATACATGTAATATTTTCACACTGCAGACAGCCGATGATCTGCTGGCCAAATCCCTTTGCTGTGCCATAGAGAATACCGACCTCCCACGGTCGAGTTTCATCTTTATAAATGGGGGTGAAGCTGTGAACCGTTACTATGCGTGTTGACTGCAATTGTTCCAGACGCCGATCAAGAAAGCGGTCAATGGCGGTGTGAAACGGCTCGAAGAAATAAGCAACACGTTGGGCCTTTTCCGCTTCGCTTAAGTTCAAGTTACCCGGGATAACGGTCCTTTCGGATATTTCCGGAAACATTTGCTCTGAAGCATGAGGCCGATTGGCATCCAGTACTAGCCGGGAATAGTTGGTATAGAATAGCGGCGCATCGAGCAAATCAGCGAGCTGCTCGGCAACTCTCAATGCTCCTATATCCCATCCGATGTGGCGCTTTTGATCGCTATCGGGCAAGCCCAACCCATTCAGGGCCTCTGGAATCAACGGAGAAGCGTGCTCACATATCAATACGACGTCGGAGGTGCCCGATGGGTTGTAAACTCCATAAGGTGGCGGCTCACTCAACCCAATGAGTGGTTGGCTGGTTCGCATTGTCAATATTCTATCCTCAATAAATCCGGCTGTAACGCTCGCAAATTGCCCAGTCATCCAGACCGGCTGTTAGCTGGATTTCCTTACGGCGCATCGCGAGGTATGCTTTCTTGAAATTCTGATGAAACCAGCCCATTACGGTTTCGTCTGCTTCAAGCGCCTCCAGCGCTTGCGGCAATGAAGATGGCAATCTTGAAATTCCATTGTCCATGCGGGTTTTCGCATCAAGGGTTTCCGGATCGCCCTTGGTGATGGGAGGCAGATCGGTCCCGTTTTCCAGCCCCTCCATTCCCGCACGAATAAGCGCGAACAGGGAAAGATGTGGCGATGCTGTCGCGTCAGCAGCACGGAACTCCATGTTGAATGCACGGCTGGGATCGTAATCCGGTTTCGAAGGCGTGGGACAAATTCTCAGTGTGGCCTCACGATCCTTTTCCCCCAATGTCGTCCAGGCAGCCGACCAGTTATGCGGCTTCAAACGCTGATAGGAAACAACCGAAGGCGCACAGAGCGCAGTCAATGCAGGCATATGGCGCAAGATCCCCGATGCAAAGCGCGATGCAATAGCTGACAATCGTCCGGGGCGTTCTGCGTCAAAGGTTACCGAATTTCCCTCGATGTCCGTGAACGACAGGTGGATATGAACACCGTTCCCCACTGCATCCGGTGCCGTCTTGGGGGAGAAAATCGCTCGCATGCCGTTGGCTCTGGCGACCTCTCGCGTAATTATCCGCAATGCGGTCGCACGGTCTGCCGCCTCAAGCGCTGGCGCTGGTGCGTTCACGAGTTCATATTGGCGCGCACCATATTCAGGCAGGAAGCATTCGGGTTCGAGTCCGGATTCTTCGAGAGCTGCCCACAACATGGCAGGGAAACCACCTGATGCGCGCAAAGATGTGATTGAGAACGATGGCCCAGAATCAAGAGCTTCGCCTGTCAGCGAGAATTCATGCTCAAAGGCGGCGATCACTCGCAATCCATATTTTCTCTCAAGGTCTGAACTTGCATTCTTGAGCATCGAGCGGACACAGCCTTCCCATGGGCTTCCATCCAGCTCCTGCAGATCGCCCTGATAGAAGCTCAGCTTTGGCAATCCGGCTACGTTGCAAATGTCAGTATGTGCCCTGACGTCCGGCATCAGCCGCAGATCGCCGGCCGAGCCATAAGGATTGTCGTCGGCAATGATATCAAAAGGCGTAAGCGCTATATTTGCCGGAACCCAGCCGCATCCCTTTTCCAGTTGCGAAGCGCAACGCTCCGCTGAGAAAGCCCGCCCACGCGTGATCGCGCAGATGTCAGTTGTAACAAAGGAAACCAGATGTGATGTCATTGCGCTTTTCCCATCGCATCAATGCGACGCACAACTTCATCGGTTGTCGTAATCCAGCAATAGCCACCGAATGCGCGCAGAGCCGCCCGATGCCGTTCGTCCGTGTAGGTTGCGCAAGCATCTTCGACAAGAGTAACCAGATATCCGCGGTCAGCGGCATCGCGAACCGCCATATCCACACATTGATCGGTCACAATTCCAGCAATGATGAGAAAACGTGTATTTAAATTGCGAAGCACGTAATCAATATTGGTGGAGTTGAACACGCCTGACGATGTTTTCGGCAGAATGATTTCATTTTCCGCAGGGGCCAGAGGCTCGATGATTGCGCCCATCGGGTCGCCTTTCGGCACGTGCATATCCGAGAGTTTGTGATCCAGGGACCGGTCGCGTCCGTCCGCGGTCAAGCTCTCGATGATTGTGTGCAAGACGTTTTGATCAGCCTTGCGGAATGCATCCAGCAGGCGCTTTTGATTTGGTATGACCGTAGACCACAGCCGTTGCATAAAAGGCGTATCCTCACCCTGGGGATGGACGGGGTCAGCGCCCGGTTCCGCCCATATTCTCTGCATATCCACCAAAAGAAAGGCTGTTTGACCTGCCTTATAGTCCGAAGAACGCCTGATATTTTCTCCGGCAAATTCGATAGAAAATTCGGTCATGTGTCACCTTTTGAGATAAGTCAGCTGCGCTGGACTTTCGATGCTGGGAGCAGGCCTTGAGGGAAGGCGAGCAAAATCAGAAGAACACCGGAAAGCACGATGGCATCGCGGTAAGCGGCAAGATCGGGTGGGAGAACGGCCTGGAGTATAACTTCAATTGCGCCAAGCAAGAGGCCGCCTACGACGGCTCCCCGTAATGAGCCGAGACCTCCAATGACCGCTGCGATGAAAGCTTTGAGTACTGGCGCGAAGCCCATATATGGGTCGACGGATGCACGCTGAGCAACCCAGAGAAGAGCGGCGATGCCGGCCAGGATTCCAGATATGAGGAATGCCGTCGAAATGATGCGGGAGGCAGAAATTCCCATCAGGCGAACGACGGCAAAATCCTCCGCTGCAGCGCGCATGGCAATGCCCGTATTGGTGAACTTGAGGAACAGTTCCAGTCCGACGAGCGCAAGTGCAGAAACAGCGATAGATATCATCGGGCCATTGCCGACGGTGATATCTCCGATTTGCTGCGCGGACGTGAAAAAACCGGGCATGGAAATCGCCTGCGGTCGCGCCGATATTGTATTCTGGAAAACCACTTTCAACAGCGACGACACCGCAAACGATGTCAGCAACAGGGATGTGACCGACGCGGATCGCATCGGGCGGAAAGCGACAAACTCGATGATGACGGCGGATAATGCCGCCGCTGCTACAGCCACGAGCACGGCGATTGGAAATGGTAATCCGGCCAGAAGCGCGCCCAGAAGACTGTAACCTGCGATCGTCATCAACTCGCCATGTGCAAAGTTGATCAGACCCACGATGGAAAAGACGATAGCCAGACCGAGCGCCAGCAAGGCATAGACCCCACCGAGACTGAGAGCATTGATGAACTGTTGCAGGATCATGCCGACGCTCCCAAATAGGCCTGACGCACCAGGTCCGAATGACGTAATTCTGCGGCACTCCCCGACATGGTGACTGCCCCGTTGGCCAATACGATTGCGCGGTCGGCGATTTCCAGCGCGAGTCCGATATTTTGTTCGATCAGAAGGACGGTCAGTCCGCGCTGGCGTAATCTGGCAATCAGCTCAAACACGGTGTCGATCAACTGTGGAGCCAATCCCAGTGAGGGTTCGTCCAGCAAGATGAGCGATGGCGCGGACATAAGCGCCCGCGCTATGGCGAGCATTTGTTGCTCGCCACCCGATAAAAGGCCGCCGCGCGTGCGATAATATCGCCGGAGTATGGGAAACAGATCGAGCATCTCGGCTTCGCTGCGTGTAAAATCGTCCCGTCCGAGATGACTTGCCCCACCCAGCCGGAGGTTCTCCGCTACGGTGAGATTGGCAAATATCCGCCGCCCTTCGGGGACAAGAGCTATGCCCATTCGAGAGATTCGTTCTGCCGCGAGGCCTGTCAAATCCGCACCTTTGAACAGAACTTTTCCCGATTTTGGTTTAACCAGACCGGCTATCCCGGAAAGAGTGGAGCTCTTTCCGGCGCCATTGGCTCCGACCAATGCCAGTATCTCTCCTTCTCCAACCGTAAAGGAGACAGATCGAACGGCTTGTATCTCGCCGTAGCGAACGACAAGTGACTGAACATCAAGCATTGTACTTTTCCTGGGGCACAAATCACGGAGCTGGAATGTCTTCCGGCGTCGGCACTCCGCTCTCGAGGAACACGGCTTTCCCATCTTGATATTTGTACAAAGCTACCGAACGGACAGGCATGCCGGTCGTGCCCTCGTAAGTGATCCTGCCGGTGACGCCTTCAAAGTCTTTGAGGTGTGAAATTGCCTCCCGTATCGCCGCTGGATCGGTGGAACCGGCTGTTGTCACCGCAGCGTCGATAATCCCTGCAATTTCGTAACCGTTCGCCTCATATGCAGACTCAGGCGCATGCCCATAGACCTTTTTGAATTCCTCATTGAACGCCTCAAGCTTGCTGCCTGGCGCGGCGTGGCCGGGTGCCGTGAAGAGGACGCCGTTGACGAGATTGCCTAACCCGGCAACCGTCGGGGTATTGATCGCGTCCGCACCCCATACCGGAACCGTCACGCCAGCGGCACGCAGCTGCTGAATGAACGCTGGAAAATCGGGTTCATAAGCAGCAGTGAAAATGATGTCCGGCTTCTCCGCCAAGTTCTTTATTTTTGTCACTTCTGCCGAAAAATCCGGCTGTCCAACCGAATAGTTGCCGCGTCCGATGATCTTGCCGCCCTTTTTCTCAAATACGGTCGCGAAGAATTCGGGCAGATTTGCATGATAGGCGCTGTCTGGCGAAATCATGATATATGCGGTTTTCAGTCCGCTTCTGGAAGCGTAGTCGGCAATCTTGGTGGCCTGGAGATTGTCAGCCGGATAAGAGCCAAACATGACATCGCCAACCGCTGTGGTCAGGACGGGAGCAGAGCCACAAAATGTCATAGTTGGAATGCCAGCAGGCTGAGTAACCTGACCGGCAGCGATTGATGCATCAGCGTCACAAGGCGAAATAACAAACTTTACGCCGTCATCGACAAGCTCTTGCGTGGCTGCTGCCGTCTGCGACATGTCCGATCTGGTGTCTTTGATGATCAGTTTGACCGGATACTTGCCTGCGAGGCCGCCTTTGGCATTAATCTCGTCGATGCCCATCCGAAAACCGTTCAACGCCGGCTGGTCATAGGGTGCCAGAACGCCGCTTTGAGCGGTTGCCAATCCAATCTGGAAATCTTCTGCAAGCGCCTCGCCAGTAAACAGCAGGGCGGTCGAGGCGGTTAATAGCGACAGATATTTTAGCATCATTTATTCCCCTTGTTTTATTTATGCTGTCTTTCCTGCAAGCATTGCGTCGGCAGCCCTGGATCCGAGATAGGCTGCAATGACTTCCGGGTTCTGCTGGATTTTGCCTGGCAGGTCGTCTGCTATGAGCTCGCCGTGATCAATGACCGCCACGCGCTCGCATAGCGACATCACAAGCCCCATGTCGTGCTCAATCAGGATGATCCCCAGTCCGCGTTCATCACGCACCTGACGCAATAAGGTGACAAGCTGGGCCGTTTCGGCGCCGTTCATGCCTGCGGCGGGTTCGTCAAGCAGAAGAAAACTTGGACGCAGGGCCAAGGCCCGGGCAATTTCCAGCCTGCGTTTCTGACCATAGGCGAGGGAACCGGCCCGGATATGAGCATATTCTTCCAGTTGCATGAAACGTAGCTCATTTAAGGCGTTTGTTTCAGCTTCAATTCCGGATCCGGCGACTTGCGCTGCGGCAAGCGCGACATTTTCGAGGACGCTCATATTGGGAAAAATTCGTAAATTCTGGAATGTCCGTGCGATTCCGTGACGCGCAAAGTCGACAGATTTCCCATTGATGGTCTGGCCGTTCAGTACAATCTTACCGTCTGTGGGGGCGATGTCTCCCGACAGCAGATTGAGAAAGGTGGTCTTGCCCGCGCCGTTCGGCCCGATAATGCCGCTGATGCGTGCGGTTTCAAAAGCGATGGTGATGCCGTTGACAGCCTTCACGCCTCCGAAAAAGCGGCTGACATTAACGGAGCCAAGCGTCTCGGTCGTAGTGATTTCTTGTGGGGCGCGGGGGGCTTGCGACATCGCCCGTTTGCCAAGACGTTCGAGAGTTCGAAGCTCGCTTTGACCAAACAGCCCAACCGGACGCCGCCAGATGATAAGGATCATGGCGATTGCCAGAACACCTTGGGTCAGGCCAAAAATCGGAGGCACGTCCATGCCCAGAAATTGGCCGCCGCCCTCCACGCGCCGGACAATTTCGTTTAGCAAGGTTATGACCGCTACGCCCGAGAGTGCGCCTGTCACCGTTCCCATGCCGCCGACGATCAACATTGCAAGTAGGCTGAATGACAGTTCAAAATAGAAGTCCTTGGGTGAGAATGCTCCCAGGAAATGGGCCATCATCCCGCCCGCCACGCCGGCAAATACGACGCTGAGTATCCAGCAGATCACGCGTGCCCGGTGAAAATGGACGCCGATTGCAGCGGTTCCGCGTTCGTCATCAGAACTGGCACGGGCGCCACGGCCCCATTTCGTCTCCCGATACAGACGCGCTATGAGAAGCCCGGCCATAGCTGCCGTTCCAGCGTGCCATAATGTCATTGACCTCGGCACGCCATAGAATGGTTGGGCCCCGCGTGTGATTTCACGCGAGGCAACCAGCATTGAAAATACAATGATGAGCATGGCCAGAGTTGCGATCGATGCCGATGAGCCGCCAAGTCTGAAGAACGGCAAACTGCTCACAACTCCGAGCAGCAGCATTATACCAACGACCACCAGCAGCGCACTCAACATAGACATTTCATGTCCGGCCAGCCATGACGGCAAATCCTTCAAGGCGGTGCGTTGAATCGCTGCGGGCAAAGTCAGGATTCCGGTCGTATAGGCACCAATCGCCATGAACCCGGCATGACCGAATGAGACTATACCCGTATTACCCGAGAATATCTGCAATCCCAACACGGCGATCAGCAGGATCGCAGCATTCGTTGCTACTCGGATGGCCGAAGCCGTACCAAAGCTTTGAACCAGTACCAGAACGATTCCAACCGAGGCCATCATAATGACGGCATCCAGCCAGGCTTGGCGCGTCGCGAAGGACATGTTTCTGCTCCGGTCAGGCAAAGCGAGAGGGTGAAAAAGGCGCAATTACAGGCGCGCTTCCTTCCACAATCAACTGAGCCAAGGCTTCGCCAACTGCTGGTCCTGTTTTAAAGCCGTGGCCGGAGCTGCCGGCTGAAACATAAAGCCCCGCAATGCCGTCAATCTGCCCCAAAATCGGCATATCGTCCGCAGACATGTCATAGAGACCTATATAGCCCGGACGAATACCGAGTTCGACCATCGCTGGTGCCCGTTTCATGAAGGTTTCAAGGATGGCGATGCTTTCTTCCTCATCCATCGAATCCTGATAGTTTTCAGGGTCTTCTATACGGCGCGGGTGTACCGGATCTTCACGCCGTACGGCAGTGCCGCCACCTGCCCATGTCCCGCACAGAACGACGCCTTCACCATCAGGGCGGGCATAGTTTGCAGAAAGATCATCACACCAGGAGAAGGGCATGATTTTCTTCGCCTCGCCTTTGGCGTCGAGAACAGCCATGGGGTGACGTTCAATATGTATCGGAAGTGTTTGATCGATGGTCGCAAGAAGCTCTTTTGTCCATGGTCCTGCCGCGACAAGAACTGCATCGGCCAGAAGCTTGCGTCCATCCGAGAGCTGAACGCCCGTGACTTTGTCGCTATCGCGTATCAGGCCGGTAACCTTTGTGCTCTGCAGCAGGGCCGCGCCGTTTTCTCGCGCCCCATTGGCTAGCGCGTTCGTCGCGCCAAAAGCATCGGCATAGCCAAAATCCGGTTCCCAAAGCGCCAAAGCCACCCCGTCCACATCGAAGTCGGGTGCTTTTTCTTTTAGCTGCTCGGCTGATAATTCTTCAATTCGCGAGCCTTTAGCGCGAATTTGCGTTGCTGCCCTGGCCCAATCCTCGCGGCATTCTTCGCCGCAGACCCACATCATGCCAACCGGATAATGATAGTGATGACCTCCAGAAATTTGCGAAAGTTCATCGACAAGAATTTCGCGCCCGCGGATAGCCAGTTGCTGAAGGCTTTCATCGAGATAGAAAGCATGGGTTACAGCGCTTGATCTGCCGGTGGGGCCGCCAGCCGGATGAAATTGGTCGATGAACGTGACCTTAAGTCCATCGTATTTACTTAGAAAATAGGCCGCACTCGAACCTATGATGCCTGCGCCTACAACGATTACCGACATCTCTCCCATATTGTTCTCCCATATTTTGTAATATTTTTTACAAATAGGGCACAGTATGATAGATACTGTCAATAGCGTTACATGAATAAATTAAATCCAATCAAACTGAAATGATTTGTTCAAAGAGGTCCGATGTCTGTAAAGGAAACCTTGTTAAGCTTTAAAGGCTCGTTTACCCCTTCGGAGAGGAAACTGGTCCAGACGCTTTTGAATGATTATCCGATGGTTGGCTTGACCAGCGCCGGAGAATGGGCGCGGCTTGCAAATGTCAGTGCGCCCACCGTTGTAAGACTGGCGACGAAGCTCGGCTTCAGCGGCTATGCTGGCTTTCAGGCCGCCTTGCTTGGCGAAGTAGATAAACGTTTTCAATCACCGCTGAATCTTCTCGAGTCCCGACGGCAGAACTTTCCGATCACCACAATGGACACAGCTGTCGATTCATACACTCGGGCCTCACAACAAAGCCTTGAAGACAGCAAGATGCTGATGCCAACGCAAAGGTACAACGAGTTGGCGGACATCCTGTTAAATAACAAGGGCAAGATCTACGTCGTCGGAGGACGTTTCTCCGGCTCGATCGCGACAATTCTGGGGAGCTACCTGCGCCATTTTCGCGGCGATGTGATCGACCTGTCGCCTGTTTCGCAAAATTCACGAGAGCGTTTGGTTGATATGGGCCCCCCAGACTGCCTGGTTGTTTTTGATTATCGCCGATATCAGCAGGATGTTGTTGATCTAGCCGTCAGTGCTGCAGGTCAGGAAGTGAAAATTATTCTCTTTACCGATGAATGGCTTTCTCCCATTGCAAAGCATGCCCAGATATTCGTGCCATCGCGCACCGAGATTTCATCGGCCTATGATACAATGCTCCCGGCCCTCATGCAGGTCGAAGTCCTTTTTTCGATCATGCTGGATCGGATGGACGAGCGCACTCAGCGTCGTTTTCTGGCCTTTGAAAAGCTGGGGTTTTCGGCGCGATAAAAGGCCTTCACATCTCGCAACAATGATACCACAGTTCCAGCGCTGTCTCGATTGAAGCACTCACCGTCCATGATCTCCGAATCATGGAAACTCATTGATTCAGAGGCGCAATCAATCTGCAACTGTAATGCTAGCCTTTGTTCCAGTTCCTGAATTCGAGACAAGCAGCACTCCACGAAATCCTACACGCGCCGGAATGACTCTTCGCCTATGTAGACCCAGCTTTTACCAACCGATGTTGCAAGGAATTCATCGGAATAGCCACTTTCGATTTCGAGCTGAGGATTGCCGGGCAGAATTATGATCTTCATGAGTATGTAATACAGGAGTAATCCGAGTGGAAAGCCGATGATGAAGGCATAATCTGAATACCAGGCCGCCACGCTGCCAGCCATGATCCATGCAATGAGACCGGCCCAGTTGATGCCGCCCGCATAGCGGAACTGTCCGCTCATTCGGAAGAGATCGGGTACGTTTACCCGTCGCCGACGAATGAGATAATAGTCGGCGGCCATAATCCCGCCAATAGCCGATAGGAAGGCACCATAATAGCCGAGGAAGATAAATAAGTTGTCCAGAATCCGCCAAGGAAAGCATAGCGTGCCAATGATGCCGGCCAGCACCACACCGAGTTTGTAGTTGATATGGCGGGGTGCGAGGTTCACCAGCGTCAGTGCTGCGGGGATCAGATTGGCGGCTGTATTCGTGGACCACTGTGCCAGAATGATCAATACCAAGAGCATGATCAGCGCTGTCCCCTGGCTCTGCGCCTGAATGACTTCGATCGGATTCCAGTTGCCGGTGGCGATCAGGGAAACGGCGCCAATGCCCGCGATCATGGCCTGGGTTATAGGGAGTGCGATCAACTGCGCGGCGAAGATATTCTTGTTGCGCCTGAGAAAGACGCGTTCGCCGGGCACTGTCTTCACGAAGCGGGTCAGATTCGGAATATCGATTGCCATCGTAGACCAGAAGCCGAGATTGGCGATGAACAGCACCAACAGTGACATTTGCCCTTCGGCGCGAAAGGTCCAGATGTTCAAGCCTTTTGTTTGGGCTATGCCGTCAAGTGTAAAATACATCCAAATCGAGATCGCGATGATACAAGGCGCGGCCAAGGCGGCCAGTCGTTCAATCGATTTTATGCCACTGGCCGTGTTGGCCACCTGCACAATGCCGAAAGCGACATACCAGACAAACCAGTTGTCGAAGCCTAAAAAGTGCGAGCCTATGCCGTTCAGTGCCAGCGCTCCGAGATAGGTCTGAATGCCGAACCACATGGCTGCGACCAGTCCGCGTGAGACCGCAGGTATATGCGTGCCGCGCACGCCAAATGGCGCGCGCAGATAGACCGCGAAAGGCAAACCGTGTTCCGTGCCTATATCTGCGGTCAGTAGCATGAACAGACCGATGCCCACATTGGCGAGGAAAATAGTCAGCACGACTGTTGGAAGAGAAACACCTCCGGCAATGCCGGTGGCGCCCAGCGAGAAGGTTGCGATGATGACAGCGATGCCGATCCAGATCCAGGAATAGCCCAGCATGCCGATAGGTCGCTGGTTGAGAGCGGTAGGCAGGATAGATTCTTCGATAAGCCCGTTATGTTGTTGTGCGGAATGCGTGTGTTGCGCGGTGATTGTCATGTTCTCCTCCGCTTTTCTTGGTAAATTCGGGCATGTTTCTGTAGTCCCGATTTGAACTTCATCCGCTCATACATCTTTGGACATCGCCGCTCTTTGTCTGGCCGTTGCCTCCACATCGACCGTTTCCCGGTCAAGATTGACGACAACGCCATAGACTTCACGTGCATGTTCGGCCGAATAGAACCCGTCCAGCACATCCTCAAGTACCTTTTGAGCCTGTCTTTTCAGCGGGGAGCCGTAGCCGCCACCATTGGGGCTGTAATAGGCCATGGTGTCGTTGGCCTTGACCGCCAGCCCTGAGAACTTGGAATGCATTTCCGTTGCATTGTCAGGTGCGGTTGCGTTGTAGATCAAGCAGCGACCGACCGCACCGTCACTGCCGCCGAAAATGCCCCAGGGGGCATCCTTGTGACGTTCCGATTCGTGGGTGATGAAACCATCGGTAAGCATCCGCTGTGCCTTGACCACGCCAAGTCCCCCCCTGAATTCGCCCGCACCCGGAGGCATGTCGTCGCGAAGTTCGTAACGCTCGCAGATCATCGGGATATGCATTGCTAGGTCTTCCAGAGGGTTGTTTCGCGTGTTGGCCATCAGATTGTCGATGCTGTCTGGACCGTCCGAGCGTGGGCGACCTCCATAGGCACCCTCATTGACCTCCAGAAATACCCAGTAATCGCCGCTTGACCGCACGCCGGAATAGGCGGCAAACGAAATCGAGGCCGAACTGCCGGCGATCACCGTGTCTGGCATCACTGGCGCCAGTGCGCGGATAATCAGGTCGATCATTCGATTGCATTGGGTGAAACGAGCTTCAGCCGAAGCGGGCGGCTTCGGGTTGAAGATGGAGCCTAGTGGCGCGATCACGTTAATCGGCCGGAACGAACCCTCGTTGGAAGGAACCCTGACGTCCGATGTACAGGCGTCAAGAAGCAGTTTGCGGAATGCTGCATAGGCGGCAACCTTGGTCGACCCTTCAAAAGGCACATTATATGCCGTGGATGTCTGATCAGCGGAGCCAGTCAGGTCCACGTCGAGCTCGTCTTGCCTCACGCGCACGGTAACCTTGATTTTCAGTCGCTGATCGCGGTTGCGACCGTCATCGTCGAGCCAGCCTTCTGCTGTGTACTCACCGTCAGGAATGGCCATGATGCGCTGGCGCATCATGCGCTCGGCATAGTCCATAAGCTGGTTTGCTGCCTGGAAGACGGTGTCCTCGCCAAACTTCTCGATCAATTCCACAAAGCGTCTCGCGCCGAGCCGGGCAGAGGCGACCTGTGCTTCGATGTCGCTAACCAGTTGCTGGGCTGCGCGGCTGTTGTTGCGGATAAAATTCCACATTGCGTTATTGGGCTCGCCCTTGCGGTAAAGCTTGGTGCCGGCAAACAGCATGCCTTCGGCGTAAACATCGGGCACATCGATAATGAGTCCGGGCGTTGCGGCCCCGATATCGACATGATGTGCCGTGTTTCCGGCGAAGCCTATCAGCCGGTTCTGAAAAAACACGGGCACGACAATGGCCAGATCGGGCGTGTGGCTTGAGCCGTGATAGGGGTGGTTGTGGACGACGACGTCGCCCTCATACCATTCGCCGTCCTCCAGCGTTTCCCGTATGCCGCGTAAATAACCCGGGATCGAGCCGATATGCATGGGCGTCGATTCAGACTCGCATAAAGTGTTGAAGTGGACGTCAAAGAGTCCCGCACCGAGGTCTTCCGACTCCCGGATGATCGAGGAGAACGACATGCGATAGAGCACATGCGCCATCTCCTCGGCGATGGTTTCGAACGAGCCCCGGATTACCTGAAGGGTGATCGGATCGATCCCGGCGGAAACTTCCTTCACCGCCACGGCCTTTGTCATGCTGTTCATCTGAGTTCCTCCCTGATCACGCAATGCCAGCGGTGCACACGCGCATGTTTCCGTAGTCCAGCACTTCGGCGACGTAGCCCGGCGGAACGAGTGTGGTGGAATCGTGCTGGACCACAATCGCCGGTCCGGGGACCTTGTCGCGGGCGAAAAGTTTCGACTTGTCGTAGCGTGGCGTTTCCAGCGTCTGCCCGTCATCGAATGTCGTTGGCCGCTTGAATTTCAGCGCCCGATTGATGCTTGAGCCGTCGGTCACCTGCAATTTAGGTATATTCAGCCGGTCGATGGAGGCTTTGCCTATGACGCGCAAGGTAATCAGCTCCACTTCCGCATCACGATAACTGTAGCCGTAGTCGAGATGGTGCTGGTCATGGAAACTGGTGACGACCGATTTCTTGTTGAGCTGGGTCAGCGGACTCTCCGGCATTGCGGCGCGCAGCTCGAAGCCCTGACCGTGATAGCGGCATTCAGCAACTATCTGCACTTGATGGTGCTCGCGCGGAATTCCGTCATCCTCAAGTTCCGCGATAACCCGCTCGCGCAACGCTGCGGCTGTGCGATTGATCCGCTCTATCTGTGTATCGGTCGCGCCATTCAGTTCCACGATGACCGCTTCCGTGTGTTCATATTGCAGATCGGTCTTGAGCAAGCCGACGGCGGCGGTGATGCCCGGCGCCACTGGCACGACGACGTCCCTGGCGTGCACTGCTTCGGCCAAGGCCACACCATGCAGCGGTCCCGCACCGCCGAAGGGCAAGATGGAGAATTGGCGCGGATCGATGCCGCGCGCCACTGAATTGGAGCGGATAGCCAGCGCCATGTTTGAATTGATGATCCTGAGGATGCCGAGCGCGGCTTCCGTAACCGACATGCCGAGCGGTCGGGCAATCTTTTCCTCGATGGCCTTATGCGATAGCGCCGGATCGAGCCTGAGATCGCCGCCGAGGACAAGGTCCGGGTCAAGGCGTCCGAGAACGATCTGAGCGTCGGTGACAGTCGGCTCTGTGCCGCCGCGCCCATAGCAGGCCGGCCCCGGTTCGGAACCGGCAGAGCGCGGACCTACATTGAACGCGCCAGCCTCATCCACATAGGCAACTGAGCCGCCTCCAGCCCCGATGGTGACGAGATCGATCATCGGCGTCAGTACCGGATGGCCGGAAACATAAGTATCGCGCGGATTCATGATTTTCACGGTGCCGCCGGGTATCGTGCTGATATCGGCGGAAGTACCGCCGATATCTACGGTAATGATGTTCTTTTCCCCTGCCATCTCGCCTTCGGAGGCGCCGCCGATAACACCCCCGGCCGGACCGGACATCAGGATGCGGATCGGACGCGCGGCACAGGATGCGACCGTCGATACGCCACCGTTCGACTGCATGATGCGCAGTCTCGAAGACACACCCGCCTCCCGCAGCCTGGACTCCAGATCGCGCAGGTAGAATGCGGTCTTGGGACCGACATAGCTGTTCATCGCAGCGGTGGAAAAGCGCTCATATTCGCGCATCACATTGGCCACTTCGCTTGACAGTGTCACATAAGCGTCCGGCATTTCCTTCAGGATGATCTCTTTGGCGCGGCGCTCATGGGCATCGTTAAGAAAGGCGAACATAAAGCCGACGACGATCGAATTGATGCCGCGCTTCTGAAACAGCCTGACGGCGGCGCGCACCTCGTCCTCGTCCAGCGCTGTCTCCACGTCGCCATGAGGCGGAACGATACGCTCCGATATTGCGATGCGGTTGCGGCGCTTGACCAGCGGCTGGCTCTGCCATGGTACGGTGAAATGCAACGAGAAATTATAGGGGCGTTTGTGGCGACCTATATGCAGAATGTCACGAAAGCCCCGCGTGGTCAGCATTCCGGTCTCGGCGCCATTATGTTCGATGGTGATGTTGGTTGCGGTCGTCGTTCCGTGCACGATCAGATCGACATCGGCGGTGCCGATACCGGCCAGCGCGCAAATCGCCTTTACACCTTCGACAACGCCAATCGACTGGTTTTTCAAGGTGGTCGGGACTTTGTGATAAAAAACGCCTTTGGGGCATTCGAGCACAAGGTCTGTGTTCGTTCCTCCGACGTCCACGCCTATTCTTGCCATCTGAAGTTTCCTCTCAGGTTGTTTTCAAAACCGGCTCTTTCTGGCGTCCGGCTGGTGCCGCTTTGCGATCCTGCACCGGATTCGCTGGCTGCTTTTTCCGTCAGGCTCGGGTCGGACCGGCCTGTCCGGCGCCCTGCAGGCCATCGTCTTCATCCATGGCGTGCGTGCTGCCGAAGTCGCGACCAGCCGTTTCCGGGCTCAGGAGTGAAACCAGAAGTGCAATCGCCGCGACGATGGTGATGTATATGGCTGGCGCCAGCTGGTTGTCCGTGATTGAAATCAGATAGGTTGCAACAAAGGGGGCAGTGCCGCCAAAAACGGCATAGCTGACATTGTAGGTGATTGCGGAAGCGGTGTAGCGCACCCTCGTCGGAAAGACTTCGCACAGGAGAACCGCAGTCACCACATTGGCGGTTACGGCGCCGACAGCCAGCAGGAGCTGGGCTGACAGCGCGCTGTTAACGGTGGCGCCGGATGCCAGAATATAGGAGGGAACGGCGAGAAAACCGAGCAGCAACGCGGCTGCGATCATCGTGGGACGGCGGCCTATGCGGTCGCAGATACGCCCGATGACAGGCGCAGCCGCCGCGGCGAAGGTGAGAGCGACGACATTTGTTACCAGGACCTGCCCGGAGGGCATCCCAATAACGGTGCGCAGAAATGTCGTCATATAGGTCGAGAAGATATAGAACGAGAGAGCCGTGAGGCTGATATATGCGCCCAGCCGCACGATCGGTTTCCATTGCTCCCTGATGGTTTGGCCAAGCGGTGCATGCACCGTTGCCGGACGGTCGAGAACCGCCTGAAACAGCGGACTTTCTTCAAGACGGTAGCGGATATAGATCGCAATCAGGCCCAGCGGTGCGGCGAGCAGGAACGGAACTCTCCAGCCCCAGCTTTGCATGGCGTCGTCGGACAGGCTGACCGTGAGCATGTAGGACACAAGGGCTGCGAGCGCGAAGGACGCGAAGGTGGCAGCCGGCATCCAGCTGCTATAGCGCGAACGCTGGTGGTTCGGCGCGTGCTCGATGACATAGGTGACAGCACCGGCATATTCACCGCCCGCCGAAAAGCCTTGCAGGCAGCGCGCGACAGTCAGCAGTATTGGCGCCCAGATACCAATCTGATGGTATGTCGGCAGCAGCCCGATACCGGCGGTTGCTATGGACATCAATATGACCGTCAGCGACAGGACGCGTTTGCGGCCCACCCGGTCGCCCATCATTCCGAAATAGGCTCCCCCGATCGGCCGCAATGCAAAGGCGACGGCAAATATTGCAAAAGTCTGCAGCAAGCCTGCCAGACGGCTGCCTTCCGGAAAGAAGGTCACAGCTATGATAGGAGCAGTAAAGCCATATATGGCGAAATCAAACCATTCGATGACGGTGCCAGCGATTGCGGCCGTCGTGACCTTGCGAAGGTCGGATGGATCGGACGTCGAAGGACGTGGCATGAATTCCCTCCCAGTGTGGATACGCTTCCCCGGAGCGCGGTGAAAAGTACGCCGAAGCCTTGTCGGTCGGTTTCTGGCGTAACGGGTTGGTGCCGGCAGGAGCCGGCATCAACGTCATTTCGGTATTCCCTATGGCTGGCAGGCTTCGCCTCCGACAGACTCCCTCTTGCCGGAGGCAAATTCCATTATTCGGCTGCCGCGCGCGTTGCGTTGACGGTGTTGAGATATTGCACACACTCATCCACGCTATGGACATCGGCGAATTTTGCATCGATGTCATAGAGGTTCCAGGCAACGGCACCAGGCACGCGGTCGCCAATGCATTCGCGCACGGCAATGGTGCGGAAGCCGTCAGCAAGCCCGTCGCAGATGGTGGTGCGTACGCAGGCCGTAGCGGTTACGCCTGTAACGAGGATGGTGTCGACGCCCGCGGCGCGCAAAATGCCTGCGAGTTCGGTGCCGTGGAATGAACTCGCCCGCTTCTTGAGCAGCGTATATTCGCCCTCCACCGGCGCAATACGCGAGTCGATCGCCCAGAGGTCCTTGTCCTTCAGATTGACGACATCGATAGGGATCTTGCAGTGCCACAAACCCATGTCGGTGAAACTGGCATCACGCTCGGTAATCTCATAGGCGGTGGTAACATGAATGACCGGATGGCCGTTATCCCGGCATGCCTTGAGCAGGCGCTGCATGCCTGGAATGATCTCATTGTCCATGGCGTCCTGATCGCAGGTGAACGGATTGCCTGGACGGGTCCATGCATTGGCGAGATCGACGCTGACCAGCGCCGGACGGCTGCCGAAGCCGACGCGGCGCTGAAAGCCGCGCTCCTGATAGATTTTTGTCGACGCGTCGAAGGCCTGCTTCAGCATCCGGTCGAGTTCCTTGTTGTCGATATCGCTCATTGAATGTCCTCTCAACTATGCGGCACTGGCCGCTTGGTCTGGCTGCGATGACCGTCACCAGCAAGGGATGGTGTCGGTTATCTGGACGCGAGGATGTCGTTTTGAAGAGGCGGACGGAATTGGTCATTTGCCAATTACTATTGCGCGCAGTGCATCAATCAGTAAGGATCAAGAAAAAACGGGGAACCACGTGTCAACAGAAGCAGAAGCCGGGCTTGAGCTCACGCAATCCTTTCTTATCGTTGCCGAGGAACTGAATTTTCGCCGCAGCGCGGAGAGGCTGAACATCGATCAGTCGGCGCTCACCCGACGTATTCAGAAGCTTGAGCATCTGCTTGGCTTTTCGCTGTTTGAACGAACCACCCGGGAAGTATCGCTGACACCCGCCGGACGTGCCTTCTACGAGGAAAATGCCCGGCTGATCTACGATTATAATCGTTCTGTGAAGGCCGCGCGTCTGGTCGCCGAAGGCAAGACGGGTATATTGCGGGTGGCCTATATGGCCTTTGCCGCCACCGAGCTGATGCCAAGCGCAGTGCAGCGTTTCCGTACCGCCTATCCGCATGTGGACGTCAATCTGCGCTATATTCGCACGCAAGGCCAGAAACTGGCGATTGCCCACGATGAGGTCGATATCGGTTATATGATCGGCCCGTTCGAGCACAGCGATTTTCATAGCCTGCTTCTGACATCCGATCCGCTTTATGTCGTCACGCCGAAGAACCATGCACTTCTGCACAAGCCTGACATCAGGCCGGTGGATCTGGCCGATTGCGATTTGATTCTGGGCGACATGATCGAATGGGAAGCTTATCGCTGGCAGCTCAATGAGATGTTTTCCGCCGAAGGCGTGTTACTCAATATCAAGCTTGAAGCATCGAATACATTGGCCTTACTGGGGTTGGTGGCAGCGGGGCTGGGTGTGACGATCTACCCAGAAAGCCTGATCGGCTTTCTGGGCCGCAACGTCGAAGTGCGTCCGATCATGCATCCTGATTTCCGTATCCAGACAGTGCTGGCGTGGAAGCGCGTGAATCGCGCAAAATCCGTGCGCCATTTCGTCAACATCGCCAAGAACCTGCCTGTGCGTCTTTGAAGAGCCATGGCGCAATACAATCGGAAGTGTATCTGTGTCAGCCTCAGTCTTCGATTTTGATTAATGGGATCGCATGGCAAAAAGTGCAAACCAGATTTCGGAAAAGATGCGCGTCAAACAACGAGTACTAATCTTGGCCTGCTCCCCTGAAATGTCTTCGCAATTTGGTTGGTCTGTTCTCCGGAAAAGGAGACAGAACATGAAACGATCCCGCTTCGGCGAAGAACAGATCATCGGAATATTGAAGGAGCATCAGGTTGGGATGTTGGCCGTTGAGCTGTGCCGAAAGCACGGCGTCAGTGATGCGACGTTTTACAAGTGGCGCTCGAAGTATGGCGGCATGGAGGTGTCCGATGCCAAGCGCCTGAAGTCTCTTGAAGACGAGAATGCCAAATTGAAGCGTCTTATGGCTGACGCGATGTTGGACGTATCGACTCTTCGCGATCTCGGTGGACCAAACTTCATCCGATAACCTCCCGCAACCTGGGCGCCAGGCAACATTGCGCGAATGCAAGAAACGGACAGCGTCAGGTCGCCAATGCTGACCTCTGCCGCCGATGCTACCGTTGCACCACAAAACGTGATGAATGTCATGGAAAGGAGAAGCGGCAGGAGCTTCTTTGCTTTCGCCGTTGGAATTTTCCTTGCCGCTGGACGGCTGAGACAGTGTCGCATTCTTTAATGTCCCTTTGTTTCATTGAGGTTCCGCAAGTCGCGTTGCAGCCCGCATGGTCAGATAGACGACCGGGCCGTGATTTTATTCCATGGCTTTGAAGGTCAATTCTGAAGCCATTCAAAAGCGCGGGAAGCGGCGCTTGCCTCGCAGGCAATGATAAGGAAATGCCGGACGACGATCAGTAAATTCCAACGCCAATGGATTAAATTCGACTGCTTCGCCGTCTACGACCATGCAGTCTCGTGGGCCGTTCGCCGCAAACTGGCCCGGCGGATGGGCGAGGAACAATCTAGCAAGGAGAGAGCGGTCTTTGACGTCGCTTTGGCACAAAATGCAACATCTGAAAACACTTGCCACTTATCTCGCTTGTGCGCTGTCCAGAGCGGCCGTGATGGCTGTTATCCTGATCGTTTCCTTGTCAGCAGCAGAGGTGAAGTCGCCTTCCCGTCTTAGGCAACTGGTTTCCAACGTGATGTCGGTTTGTAACATAGGCATAGAGGGCTTCGGTGACGAAGCGGCTTATCATCAGTACGATGAACAATGCCATGGAACAGATGATGTATGACATGGTCGTTACCCCCACCGGCAATCTCGATCGTGATTTCGTCCAGATGATGACGCCTCATCACCAAGGAGCGATCAATATGGCCCGGATCTATCTGCGCTTCGGTAACAATGAGCAGTTGAAGTGCATTGCGCAGGAAATCATTATCGATCAGTTGCAGGAAATGAACGTCATGCGGCTGGCCATCGGTAATGAGCCGTTACTCCCTACACCGGCGCCAACGCAGGTTGAAAATAATTAGTGGTAGGGGAAAGGTCAGCTTATCGTGGTTTTATGAGTGCTGAAGATTTTCTTGGTTGGATACCGTCGGTGCATTCGACTTCTTGTCGCTCGTTCAGCGATTGAACGAATGGTTTGTTTTGTTATGATTTTCACGTGGACGAACTGACACGCAGGCAACAATTCTATCAGTTTTCGAAAGGGCTCCCGTGTACCGGACCTTCGCAGAGCGCAAGCTCACGGTCAGGGGGCAAATCCGTGAAGTTCGGCTCCAGAAACTCAAGAGTCATCTTGAATGCGCCGATGACCGGCAGACACCGGATCAGGTCTACTTCAACGCGCTGACACCGATAATGGCGGCGGCATAATCGAGGCGGAAATCCACTCGGCAAAACGCCAGAAACTGTTCAGACAAACCGAGCAACCTCTGATTACCCAGTCAGAATAAAACTTTATATAATATGCATTAACATCACATTTATTGCGGCATTCCCATCCTTCCTTTTGCACTACCAGCCACGGCTACGTTTCAATGGAACCAATAGCCTGTGTTGCCATTAGGTCTATAGCGGCACTCTTTCATGGAAGCCGCTGAAACGAACAGGAGGATTTGATCCATGAAACAGGTCAACCCGACTGAAGCAAGGCAAGGGCGCGAAGGCAAGCCCGTTCTCATGGTGCTGCTGATCAGTATCGCTGCGGTGCTGGCCGTCTGGGTGCTGGTGGAAATCTACGGCACCGCTATTTCCCCTGAGGAGAACACGCCCAACGGTGAGAACTCCTTGCCGCCTGCCGCAACCGAAACGGTTCCGCTGGCTCCGCAAAATGATTTGTGAGTGATCGTTATAGGCACACGCCCATAGCGGAACCAGACCCCACCATGTCCGTTATCGGGCATGGAACAATTCTGGGCTGAATTTACGCACGACAATGTAATCAGTTTGCCGGTGGTTGTGGCGCGAATGCTGCTGGCAACGCTGCTCGGTTCCATTATCGGACTGGAGCGCGAATGGCGCAGGCGTCCGGCCGGGCTGAAGACCCATATGCTGGTCTGTCTCGCATCCGCCACATTCACCATCGTTTCTCTGGAACTGGTCAATGTGGCGGTATTCAACGATCAGAATATCCGAATGGACCCTTCGCGGCTCGTGGAAGCGATTACAAGCGGCGTCGCCTTTCTGGCGGCGGGCTTCATCATTTTCGCACGCGGAAAAATAACCGGCATCACGACTGGCGCGGGCATGTGGCTTGCGGCATCCGTCGGCCTCGCCAGTGGTCTCGGCCTCTGGCACATCGCAATCATGGCGACGTTTATCGCCGTCACGGTTCTGATCGTGGTGGGAAGAATGGAAAATTCGGTTGGCCCAGACAACAGCAAGATCAAGGACAAAGCCTCCTAAGCTGTTATCGGGCCTGTAATGTTATCCCGAACGACACATCAGGCTGCGGCAAGCGCCTCAGCGATGCTGTCCTTCAAGGTGAGGCGCTGTTTGCGCAGGTTCGTTTCTTCTTCCTGGCTCACGGGCGCAATCTTCGTTTCGGCGCGGTGGATGCGGTCATTGACAGAATCATATTCTTCCAGAATGCGAGCAAAATGAGCATCCTTTGCTTTCAGGGCATGAATGGCGTCGAGCTGGCCGGGAAACTCTTCTCCGAGTGTATGGGGGGTGTTCGACATTCTGTGGCTCCTTCCTTTGGTTGAAACGAGCTTTGCAAGATGGTGAGTGAACGGCATTGATCGCAATCAAGACAGGCTGAAAGGAGCATGCCGAAACTGCATGGCTGGCATGCAAATGCCGATCTTCTAAGTCGTGTGAGCGCTCCCCATCTTTCAGGTGCGGACCAATGAAGTGTCCGTGATGGAGAGAAAAATGTTTACCCGCTTCAATAATCGTTTCGGTCGTGCATTCGCGCAATTCGGCAGCGCCGTTCGTGCTTCTGCTGCTGTACGCGCTGGTCAGAAGCCTACTGCCCAGGACCTTGAGACGCTTGGCATCGACGTTGACCAGTTCCGTCGTATTCAGGGTTGAGCAATTAAGTAAGCGTACGTGTATCTGAGTAAAAAGCCCCGGATTTCCGGGGCTTTTGTTTTTAGTCTTCGTCTGTCGCCATCTGGCTCAGCAGTTCGCCTTTGCCGCGCTGGCGCATGATCATGGGGACGATGACTGCGGCAATCGCCAGTGCGATCAGCACAATCGATACCCAGGAATGCACCAGAGTCATCGGGTTTCCCTGGCTGATCTGCAAGGCCTGACGCAGGCTTTTTTCGGCCATCGGTCCGAGGATCAGGCCCACGACAACCGGCGCGATGGGGTATGAGAAGCGCCGCAGCACATAGCCCAGCACACCGAATGCCAGAAGCAGGCCAAGCTCGAATGAAACCGGCAGGCCGAACAGCATCGAGGTGGAGGCATTCGCGCCGATTGTTCCAAGCGTTGCGAAAACCAGAATGCCTGCATAGAGCCAGTGGCGCGGGATGGTGAGCATCTTCACCCACAGGCCGATCAGCGGCAGGTTGAGAACCAGCAGCATCAGATTGGCAACAAGAAGGCTCGCCACCAGACCCCAGACCAGCGTGGCATTGGTCACGAACAGGAGAGGGCCGGGCTGTAGGCCGAACTGCTGGAAACCGGCGAGCATGATTGCAGCTGTCGCGGTGGTGGGCAGACCGAGCGTCAGAAGCGGGACGAGAGTTCCGGCGGCGGAAGCATTGTTGGCCGCCTCCGGCCCCGCAACGCCTTCGATAGCGCCTTTGCCGAATTCTTCCGGATGTTTCGAAAACTGCCGTTCCGCCGAATAGGAAAGGAAGCTCGACACATCCGCGCCGCCCGCCGGCATCGCTCCGATCGGAAAGCCGATGGCGGTGCCGCGCAGCCACGGCATCCACGAGCGCTTCCAGTCGTTCCTGGTCATCCAGACGGAACCCTTGACAGCGATGACTTCATCTTCTGGCCGAAGCTTCTTCGACACGACCGCAAGGGTTTCACCGATGGCGAACAGCGCCACTGCCAATGTGGTGACATTGATGCCATCGAGCAGGTTGGGCGTTCCCATGACAAGGCGTGCCTGTCCGGTCAGCTGATCAATGCCGATCAGGCCGAGCGCCAGTCCGATGAACAAGGATGTCAGGCCGCGTAATGTGGAATCGCCGAATGCAGCCGAGACCGTCATGAAGGCGAGAAGCATGAGCGCAAAATATTCGGACGGTCCGAAGGACAGGGCGAATTTCACGACCCATGGTGCGACGAAGGCAAGCGCCAGAGTGGCGATCAGGCCCGCAATGAACGAGCCGATGGCTGCTGTTGCAAGCGCTGGCCCGCCACGTCCGGCGCGTGCCATCTTGTTGCCCTCCAATGCGGTGACGATGGAGGCGCTTTCGCCCGGCGTATTCAGGAGGATCGATGTGGTCGAGCCGCCATACATGCCGCCGTAATAGATGCCCGCAAACATGATGAGGGAGCCGGAGGGGTCGAGCTTGTAGGTAACGGGCAGAAGGAGCGCGACGGTCAGCGCCGGGCCGATGCCAGGTAGCACACCAACGGCTGTGCCGAGCGTGACGCCGATTAACGCATACAGAAGATTCGATGGTTCAAGCGCCACCAGAAGCCCGTTGGCGAGAAGTGCGACAGTATCCATAATGGCATTTAGCCTTTAAAGCATTTCCAGCAAAAATGCGAAGCGGTTTTGCGTAGGATAATGCGACAAAACAAGGA
This sequence comes from Brucella oryzae, assembly GCF_041929965.1. NCBI lineage: Bacteria > Pseudomonadati > Pseudomonadota > Alphaproteobacteria > Hyphomicrobiales > Brucellaceae > Brucella > Brucella oryzae. Next base: position 347,603 of record NZ_JBHEEO010000001.1, on the reverse strand, counting down.
CTTAGGGCATTTCCAATGTTTCAGGGAATGCTCTAAACGAATTGTTCGAGCCAGCCGGACGGCAGCGATAGCTGCAGGCCGCGCGCAAAGATGAACCAGATCACGAAGGCGAAGACGATGCCGACGGGAACGCTGATCCAGAACTTGCGATAGCCGAAGCCACGGGCGGTTGCTGCGAAAAGCAGGCCGGTGGATAAGGAAAAGCCGACAGTCTTCATCGTCAGCATCTGGATGGCCAGACCGCCGATGATCCATGCCATCGGAGCAATTTCCTGATGCTCGCGCTCGGGAAAATCACCGCGAAGCGCCTCGAATACGGTCCATATGGCGAGGCCGAACAATCCGGCGGCAACGACATAAGGAACGGTTTTGGGCCCGACCGGCGAATAACTCGTCACGTCGTTGCCGTAGGTTGTCGACCATGCAATGGCAATGGCGACGGCTGCAAGAACGAGAGCGATGACAAGGGCGGCGAAATCTGGCGCCGCCCCTTCCGGGCGGCGCTTTTCCTGCGGTTCTGTTCCGGTCATTTGACGAGGCCGATTTCCTTGAGGATGGTCTCAGTCGCGGCGACGTCCTTGGCCAGCTGCTCCTTGAATGCCGGACCGGCGAGATAAGTATCCGCCCAGCCCTTGTCTTTCAGAGCCTTCTGCCAGGATTCGGACTTCACCATTTTCTCGATATCGGCATTGATGGCAGCTTCCTGTTCGGCAGTGATGCCGGGAGCCGCACCCACCATGCGCCAGTTCTGGATCGAAACATCTACGCCGCCTTCCTTGAAGGTCGGTGCGTCGATGCCTTCCACGCGCTCGTCGCTCGAAATGCCGATGATACGCAGCGTACCGGCCTTGATCTGGGCTTCGAATTCGCCGTAGCCGGAAATGCCAACAGTCACCTGATTGCCGAGAATGGCCGCCAGTGCTTCGCCGCCGCCGGAGAAAGCGATGTAGTTGACCTTTGTCGGGTCGACGCCTGCCGCCTTGGCAAAGAGGCCGGCGGTGATGTGGTCGGTGCCGCCCGCAGAACCGCCGCCCCACGAAACGGAGCCCGGATCAGCCTTCAGCTTTGCGGCAAGATCGCCAAGATTCTGGATGTCGGAAGATGCCGGTACGACGATGGCTTCATACTCGCCGGTGAGGCGTGCAATCGGCGTGATGGCATCGAGTGTCACCGGCGACTTGTTGGTCAAGATAGCGCCGACCATGACATAGCCGCCAACGATGAGCTGGCTCGGGTCGCCCTTGTTCTGGTTCACGAACTGCGCGAGGCCGATGGTGCCGCCAGCGCCCGGAACGTTGATGACCTGAACGCTGCCGGAAATCTTTTCGTCCTGAAGCGCGCTCTGCATTGTGCGCGCCGTCTGGTCCCAGCCGCCGCCAGGTGCTGCAGGCGCCAGCACTTTGTAGTCTTCTGCAGAAGCAGAGCCTGCCATCGCCAACGCCGCCACCGACGTCAGGGCCAGAATAAATCTACGCATATGTCCTCCCAGATAGAATGTATGCCGCCTTCCGGCGGACCTCCCCAAAGTCCCGCTCCTCTAGCGGGAGTTGTCTACATGGATATTGCCCAAAACAAATTCAATAGGCCAGCGTAAGCGACAATAGTTTGGCTGCAATTTAAGTAACTAGCTTTCGAAACAATTGAAAACTGCGCGCTGGAAATAGCCGTCGAGACCTGCTTGACGGTGACAACGGGCTAACGTAATAGTGTAACGACGGTTCCCCGACCGAGAGTGAAGGGGATTAATAGGGAACACGGTGAGGACGACCCGAAAAGGGGCCAAGACCGTGGCTGCCCCCGCAACTGTAAGCGGATTGCCGTTCATCCTCGTGACGTTCAAAGCGTCATGCCACTGTGCCGGAGAAGCGCGGGAAGGCAGATGAACAGCAGATATTCGTGAGCCAGGAGACCTGCCGTCTAGTGTTGTCCATTGTCACGGGCGGGGATGCCCGGAGCAGGAGCCGGTTATGACAGATTTCCGCGTCGCAGGACGCTTCCTCCCATCGTCATCGCATGATTTCGGTATGATCCCGGATATGCCTGTTCGTCTTCCGCGCCGGATTTTATCCGCCGCCTGACAGGGCGTCTTTCTCTCATCATTTCGGGGACTTTCATGAATATTCTCGGCAAGATGCCGTTTCGCGCCGCCTTTTGCGCGGCTGCATTTTTTCTCGCAGGCGGATTGGCCGCCCAGGCGGCGGAAACGCAATATCCGCTGACGCTGAAGAATTGCGGTCGGGAGGTAACCTTCAACCATGCACCCACCCGCGCCGTTGCAGTCGGACAAAGCAGCGCAGAAATTCTTTACAGCCTCGGCCTTGGCGACAAGGTTGTCGGCACGGCGGTGTGGTTCGGGCCTGTTCTCAAAGGCTTTGAAGAGGTAAATTCCAAGGTAAAGCGGCTCGCCGATAACGATCCGAGCTTCGAAAGCGTTCTGGCACAGAAGCCGGATATCGTGACGGCGGATTTCCAGTGGCATGTCGGCCCGGCGGGTATCGTGGCAAAGCCTGAACAGTTCGAGGAGCTGGGCATCCCGGCCTATACCTCGCCATCCGATTGCGTTGGCAAGGACAATTCCGGCGGCGGCGACGGCGTTCGTACAGCAGCGTTCAAGATGGGTATCGTCTATCAGGAAATCACCGAACTGGCGGAAATCTTCAATGTGCAGGACCGGGGCGAAAAACTCGTCGCCGATCTGAAGGCGCGCGAAGCGGCTGCGCGCGAAAAGGTTGGGTCTGCTGGCGGTAAGCTTTCCGCCGTTGTCTGGTTCTCCAGCACGCAGGTCGATGCCGATCCCTATGTTGCAGGCAAGTTCGGCGCGCCCGCCTATATTCTTTCGGTGCTTGGCATCAAGAATGTGATCGACAGCGAGGAAGAATGGCCGACGGTCGGATGGGAAACGATTGCAAAATCGAACCCTTCGATGATCGTGGCTGCGAAACTGGATCGCCGTCGCTATCCGGCTGACGACATTGCCGTCAAGCACCAGTTCCTCGAGAACGATCCGGTCACGAAGCTGATGCCTGCGGTCAAGGACAAGTATGTCTTCGACATGGATGCACAGTCGATGAGCACGTCGCTTCGCGTGATCGAAGGCATCGAAACGCTAGCTGCCGACATTGCCGCCTCGGGCCTGAACAAGTGACGGTTCGGGCGGCGACAACAGGCTTCAAACAGAAGGGAAGGGCACGCTCCGGCGTGTTCTTCCTGGCCTTTTCGCTTGTCCTGCTTCTTCTTGCCCTTTGGCTCGGAGCGGCGATAGGCGAAACGGCAATACCGCTTGATGTGGTCGCGAAGACCGTGGCCAATCGGGTGTGGAATGCCGGGTATCCGCTCGAACCCATCGATGAAGGGATCGTCTGGAGCTATCGCCTCAGCCGTGCGGTTATCGCGGCATGTTGTGGCGCGTCGCTCGCAATATCCGGTGTTATTCTGCAGTCGCTGCTTCGGAATTCGCTCGCTGATCCGTATATTCTGGGCATCTCCGCTGGTGCTTCGACAGGCGCTGTCGGCGTTGCTATTCTCGGCATAGGCGCTGGCGTGCTGACGCTTTCGCTGGGTGCGTTCATTGGCGCTATTGTTGCTTTCGGCCTCGTCTCCCTTCTGGCGTTGCGAGCGGGGCGCGGCAGCAGCGCGATCATCCTCGCAGGCATTGCGGGTTCACAGCTTTTCAATGCGCTAACGTCATTCATCGTCACAAAGGCTGCAAATGCCGAGCAGGCGCGCGGCATCATGTTCTGGCTTTTGGGTAATCTTTCCGGCGTGCGCTGGCCCGACGTCACACTTGCTCTGCCTGCCTGCCTGATTGGTCTGGCCATCTGCCTGTGGCATGCACGTGCGCTTGATGCCTTTACCTTCGGAACCGAATCCGCTGCTTCGCTCGGCATACCGGTGCGTCGCGTCTATGCGGTGCTGATTGGTGTCAGCGCCATGATGACGGCGGTCATGGTTTCCATCGTCGGCTCTGTCGGCTTTATCGGTCTCGTCATTCCCCATGCGGCGCGCATGGTGGTCGGGGTCAGACACGGCAGGCTGTTGCCTGCGGCAGCACTCATGGGCGCGATCTTCATGATCGTCGCCGATATTCTGTCGCGTATCATCATTCCGGGGCAGGTTCTGCCGATCGGTGTCATCACGGCCTTGTTCGGTGCACCGGCATTCGCCCTGTTGCTTGGACAAAGGAGGGCGTCGTCATGATTCTCTCAGCACGCGATGTCGGCTGGTCGGCAGGCAATGTCGAAATTTTGCGCAATGTTTCGCTGGACGTGGCGGAAGGTGAGTTTCTTGGCATCATCGGGCCGAACGGATCGGGAAAGACCAGTTTTCTCTCGCTGCTGTCCGGCGTTCGCAGGTGCCATGTCGGCGAAATCAGCCTGTGCGGCGCGCCCATCGACAGTTTCAGCCGCCGCGAGATAGCCCGGAAAATGGCACTGGTCGAGCAGCAGGCGGGTACGACAGAACGCATTACGGCACGTCAGGCCGTCGAACTCGGGCGGACACCCTATCTAGGTGCGTTGTCGCCGTGGTCAACGGAGGATGATGCCGTCGTTGACCAGGCGCTGGTCAATGTCGATATGGCTCATCTGGCAGACCGCTGCTGGCATACGCTTTCCGGCGGTGAACGGCAGCGTCTGCATATAGCCCGTGCCCTGGCGCAGGAACCGCAGATTTTGCTTCTGGACGAGCCAACCAATCATCTCGATATCGGACACCAGATCGGATTGCTCGATCTTGTCAGCCGCCAGAAGTTGACAGTCGTGGCTGCGTTGCATGACCTGAACCATGCCGCAATGTTCTGCGACCGCATTGCGGTGATGGATAAGGGGAACCTCGTTGCGCTCGGTACGCCACGCGATGTCTTGCGCGCAGAGCGTATTAACGAGGTTTTTGGTGTCGACGTTGATGTCGAATATCAGGGCATTGGCGGTTGTCACATCCGTTATCGTGCGCCGAGCCGCCGTTCTCTGGAACTCAGACATTCTGCATGATCGCTTATACGTAAGTCTCTGTCATGTTTGATTCAGTTCTTCTAATAAGCGGGAAATAAATGGGATTATACATTAGATATCTCTAATGTAGTTACTATGAAATCTTGGGTAACATCATGAAAATATGTCGTTCTTTCAAATTTTACTCACAGTAATTTGAGCCATTTTGTTGACAAACTGTTTCCATTGTGTTGACGATTGGGTTATATAGTCTTAGCGCATCAGGGCAATGTACTCATTTGCAAGGCCGTGGCTTTTCTTGTTGAGTGCAGGCTGATGGATAGAAGAGATCATAGTCTGATTTGTTCCGTCATTCACGGTCCTGATATGCGGGTCGTTCCGGTTTTGGGTCGGAAAGATCCGTTTTAAATAAAGAAACATTATTGGCATGTTCGCAAGAATGCGGCATGTGGCGAATGCATTTTTTATCAATGAGTTACTATATTTATAAAGAGCGGCGGCTTTTCGTTTTGGAAAGCCGCCGTTGTTTTATCAAGGGTACTGCGCGCCGGTCACGGCCAGATAGACCGCATAGAGCGACTTCGTCGCCGTGATGAACAGGCGGTTACGGCGTGGACCGCCGAAGGTCACATTGGCGACCGTCTGCGGCGTCTTGATCTTGCCGAGCAGCGTGCCTCCCGGCGAGAAGCAATGCACGCCGTCGCTCGCGCTGGTCCACAGATTGCCATCCGTATCGAAGCGGAAACCATCCGGCAGGCCCTTGTCGATGGTGCAGAACACACTGCCGCCCAACAGGCGCTTGCCGCCGTCCACAACGTCGAAAACGCGGATGTGGCGCGGCGCATTCTCGTCGTGGCTATAGGCGCTGTCGGCCACATAGAGCTTGGTTTCGTCCGGCGAGAAAGCCAAGCCATTCGGCTGGTGGAAATCGGTCACCATGGCATCGATCTCGCCGGTCTTCGGGTCGAGGCGATAGACATTGCGCGATGGCTGTTCAGGATCGGCCTTGTAGCCTTCATAATCCGCCAGAATGCCGTAGGTCGGATCGGTGAACCACACCGTTCCATCCGAGCGCACGACAACATCGTTCGGCGCATTGAGCTTTTTGCCCTGATAGCTGTCGGCCAGCACGGTGATGCTGCCATCCGGTTCCGTGCGGGTGACGCGACGGCCCCCATGTTCGCAGGTGACGAGGCGTCCTTCGCGGTCGCGCGTATTGCCGTTGGAGAAATTGGACGGGTTGCGGAACACCGAAACGCCGCCTTCCGGCACCCAGCGCAAGATGCGCTGGTTCGGGATATCGCTCCACAGAAGGCAGTTCAGGTCGTTGAACCAGACCGGGCCTTCCGCCCAACGGCAGCCGCTGTAAAGTTCGTCCAGATCGGCGCTTGGCACGATCATCTGCTTGAAACGTTCGTCGTGGATTTCGTAGATCGAAACAGTCTGAGACAAGGAATATACTCCGAAGAAATTTTATCGCTCAGCGCGTCGGCTGCTGGCGAGGAAGATCACCGCGATGATGGTGAGGCCAGTCAGCACGAGGCGAACACCGGCGCCGAAGCCGTAGGTGTTGAGCATCGAGACTATGAGGAACATGAAGAGCGCGGCACCCCAAATACCAGGGATATTGGAATCGCCGCCCGCAACCGCCGTGCCGCCGATGATGACGACTGCAATCGACATCAAGAGGTATTCCGCTCCCATGTTCAGCGCCGCACCGCCCGAGAAACAGGCGAGCAGGAAGCCGCAGAGCGATGCCAGCACCGCGCAGAGCAGATAGGTGACGAAGCGTGTGCCATCAACCGGAACGCCTGCCATGCGGGCTGCGAACGGGTTCTGACCGATTGCCGAAATCCAGCGCCCATAGATGCTCTTTTTCAGAAACACCCAGCCAATGACCGACAGGATCAGCGCCACGATGGCGACATTGGGAATGCCGAGCGTGGAGGCGGTGGTGAATTGTGCGAGGCTTTCCGGCGGCTTCACGCGCAGGCCGCGATTGCTCCAGATGGCGGTGGACTGGATCAGGAAGCTCATCGACAGGGTGGCGATGATGGGCGGAATGCGCAGGAGCTTGATCAGTGCATAATTGCAGATGCCGATGGCAAGGCCGATCAGCAGCGCTACGGCGAGGCCTGCCAGAATCATGCCGTCCTGCGTATCCATGAGTTTCAGTGCCAGGGTGGCGGCAAGCGTCATGTTGGCCGGGACCGACAGATCGATATTACCGGGGCCGAGCGTGATGACGAACATCTGGCCGAGCCCGACGATCACCGAAAAGGACGCGAAGGTGAAGGCCGCGTGGGAAAGCCCGTGCGCGCCCGCGCCACCGGTGAAGAGAATGGTGACAATCCAAACCGCTGCTGCCGCGATAAACGACCATATCCACGGGCGGCTGGCGAGGAAGGACATGGGGACGGATGGGGCGTTCATTGCTTTTTCTCCCTCTTTTCGAGGCGGTTGAGGAAGAGGCGCAAGGCCAGCACCACGATGAGAATGCCGCCCTGCGCGCCGATCTGCCAGTCCGGCGAAATGCGCATGAAGGAGAGGAACGAGCCCGCAAGGGTCAGTGTTAACGCGCCGATGACAGCGCCGATGGGCGAAACGCGTCCGCCGACGAATTCGCCGCCGCCCAGAATGACGCCCGCAATGGAAAGAAGCGTATAACGTAACGCGATATTGGCATCTGCCGAGGTGGTGAGGCCGACCAAGGCGATCCCGGCCAGCACGGCGAAAAAGGCGGCCAGCGCATAGGTCGCGGCGCGGATGGCCGTAACCGACCAGCCTGCGCGCTCGATGGAGCGGGTATTGCCGCCTGCACCGCGCATCAGTACGCCGAAGGTCGAGCGCATGACGATGAAATGCGCGGCGACGGCAATCACGATGCTGGCAACGATGGCCATCGGCATGAAAGGGGGCTTGGCCGTCATGATCCAGCGCGCCCAGCCCGGTGCCTGCCCGCCGGGCGAGGGTAGCAGCAGCACGGCGAGGCCGCCCCACACGAAACTCATGCCGAGCGTCACGACGATGGAAGGCAGATTGCGCAGATGGATGATCGCGCCGAGTGCCGCATAAGCGGCAATTGCGGCTGCGAGGATCAGCACACCGATAAGGGGAGCCGTGTTGAGCCAGGTCGCCGCAACGCAGACGACAAAGCTCACAAAGGTTCCCATCGAAAGATCGAGATCGTTGACGGCCATGATCAGCATCTGAGCGATGGTCGCGAGCGCGATGGGCACTGCCAGATTGAAAAGCAGGTTCAGCCCCGTATAGCTCATGGCGCGCGGCTGCATGTAGAAGACGGCAGCAAGGAGCAAAATCAGCGAGAATACCGGCGTCAGCAGGCGGATGGAGGAAGAGGAAAGGCGCATTATTCGTGACCTCCCTCAAAGGATGCTGCAAGCACGTTCTTTTCCGTAATGTCTTCGCCGGTCAGTTCCGCAACGATAGCGCCGTCGCGGAAAACATAGACGCGGTCACAAAGTTCGATTTCGTCCATTTCGGTGGAGTACCAGACGAAGGTGCGTCCGTTTTCGGCCTCGTGGCGCAGGATTTCATAGACTTCCTGCTTGGTGCCGACATCGACGCCGCGCATCGGATCGTCCATCAAAATGGCGTTGGCGCTGGTCGCCAGCGCGCGGGCAAAAAGCACCTTTTGCTGGTTGCCGCCCGATAAGGACAGGATACGATTTCTCATATCCGGCGTGCGGATTTGGATGCGGTCTTTCCACTGGCCGCCAAGCGCGTCTTCACGCTTCCGGTCAACGAGCTTTGCAGACGACAGCCGGTCCAGCGAGCCGATGGTAAGGTTGTGCAGAATGCTCCACAGCGGGAAAGTGCCGTTGAGGCTGCGGTCGCCCGCCACAAAAGCGATTTCGCAATTGCGGGCCGGAACCCAGTTGGGTCGCCGCGCATAGTAAAGATCGAGCAGCATCCTGGTCTGTCCGTGTCCGGCAAGACCAGCGAGGCCGATGACTTCCCCTTTGAACGCCTGAAACGGCTTGATGTCGCTGGCGCGCTTGGCGAATGACAGAATAGGCGTGCAGCTCGCATCGGTTTTTGCAACGCGGCGCGCCGTTTTCTCGCGCTCGACGCTGCCCATGGCTTCAACGAGGCTGCGGTTGGTGAAATCTTTGGCCGCGCGATTGGCGACGACCTTGCCGTCCTTCATCACCACGATGCGGTCGGAGGTGGAGAGAATTTCGCCCAGCATATGCGAAATGAGAATAACGGAGCCGCCCACGCCGACGAAACGGCGCACATAGGCCATCAGCTGCGCGGCAATGCCGGCGTCGAGCGAGGAGGTGGGCTCATCGAGAATGACAAGCTTTGGCGCAGTGCCGGGTGCGGTGAAGTTGATGGCGATTTCCACCATCTGCCGCTCGGCGATGGAAAGCTCGTCAATGGTGGCAGTACTGTCGATCTTGTGACCGGGGAAGATCTCGTCAAGCTTCTTGGCGATGAGTTCGACGGCCTTGCCGCGCCAGTTCGCGCCGGTGAGGTCGCGCTGCATGATGCGGACATTTTCCGCAATGGTGAGGTTTGGAAACAGCGACAATTCCTGAAACACGCAGCGCACGCCGTGCTTGCGCGCCATCGCCACGCCGTTTTCCCGGCCGGGCGCCGGTTCGCCATGATAGGAAATGCTGCCCTCATGCGGGGAAAGCCCGCCATTGATGACATTGACGATGGTGGATTTGCCAGCGCCATTATGGCCGACCAGCCCCACGCATTCGCCTTCGCGGATCACGAGTTCGGCGCCATCCAGTGCTTTTACCGCACCGAACTGCACGCGAATATTGCGCGCGGCGACGACCTCCTGTTTCTCAGCTGTTTCTGTCATACACTCAACTAACGATTGGACGTTTCCGGCGAGGCAAAGAGCCCGACCCCTGGAAAGGCGTCAAAGTAAAGGGACAAAGAAGGGGCGAGGATGAACTCGCCCCTCATGTTTTGGGCTGATCCGCTTAGAGCGCGTTTCGATCTGATAGGATCAGATCGGCGCTCTAAGCGTTTGTTATAACGCGCATCTTTTCCGAAAACCGTTTCACACTTTTCGGGATGCGCTTTATTTCGCGGCGTCGATAACCTTCTGCGCGTCTTCCAGCGAATATTCGACATTGGCGACGCCACCCTTCTGGGTGTTGGCCAGATCCTTGTCGAGCGATTCCTGGCTGACGCTGAGGAATGGAACGACGAGGTCCTTCTTTACGTCCTTGCCGTCGAGAATCTGCTGCGCGACCCAGAAAGCCAGCGTGGACACGCCCGGTGCAATCGAAACCGACATGGTTTCATAGCCGTTGGCGTCCTTCTGCTGCTTCCACCACTGCAGTTCGTCTTCACGGTTGCCCATGATGATGGTCGGCGTTTCGCGCTTGGCGGCAGCAAAGGCCTGTGCCGCGCCGTAGCCGTCGCCGCCCTGCGTCACTACAGCGTCGATCTTCGGCAGGCTTGGCAGGATGCCGGCAACAGCGCGCTGCGCAACGTCGGCGGCCCAGTCACCATTGACGGAACCGACGATCTTGAACTTCGGATGCTTCTTCACGCCTTCTTCGATACCGGCATGAATATTGTCATCGACCGAAACACCGGCGAGGCCGCGGATTTCCAGCAGGTTGCCGCCATCCGGGTAACGCTTTGCGAGATAGTCGATCTGGCCTTCGCCCATCGCCTTGAAATCGACCGCGATGCGCCATGCGCAAGGCTCGGTCACAATGCCGTCGAAGGAAACGACGGTGATGCCCGCATCGCAGGCTTCCTTCACCGCACCATTCAGGGCGGTCGGCGAAGCGGCGTTGATGACGATGGCGTCATAGCCCTGCAGGATCATGTTCTGGATCTGGGCGGCCTGTTCCGTCGCCTGATTTTCGGCGGTCGTGAACGGATCGGCGGCAGCCACCACGCCAGCCTTCACGGCTTCCTTGGTGATCTTGTCCCAGCTTTGCAGCATGGCCTGACGCCAGGAGTTACCGGCGTAATTGTTCGAGAATGCAATCTTCTTCGATGAAGTGTCGGCGAGTGCGCCGCCTGCCATAAGAACGCCTGCCAGCGCCGCAGACGCAAAAAGGATTTTCCCAAGCTTCATTTTTTCCTCCCGGTTGCTAATATTTCGCCCCGCCGCTCCTCAACGGCACCAATCGCAATTGACATGATTTCACTCTTGTCTTGCGGGCAATTTTCTGGTGAAGCGAGGATGAAAGAAGAGGAGCCTTCTGTGAAGGCCGAAAGAAGCAACTGAGCTGCGGGATCGCGCAGCAAAATTGCGGGAACCCGCAAGACGCACTGAGGATATCACGGCGTATTATAGCTTCATGAGCAATTTGCGTTTGGAGGAGAAACGCTTGGCCGAACTCGCGCCCCAACGGTTGCTCGACCACTATCTGAATATTTCCAGATTGCTGGCGGGACAACTCGACTTCGATTCCATTATTCAGGCGGTAGCGACCGAAATTGCCTGCATCCTGCCCTACGATCATCTCGACGTTTGCATCAAGATGCTCGATGGCAAGTTCCACATTGCCTATGAGGCCGGTATAGCAACTGCCTGGAGCCGCAATCCGCCAGCGCTTCTGTCCGGCAGTCCGATCCGCACCCTATTGTCAGGCGAAGCGGGTTATCTCCTGACCGACGATGCGCGCACCGATCCGCGCTTTCATTTCGAAGGCTCGTTTTCCAGCCCGATCATCGAGCATGATCTCAAGGGGCGCGTCCATGTTCCGCTCAAGGCACAGGGCGATATTATCGGAGCGCTGAGCTGTTCCAGCCTGATATCGGCCTGCTACACCATGCGGGACGTGCAAAACGCTCAGTCGATTGCAGATCTGCTTGCGCCTTATTTCTACGCAATTCGTGCTGCGGAGCAGGCCAAACGTTCTGCTATCGTGGAAACGGAAGCGCGTGCCCGCGAAGAAGGCTTGCGTTTCGGCGCTCTTAAACTGACCGAGGCGCTGGAAACGGAGCGCCATCGCATAGGCATGGATTTGCACGATCAGACGCTGGCCGACTTGACTCGCCTTGCGCGCCACGTGGAACGGCTTACGCATGCTCCCGACCTCTCAGGCGAGCAGCTTGAACCGCTGTTTCGCGGGCTCCAGCATTGCATGCACGATCTCAGGCAAATCATTGAAGAAGCTAAGCCTTCGATCCTTCAGTTATTCGGTTTTGTGCAGGCGACGGAAAATCATCTTGATCGTTCGGTGCGTGACAGCGGTTCGTCCATCGAATGGACGCTGGACGATCATAGCGACAGCATGGCTGACGGGCTGGAGGAAACGGTTGCGACCTCGCTGTTCCGCATTGTGCAGGAAGCAATCAATAATACAATCCGTCACGCCCACGCCAGCCGGTTGCGCGTAACGTTTCGCAACAAGGGCGGCCGACTGCATGTGGAGGTCGCAGACAATGGTATCGGCATGGATCGCCAGATGCAGCGTCCTAGCAGTGGGCATGGAATCGACAATATGCGTACGCGCGCGCGGTTGATTTCTGCAAGTTTCGCTATCAGGAAAAACGGGGAAGGTGGCGGCACCAGCGTGACGATCCATCTGCCTGCAGAGATGTGCCGGGAGGCCGGAGGGTAAAATGCATATTCTGATTGTGGAAGATGACCCGCTGCATCGCGCTTATCTTGGCGAGGCGGTGCGTGCAGCATTGCCTGAGTGCAGCGATGTTCTGGAAGCCGACAACGGCTCGGCAGGTGAGAAGCTGGCCCGTCAGCATCGTGCGGCTCATATCGTCATGGATCTGCAGATGAACGGGCGCAACGGCATCGAGGCGGCGCGCACCATCTGGAAGGAGAATCCTGAAACGCGCATTCTATTCTGGTCGAACTATGCCGATGAGGCCTATGTGCGTGGTGTGTCACGCATCGTGCCGGCAGGTGCGGCTTATGGCTATGTGTTGAAATCGGCGTCCGATGACAAGCTGCGGCTGGCATTGCGCAGCATCTTCGTTGAGGCGCAATGCGTCATTGATCGCGAAGTGCGCGGTCTGCAGCAAAAAAGTCTTGGGCATGCCAGTGGGTTCAGCGAAAGTGAATATGAAATTCTGGTCGATATCGCGCTGGGGCTGACGGATCGCGTTATTGCGCGCCGCCGCAATCTGTCGCTGAGAAGCGTTCAGAACAGATTGCAGCAACTCTATGAAAAGCTTGGTGTTTATCAGGAGAAGGGGGAGCCGGAGGAAGGGCGTTTCAACCTCCGGGCTCGTGCCGTGACGGTTGCGCTTTTGCGCAAGCTTTTGAACTACAGCGCGCTCGAACGCGCTGAAATAGAACTCAACGACTGGATCAGCCGACAGCCGCCTTCAGGCGACGCTGTTCCAGATCGAGGCCGAGTTCCGCCGCGCGGGCAATGACCGGCGCGAACCGGCGGCGCTTCTTTTCCTCGTGGTTCGAGGCAATGTCGGCGATGCGATGTTTGAGGAAAGGATTGAGGAACCGCTCCCGCACCGAAGCCACGTAAGCTTCGGCCTGTTCGCCAATGCCGTCCGCAATAAATACCGGCAGGACTTCCTCACGCCAGACCGCTTCCAGTTCGTTCCGGATCGTCTCGTCCTGCATGGCTTCCAGCACGATCTCATCTTTCGGGCGGCTGCCCTTGAGCCATTGTTCCGCGATGAATGTATGGCCGAGATTGAGCAGATAGAGCTTCAGGCGCTCATAGCGCGCAAGATCGTCGGTGACGACGATATCGTCGTGTTCACAAGGGAGCGTCAGACCGTCGGCCTTCTCGATTGCCCAGAGTGCGTAGGGCTCGGCAATGGCGCCGATCGGTTCGATGGGTTCGGAAACGATGCGGTCGACCAGGCTGTTGGCAAAGATGCACCGGGTTTCGAGCCATTGCACGAAACCGTCCGGCATTTTCCAGTCATGGGCCAAGCCGATAAGGATCGAGCGCAGCTTGTCGCCATTGCGCGAGATCAGCTCGCAGGGAAACAGCGACAATGGCGCATCGAAATTGTGCTGCCAGCGATGATGCAAAAGCACCAGAAGCTTGGCCGGAAAACTCTTCGGCAAAGCATCCGGATTGGCAAGAAGGGAGCTGTCATCGCTTCTGTCGAGTTCGTAGCCCTTGTCGCCGGTATTGGAGAGGATCACATCGACGCTGGCGCCAAGGTCGAGAATCGCCGCCCAGTCGTGATGCGCGGAATAGGCAACGGTAACGCCCTTCGCCTGATGTTCTGTCCCGGATGGCTTGCCGTCGACAAGCCCACGGATCATTACGGGATAGCTGCGGCTTTCGTTCAAAGCGGCAATGCGCTGGCTACTCTGCGGATTTGAAGTCGTTTGCACGACGGCAATTGTCCCAATGGCTTTGCCCTTGGAAAGCGCCTCCGAAACAAAGAAATCGGCATGAGCCAACAGAAAACGGCTGGTGCCGAACTGCAGGATCGCTGGCTTTTCGTGCATGACCTTCTCCCATAAATCGTTGGTTTTAACTAAGCGATGCACGGTAAATTGGTCAAGCCAGTAGGATTCTTTATCGAACGATTGGTTTGGTTCCACATGTTGAAATGCGCGATTTGCCGCAATTAACCGGGTTTTTAAGCATATTGCGCTTCTGTCCGGTTGGAAATATGGTAAGGCCAATTCGAGGAGAGGCGGATTTGGGAGTGCTATGAGCGATTTTACGGCAACTGCGGAACCGCGCAGGCTTTATCAGCAGATCGCAGATCGGGTGAGAAGCCTTATCCAGGACGGCCAGTTTCCTGCTGGCAGCAGGCTGCCAGCTGAACGCGAGCTGGCGCAGCAACTTGGCGTGTCGCGGCCTTCGCTACGCGAGGCGCTGATTGCTCTCGAAATCGCCGGCAATGTCGAAATCCGCATGGGTTCCGGCATCTACGTCACGGCAGAGTCGGAAAAGCGTTCGCTTTCGCATGGCGCTTCCATCGGCGAGAGCCCACTCGAAATCATGCAGGCACGCGAAATGGTCGAAGGCAGCGTGGTTGTCACGGCTTGTGCGCGCATGACGCCCGAGACGCTGGCCGAATTGCGCGCAACGATTGATGCAATGAAGGTGAATGTCGATGCTGGGCGCAAGGCGATTGAGCTCGACAGGCAGTTTCATCTGCTCATTGCCGAGCAATCGGGCAATTCCGTGCTGGTGCGCATCGTGCGCGACCTTTTTGACGAGCGGCATAGTCCGCTGACGTCGCATATCAGGACGCGCTTCGAGGATAACGATACATGGGCTCTGGCTCTGGCCGAGCACGAAGCGATCTATGCGGCGCTGGAAGCGAGGGATCCGCTTCAGGCGCAGGCAGCCATGCGAACGCATCTGGACCGATCCAAGCAGCGTTGGATGGATAACGAACCCAGCGAGTGATTAGCCGGGACGATTTGGGAGTGAGGTCAGACAAATGAATGAATCCGTTGATACAGCGGTTGCGCCGGTTATTCTGCTGCATCCGTCGGATGATGTTGCGGTTGCGCGCATTTCGGTTCGCGCCGGTGATCCGATCGGTCTTGACGGGATCAGGGCCAGCGAACTGATCGGACGCGGACACAAGGTTGCCATTCGCGATATTCCGGAAGGCAAGGAAGTCCTGAAATACGGTCAGGTGATCGGCGTAGCGACGAAGGACATTGCGCAAGGCGAGCATGTGCATTTGCAGAACCTCGCCATGCTGCCCTCCGAACACGAGCATCAGTTCTCCATCGATATCGATGAACGCGGTATGCTGCCGGAGGCGGAGCGTCGTCATTTCATGGGCTATGACCGGGGCGCTGGCGGTGTCGGCACACGCAATTTCATTGGCGTGATTTCGTCGGTCAATTGCTCGGCCACGGTGTCGCGTTACATCGCCGATTATTTCAACCGCATGGGCGGTCTCGATGGTTTCGACAATGTCGATGGCGTCGTGGCGCTGACGCATGGCAGCGGCTGTGCGCTCAACACCAAGTCGGAAGGCTATCGTCTTTTGACACGCACTATTCAGGGCTATGCCAAGCATCCGAATTTCGGCGGCATATTGCTGATCGGGCTTGGCTGCGAAACCAACCAGATTGCGCCGATCCTGGAACATTATCGCATGGAAGAAGGCTCACGCCTGCGCACTATGACGATCCAGCAGCATGGTGGCACGCGCAAAACCATCGATCATGCGATAGCCGAGATCAAGGAAATGCTGCCGCTGGTCAATTCGGCGGTGCGAACTAAGCAGCCCTTGTCGAAGTTGAAAGTGGCGCTGGAATGCGGTGGCTCGGATGGTTATTCCGGCATTTCGGCCAATCCGGCATTGGGCTATGCCTCGGACCTTATCGTGCGCAATGGCGGCACGACCGTTCTTTCGGAAACGCCGGAAATCTACGGTGCCGAACATCTTTTGACCCGTCGCGCAGTAACGCCTGCGGTGGCGGAGAAGCTGTTGCAGCGCATCGACTGGTGGCGTGATTACACGGCGCGCAATGGCGACGAGCTCAACAACAACCCATCGCATGGCAACAAGCTCGGCGGGCTGACCACCATTCTGGAAAAGTCGCTCGGTGCAGTTGCCAAGGGCGGCTCCATGCCGCTCAAGGCCGTCTATGAGTTTGCCGAATCCGTCACGGAACAAGGTTTCACTTTCATGGATACGCCGGGTTACGATCCCGTCGCGGTGACTGGACAGGTAGCCGGTGGCTGCAACGTGATCTGCTTCACCACTGGCCGTGGTTCGGTTTCCGGCTTTAAACCTTCGCCTTGCATCAAGATCGCCACGAATTCCGAAATGTACGAGCACATGAAGGAAGACATGGACATCAATTGCGGCGGTATCGTCACCGGCGACGAGACCATCGAACAGTCCGGCACCCGCATCTTCGAACATATCATCGCGGTCGCATCCGGCGAGAAGACGTTGAGCGAAGTCTACGACTATGGCGACAACGAATTCGTGCCTTGGCAGATCGGCGCCGTAACCTGATCCCTTTCTTTAATGACGACTGACAGGAATAATTCGATGGTCAAAGCTCTGCGTATCGAGAGCGAAAACGTCACACGTTTTGCAGAAATCGACGAAGCGCCGTTGCTGGCCGGTCAAGTCCGTGTGCGGGTTCGGCATGTGGGTCTGTGCGGCAGCGATCTGAACACCTTCAAGGGGCTTAATCCGCTGGTGCAACTGCCACGTATTCCGGGGCATGAAATCGGCGGCGAGATCATGGAAGCCGGAGAGGGCGTCAGTGCTGCCTACGCCAAAGGCAAGCGGGTCATCGTGCTACCCTATACGAATTGCGGTGAATGTTCGTCCTGTCGCAAAGGTCGGCTTAATGCGTGCCGATATAACAAGACGCTTGGCGTCCAGCAAAATGGCGGCCTGGCTGACCAGATCGTGCTGCCTGCCGAAAAGCTGATCCTGAACGATACGCTGGCACCTCGTCATCTGGCGCTGGTCGAGCCGCTTTCGGTTGGTTTCCATGCCGTCGAGCGCGGACGCGTTCAGGCAGGCGATACGGTTGCTGTTCTCGGTTGCGGCATGATTGGCATGGGCGTTCTCATCGGCGCGCTTGCGCGCGGTGCGAAGGTTGTCGCCATTGACCCAAGCGCTGAAAAGCGCGAACTGGCGCTGCAATTCGGAGCAACGCACGCACTGCCGGGCGGTGAGGATGTTGTCGCGAAGGTTCAGGAACTGACCAATGACGACGGTGTGGACGTTGCTTTTGAAGCGGTTGGCTTACCGATCACCTTCACGCAGGCTGTCGATCTTGCGGGCTTTGCGGGCCGGGTAGTTTATGTGGGCTATTCCAAGGCGCCCGTCACCTACCAGACGCAGTTCTTCAACCTGAAGGAACTCGACATCATGGGATCGCGCAATGCGACGCTCATCGATTTTGAGGCCGTCATTGCGCATCTGGAAAAGCTTGGGGCGGATGCCGACAAGCTGATCTCGAAGATATTTCCGTTCGACGAAGCTGAAGCGGCACTTCCCTATTGGGACGGTGATCGCAATGTTTTGAAGATCATCATCGAACGCGACTGAAATCGAAGCAAATGCTCCACGTCGGGAAGGAAGACGTGGGGCGCTAGTGGAGGAAACCGGCTCTAAGGCCAATTGTTTAATGACCCCATATGGGAGGACAAGGATGAAGAAACTCGTTACCGGCATGATCGCCGCCAGCATGTTGCTGGCAGGAAGCATGGCTGCCTATGCTGCCAATGTTTCGATCAAGGTTGCCTATGAAAACAACCCCGGCGAGCCTTTCGATGAGGTAATGCATTACTGGAAAGATGATCTCGCCAAGCGCAGCAACGGCGAAATCACGCTCGAACTCTACCCAAGCTCGCAGCTTGGCTCGAAGAAGGATGTGACCGAGCAGGCCATGATGGGCCTCAATGTCGTGACCATTTCCGACGTTGGCTTTCTGGCCGAATATGACCCGGACCTCGGCGTGCTTTATGGTCCGTTCCTGACTGACGATCCGGCGCAGCTGTTCAAGGTTTATGACGGTCCCTGGTTCAAGGAAAAGAGCGAAGAGCTGAAGAAGAAGGGCATTCACATCGTAATGCCGAACTATCTCTATGGCATTCGTCAGATCATTTCCAAGAAGCCGATCCGCACGCCGGAAGACCTGAAGGGCATGAAGATCCGCGTGCCGAACAACGTCATGCAGATCAAGACCTTCGAGGCCATGGGCGCGACGCCGACCCCGATGCCGCTGGGTGAAACCTTCCCGGCGCTGGCGCAGGGCGTGATCGATGGCGTTGAGAACCCGATTTCGGTTCTTTACGGCCAGAAGTTCCAGGAAGAAGCCAAATATCTGAGCAAGGTCGGCTATCTGACCAACGTGGCACTTATCGTCGGCGGTGAAGCCTTCTTCTCCACGCTGCCGGAAGATCAGCTCAAGATGATCCACGAGTCTGCCTATGATGCGGGCCTCTACAGCCAGAAGCTGACGATCGAAAAAGACAATGAAATGATCGAGAAGATGAAGGAAGCCGGTGTCGAGATCATCGACGTCGACCGTGCTCCTTTCAAGGCGCTTGCTGAAAAGGTCTACACCCAGTTCCCGGAATGGTCGCCAGGTCTTTACGACAAGATCAAGGCCGAACTGAACTGATTCATCCTTATTCGGATATTGCCATGTCGCGGCGTTGCTGCGGCATGGTTCGCTCATGGAATTCAATCCGATGAAACTGTTTGAAAAACTGATCGAATGGCTGGCTGCAGTGCCGCTGTTCATCCTGCTTGCGATGTTCAACATCGCCGTCGTCATGCGCTATTGGATGCATCAGCCATTGCAATGGACCGAGGAAATGGCCGGTCTGTTGATGATCTGGATCGTGATGCTCGGCAGTGTCGCCGCAGAACGCAGCAACCAGCATCTTGCCATTCCGATGCTCGTGGATCTGCTGTCGGAAAAGGTGCGCGATGTCGTCAACGCCATCGTCTCCATCCTGTCGGGGCTGTTTCTGCTTTACGTATCCTATGCCGGTTACAAGCTTGCGGTTGCTGCTCAGTTCAAGGTGACTGATGTGCTGCGGGTCTCCTATTACTGGATTGATATCGCTGTACCGGTCGGCTTCATCATTATCGCTCTTTATATGTTTGCAGGCGCATTCAAATCCTTGCGTGCCGCTTTTGCGGGAGGCAAGGCATGAACCTGACGACCATCGTTCTCATCATGCTAGCGCTGATCGCGCTTAATATGCGCCTCTACGTGGCCATTCTAATTGCGGTCTTCACCTATTTCACCTTCTTCAATCCGATGCCTATAGCGATCGCCGTACAGCGCTTTATCAGCCCCGCACAGAACACGTCTCTGCTCGCCATTCCGTTCTTCATCATGCTTGGCACAGTAATGTCGCATACTGGTATTGCAGAGCGTCTGATCAAGGTCGCGGAAATTCTGGTCGGTCGTATGCGCGGCGGCATGGCGCTCACCAACATCATGGTTTCAACCCTGATGGGCGGTGTCAGTGCTTCCAATCTGGCCGATAGCGCCATGCTCACACGCATGATGGTGCCGGAAATGGTCAAGCGTGGCTATGACAAGGCGTTTTCCTGCGCGGTGACGGCTGCAGGCTCGCTGATTACGCCGATCATTCCTCCGGGTATCGCGCTCATCATCTATGGCCTGATTGCAGATGTTTCCATCGGCAAAATGTTCATGGCGGGTGTGCTGCCAGGCATTCTGGGCGCTGTTATCCTGATGGTTGCGGCCTATGCGACATCGGTAAAGCGCGGCTACAAGCCGAGCCGCGAAAAGCGGATGAGCGGAGCCGAAGTTGTCTCGACGCTCGCTTCGGCATGGCCAGCGGTCCTGTTGCTGTTCGCGATCATTGGCGGCATCCGTATGAACATCTTCACGCCGACGGAAGCGGGTGCAGTTGCTGTTACGCTGGTTCTGATTATCGGCTTCGTGATCTATCGCGAAATGTGCATCTCGCATGTGGTGGATTCGCTGATCGAAACGGCGAAATCGACTGCGTCTGTCATGCTGGTCATCATGGCGTCGTCGGCGCTTGCCTGGGTGTTTTCGCTTGAACAGGCCGGCCAGTCGCTGATGCAGCTTATCTCGTCTTTCACCAGCAATCCTTATGCGTTCTTGCTGGCAGTCAACGTGATCCTGCTGATTCTCGGTGCGCTGATCGAGGGCACGGCCCTGATGATCGTTTTGGTGCCGCTTCTGATGCCGACGGTAAAGGCTCTGGGCATTGATCCTGTGCATTTCGGTATCATCGTGATTATCAACCTGTCGATTGGCACGCTGACACCGCCTGTCGGAACGGTCATGCTGATGGTCTGCAATATTGCGAAGGTGAGGGTGGGAGATTTCACCCGCCAGGCATTCAGCATGTATATGGCGCTGTTCATCCTGCTGGCGCTGGTCACTTACGTGCCGATTATCTCAACCTATCTGGCTCATTAATCAAAGGAAAGCGCGGGAAATTCCCGCGCTCAGATTGATTACAAACCCCTCGATTTTTGGAAGCAGTCAAAAACGAGGGGTTTTGATTCCGATTTGTTCACGTTCTGAATCTGGGACGTTCCGTGAATCTGAGGTCATTTTGACCCTGCCGGAGGTTTGTCAGCAGTCTGAGCGCGGGAAATTCCCGCGCTTTTTTTCGTTTGTTCACCACGGGTTTTCGACACGCGGCCAGATGGCACGGTTGAGCTTGCGGTAATCGGTAGTGCGTGGATTGCTCGGATAGGAGCTGGGCGCCGCGACATAGATAATCTCGGCAGCAATCGGCACGAAGCCTGCGTGGAAATGATTGGTGGATTTGACCACCAATATGTCCTTCTTCATCGGGTCGATGCCGATATTTGAGAAGATATCCGGCTCGAATGTCTGCGTCCGGTTGGTGTT
The DNA here is from genome assembly GCF_041929965.1 of Brucella oryzae. Taxonomy (NCBI): domain Bacteria; kingdom Pseudomonadati; phylum Pseudomonadota; class Alphaproteobacteria; order Hyphomicrobiales; family Brucellaceae; genus Brucella; species Brucella oryzae. The sequence goes on along the minus strand of NZ_JBHEEO010000001.1, from coordinate 326,366 downwards.
GAGAATGATGTCGATCTCGGTGCCTTCAATTCGTACCACCGCCGAGGCTCCAAGCGTCACGCGGCTTGGGCCAAAACTCTGCCAGCCTTCGGCAAGGGTCTTCATGACCGTCACACGCGCATCAATGGGCTCGCCGCCAAGCGGGCCAGATTTGCCGCCGAAACGCAGGTCGATCACCGCACCTTCGCCCGCCGCATGACAGAAGGTCACTGCGATGGGGTCCCAGATCGTAGCAATGCCGATATTGTCGATGCCGCGTTCGATCAGGCGGTGAAGGACATAGGTTCCGTCGCCTGCAACCCCGCCGCCGGGATTGTCCCATACATCGGCGATCACCGCAGGTTTGGCAGGATTGGCTGCATGGGCAGTCAGCGCCCGGTCGATGCCCTGATCGGTGTCGAACATGGTCATCAATGTCTGCTCGCGCATGGCGATCAGTTCACGCCCGAGTTTTTCTGCAAGTGCTGCACCCTTGGCCGGATCGTTGTCGGTGACGACAAGAATGCGGGTTCCCATTTCCGGCACATCGGCAGCCATGAAACCATGAATGACGGAGATCGACAGAATCCCGTCCTTGCCGTGCATCGCCTTGATGCGGTCGATGAAGGAACGCATCGGTTCCCTGCTTGTGGGAAACACACTGATCATATGGCAGTCGAAAGTGGATATGACCGGCTTAATGCGACCTTTCAGGGTTTCCAGCGCAAGATCGACCACATGCTCGCCGCGTTCATAAAAATCCGTGTGAGGAAATTCGAGGAACGACGCGAAAATATTGAGGTTCTCGACCCGCTTCGGCGTCAGGTGGCTATGCGGATCGAACTCGCTGGCAACCAGAATATCCGGCCCGACAATGGCGCGCACGCGTTCCAGAAGATCGCCCTCGCAATCGTCATAGCCTTGGGCGACCATGGCACCGTGCAGGCCGAGAACGACCGCATCGACGGGCATTGCGGCCTTGAGCTGATCGAGGATTTCATCGCGCAATTCCTCGAAAGCCTGCCGCTGCAGCAAGCCGCCCGGCTCCGCCCAAGTGGCGGTGCCTTCAATGACGGTCAATCCTTCCGCCGCCGCACGCTTGCGCAGTGCCACAATGGGAGAAGAGCAAAGTGTCGGCGTTTCCGGATGCTTGCCCGGTGCGGCATAGAAGGCCATTTCGAAGGAGGCCCTGTCGGTTGGAACCGGCGAAAAAGTATTAGTTTCTGTTGCAAGCGATGCGGTGAAAATGCGCATGGAGATACTCTGTGCGGGGAGGTGACGTGCTTATTTCTGTGGTGCGTAGGCGATGGCCTCGACTTCGATCTTGATGTCGATCATCAGGCGGGATTCGACGGTGGTGCGCGCTGGAGGCTCTTTCGGAAAATAGGTGCCGTAAACGGCATTCATCCGCCCGAAATCCCGCGCATCTTCCAGCCAGACAGTGGTTTTGACCACGTCTTCCATTGTCGCGCCTGCAAGTGCGAGCGCAACCTTGATGTTTTCAAGCACCTGTTTCGTCTGCGCTTCAATGCCGCCTTCAACAATCTGGCCGTTTGCTCCGACTGGCACCTGACCGGAAATATAGACTGTGTCGCCTGCGCGAACGGCGGGGGAAAGAGGCACATGCGATGCGCCGAAGACCTGTTTTCTGGACATGTTTTTCTCCGGTTATTTAACGGCTCCAAGGGCCAGTCCCTTGATGAGATAGCGCTGGAGCCAGATGAAAAGGATGGCGACCGGCAGCGTGGCAAGGAAGGTTGCCGCCATGACATAATGCCATTCGACGGTGTAGCGTCCGGCCACCAGCGAGAAGACCTGAATGGGCAGCGTGTAGCTTTCCTGCCTGCGCAGCATGGTCAGTGCTACGACGAATTCGTTCCATGCATTGATGAAGGTGAAGATAGCCGTCACGGCGATGGCGGGCAGGCAGAGCGGCAGGAACACTTTTATCAGCGTCTTGCCACGCCCGGCGCCTTCCATCCACGAGGCTTCCTCCAGATCACGCGGTATCGTGTCGAAATAGCTCTGCAGCATCCATACGGTAAAGGCGATGTTAAAGGCCATATAGACTGCACCGACCGCAGAGACGCTTTCAATCAATCCATAGGCGGCGAGCAGCCGGAAAAGACCCAGCACCAGAACGATGGGCGAGATCATCTGCGAAATGAGCAGGAATTGCCGGAATGCACCATGGCCTGCAAAACGGAAGCGCGACATGGCATAGGCGGCGGGAATAGAGACAATGATGGCGCCGACGGAAGCAATGACGGAAACGTACAGCGAGTTCAAAAGTGCTTGCCCGAACTTGGTCTGAACCCACATTTCCGAAAAATTCTGCCAGCGGAAGCTGCTCGGCCACCACGTTGGCGACAAGACTTCCTGTGGCGGTTTGACGGCGGTGAGAAACATCACCGCAAAGGGAAACAGTGTCAGTACGATGAGCGGGGACAGGATGGTCCAGGCGATGATCGTGCGTTTCAGCTTTGAGCCCGTCATGCGCGTTCTCTCCGCATAGCAAGGCGAATATAGATTGCCGTAAAGACAAGGAGGATTGCCAGCATGATGAGCGATACTGCGGAGGCTTCCCCCAGCTTTCCCAGGCGGAAAGCGAGCTTGTAGAGATGTGTCACCAGAATATCGGTGGAATTCGCCGGTCCACCCTGTGTCATGACCCAGATGATCGGGAAAGAATTGAAGACATAAATTGTATTGAGCACGATGGCGATGTTCACGAAGGGCTTGAGCAGCGGAAAGGTGATTTCGCGGAACTGCTGCCACAGGCTGGCACCTTCCAGAGACGACGCTTCGTAGAGATCCTCCGGGATGGATGACAGTCCGCCGAGAAAGATCGTGGTCGTGAAGGGCACGGTGACCAGAATACCGACCAGTATCTGCATGGGAAAGGCGGTAGCTGCGCTCGCCAGCCATTGAATGTTGCTGTCGATGATACCGAGATTACGCAGTGCGGAATTGAGCATTCCGCTTTCGCCGTTGAGTGCCCAACGCCAGACAATGGCTGTCATGGTGAGCGAAACCGCCCAGGGTAGCATGACGATGACGCGCGCTACCGAGCGTCCATAGAAATCCATGTTGAGGATGATGGCAACTGGAATGGAGACGATCAGCGCGCCGCCAACCACGGCGACGGTCCAAAGTGCGGTGCGCCAGAGTGCATTTAGGAAGTCGGGCGCTGCAAAAAGCGCGGTGAAATTTGCGCCGTCGTTGAAATCGCGTAGCTGTCCGAAGCGGTTCACGTCATGGCTGGCAATTTCAATGAGATGCACCACAGGCCAGAAGATCACCACCGCAGCCAGAAGCAAGCTTGGCAGGATCAGGAGATAGGGCAGAGTGCGGCTTTGCATCGACAATCAAAATCCTGAAAAGGAAAAAGCCCGGCAGAGCGAAGGTACTGCCGGGCAGGTGGGGGAGTGTTACTTCTTCAGGATCGCGTCTGCCTTGGCAGCGGCTTCCTTCAGCACGGCATCAGGTTCGCCCTTACCGAGATAAATGCTCTGCATGGCATTGGACGTGATGTCGGCAATTTCCTCCCAACCCGGAATGATTGGCGCAAAGCGAGCATCCGGCAGCAGCGCGGTGAAGGCGGCGAGATCGGCATTGTTGACGTAATAATCCATCTTCGCTTCTTCCTTGTTGACCGGAAGGAAGCCTTCGCCCTGCGTGAACTTGGCGCGCCATTCGGTCTGGAACAGGAAGTCGAGCACCTTCCAGGCTTCCTCCTTGTTCTTGGAATTCTGGAACATGATGACGGAATCGGTCACGCCATAGGTACCGCGTGCACCGGTGGGCCCAGCTGGAATGGCCGCGACGCCATATTTGAGGTTCGGCGCTTCTTCCTTGATCTGGTTGGACAGGAACGGCGCAGTAATCATCATACCGACCTTGCCCTGTTTGAAGAGGTTCTGCACGTCTTCGCGGGCATAGGAGGTAACGCCCGGTTGCGTCAGCCCATCATCTATCATGGATTTGTAAAGCTTGGCCGCTTCCAGTGCGCCCGGAGTGCTGAGGCCGGACGTGCCATCCTTGTTCAGTATCTCTGTGCCATAGGACCACATGGCGTAGTAGTAATAAACGTCGGTTTCGATTTCCTTGCCTTGTAGGCCGAAACCGTAATTCTCTCCGCCGAGCGCCTTGATTTTGGTTGCATCGGCCTTGAGTTCGTCCCACGTTTTGGGCGGGTTTTCGATGCCCGCCTTGGCGAAAATATCCTTATTATAATACATGGCGCGCGCGGAAGCTGCCATAGGCAGCCCGTAAGTCTTGCCCTCGAGGATCGACGGAGACAGGAAGGTCTCGATGAATCTGCCTTTGAATTCATCGTTCATGTAACTGTCGAGCGGTTCTGCAATGCCCTGCTGCACGAAATCAATCAGCCAGCGTGTGCCGATGATCGAAAGGTCTGCATTGGTGCCTGCGGAAATGTCGGTAGTCAGCTTTTGCAGAAGCACATCCCACGGAACAATTTCGAAATTGAGCGTGATGCCGGGGTTCTCGGCCTCGAAGGCCTTCTTGACCTCCTCGAAATAGGGGCCGGTCTTGGAGCTGTACTCCGCAACCGTCATCCGCACTTCGCCCGCATTCGCAACCGATGACAGTGCCAGAATGCTCAATCCGGCCAGAAGGCCAGCCTTCCATTTATTGATAGACATCTTCCCGTTCCCTTGTTTTGCCCGCATTGGTGCGATGACGATCTATTTTTGTTATTTTCTTACATTATCGGCTTGACCAGCACTTTCAAGCAAAAAGTTTTGTTGCAAACTTACATTTTGACTTTTACGCTGATGGGAATAAACAGGTGCAGAAAGCTGCCGCATAAAAGGGGAATAGCGTGGAGCAAGCAGGCGAATTTGCCGGAAAGTCGGTGCTGGTTACCGGGGCCGGTGGTGGTGTTGGAAGCGCGCTGATCAAACTGTTCTCTGAGCGCGGCGCCCGTGTGATCGGTTGCGATATGTCACTGGAGGCAATGACCGGCGATGGTTTTTATGCGCGTCATGCTTTCGATCTACTGGACCGTGAGGGACTGGAGCCGGCTGCAAAGCGGATCATAGCGGAATCGGGCTTGCCCGATATTGTCATCAACAATGCGGGCTGGACCCGTGCCGAGACCTTCAATGGGCTGGATCAGGGCAATATCTATGCTGAGATCGACCTCAATCTGATTGCGGTTTCCGGATTTTCCAATGTCATGGCACAGGCCATGGCGGCGCGCGGACACGGCGTTTTTGTCTTCATTTCCTCGGTCAACGGTCTCCTGCATTTCGGAAACCCGGCTTATGCGGCTGCCAAAGCCGGAATCAATGCTTTTGCGCGCGGTATTGCGGTTGAGTTCGGAAGGAAGGGCGTCCGCGCCAATGTCGTCTGCCCGGGGTCGATACGAACACCGGCATGGGATCACCGTATCGCGCAGGATGCGAGCGTGCTGGACCGTCTGCAGCGCTTCTATCCGTTGGGACGTATCGTTGACACGCGTGAAGTGGCGGAAACAGTAGCATTTCTGGCGTCGGATCGTGCTTCGGGAATTACCGGCGCGATCCTTCCGGTCGATGCCGGACTGACTGCGGGCTGCCGTCCTTTCATCGAAGATATTCTTGGAGGGAACTGACCGATGAAAGAGGTTTCGCTGCGCGGCATCACCAAAACCTTCGGACAATTGACTGTTCTCGACCGTGTCGACCTCGATATTCAAAGCGGGGAATTCCTTGTGCTGGTCGGTCCTTCCGGTTGCGGAAAATCCACGCTTTTACGGATGGTGGCCGGGCTTGAACCCATCTCCGGCGGTGACCTTCTGATCGGCGGGGAGCGAGCTAACGAGTTGCCGCCGCAAAAGCGCAATATCGCGATGGTCTTTCAATCTTACGCGTTGTTCCCGCATATGACGGCGCGTGAAAACATTGGCTTTGGTCCACGCATTCGTGGGGAGAAGTCGGAAGAAGCAGCCGCGAAGGTGGACAGGGCGGCGTCCATCCTCAATCTCCATTCCTATCTTGATCGCTACCCGCGTCAGCTTTCGGGCGGCCAGCGCCAGCGCGTTGCCATGGGGCGCGCCATTGTGCGCGAACCATCGGTATTTCTATTCGACGAGCCGCTTTCCAATCTCGATGCGCAGTTGCGCGTGCAGATGCGCACTGAGATCAAGGCGCTGCATCAGCGCCTGAAATCGACGGTGATCTATGTCACTCATGACCAGATCGAGGCCATGACCATGGCAGACAGGATCGTGGTTATGAACCAAGGCAAGATCCAGCAGATCGGTACGCCGCTGGACCTTTACGATCGCCCCGCCAACAAGTTTGTCGCGAGCTTTATTGGTTCGCCGTCGATGAGTTTCATCCCGGGAACGGTGTCGAGAGGGATATTCAGCACCGATGAGGGCGAAGAAATCGCCGTTGGCGCAGGAACATCGGATACCCGACAGGTGGAAGCTGGTATTCGGCCTGAAAATTTTACGGTCGCGCCGGATGGCAAGGGGCTGACGCTCACTGTGGAGGTGATTGAGCCGACGGGGCCTGAAACCCATATTTATGGCCGGATTGCGGGACAACCCATAAGAGCTGTGTTTCGTGAGCGCATACATCTTGCGTCCGGTGAGCAAGTTTCGGTAACTGCAAAGAGCGAACACATACATTTTTTCGACAAGGATAGCGGTCTTCCGCTTTGAACCCCATGAGCAAGGTTGCCGACATTATCACGCGGCTGCATGTCGTGGCGCAGGGCGGGTCGAAATCCGACCGGCGGCTGGCGGCGCTTGTGCTGGCTGATCCCGATTACGCCTCCAAGGCGGCGATCTCGGAAATTGCGGCCAGAGCCGGTGTCAGCGAGCCTACGGTAACCCGCTTCTGCCGTGCGCTCGGCTGTGATGGGGTTCGCGATTTCAAGTTCTTTCTGGCGCAGGCGCTGGCCATTGGTGGCCAGTATCTGACGGCGGAAATACCCGCCCGCGATGTGCGTGAAAGCCGTATAGCCACGGCTGTGACCGATGCGGCGGTTGCCGCTATCCAGCGGGCCAGCGACGGGCTCGACATGGGCGTATTGATGAGAGTCGCCGAACGGCTTGCCGCCGGCGGTCCTGTGCTCTGTCTCGGATCCGGTGGCATCTCGTCCATGCTGGCAACAGAAATGCAGAACCGCTTGTTCAGGCTCGGCATTCCGGTCAACGCGCAAGTCGATGGGCAATTGCAGCGCATGTATGCAGCGGTCACCACCCATGAAACGACGGTGATTGCTTTCTCTGTTTCCGGCTTTGCACGGTCGGTGGTGGAAGCTGTACTTGTCGCACGGCAATATGGAGCGCAGACGGTGGCGATCACACCTGCCGGTTCCGATCTTGCCAAGGCGACAGATGTACTCATTCCTCATCAGGCTAATGAAGACGGCAATATTTACAAGCCGACGTCATCGCGCTTCGCGCTGCTCGCCATTCTCGATATGATCGCCACAGCTACGGCGGAAGCGCGTGGCCCGAAGGTGCTGGAAAGCCTGCGTCGCATCAAGCATAGCCTCAATACGCTCACCATAGACGATCCGCGCTTGCCGCTGGGAGACTGATTCATGACCAGACCGAAAACCGTTCACGAGGTGGATACGCCCGCGATCCTCATCGACATTGATCGCGTGAAAGCGAATATTGCCAAGGCGCAGGCCCATGCGGATGCGGTGGATGTGAAACTGCGCCCGCATATCAAGACTCACAAACTGCCCATGTTTGCAAAAATGCAGGTTGAGGCGGGAGCCGTGGGCATCACTTGCCAGAAGCTTGGCGAGGCAGAGGTCATGGCCGACGCTGGACTAACGGATATTTTCCTGCCCTATAATATTCTGGGGCAGGAAAAGCTTGATCGCCTTCACTCCCTGCATCGACGCATCACGCTGTCGGTGACGGTTGATAATTCAATCTCCCTGGCTGGTTTGGTAGTGCGTTTCACCGATAAAAAGTCTCCGTTGAAAGTGCTTGTCGAATGCGACACCGGCATGGGCCGCTGTGGTGTGCAGACGCCAGCCGAAGCGTTGGAACTGGCACGGATCATCGATCAAAGTGCAGGACTGCGTTTCGGCGGCCTGATGACTTATCCTGCAGCGGGAAAACCGGAAGAGGCCGAGCAATGGCTTTATTCGGCCCGCGAACTGCTGGAAGCAAATGGTCTTCCCTGCGAAACCATCTCAAGCGGCGGCACGCCCGATATGTGGCGTAAACCCAGTGATAGTGTGGTCACCGAATATCGCCCCGGCACCTATATCTATTTCGACCGTTATCAGGTTCAGAAGGGAGCGGCGACGGTGGATGACTGCGCCTTTACGGTGCTTTCAACGGTGGTCAGCCATCCAACCTCTGAACGTGTGATCATTGATGCCGGTTCCAAGGCCTTATCCAGCGACACGCTGGGATTGAGCGATTTTGGCGAAGTGATGGGGCGTCCCGATGCCTGTGTCATCGGCTTAAGTGAGGAGCACGGTAAACTGACCGGCGACGTCGCCGACCTGAAAGTTGGCGAGCGAGTCCGAATTATTCCAGATCATGTCTGCGTCGTTTCCAATCTCTTTGACGAGGTTCATCTTGTTTCGGGTGATGATGTCATTGATATCCTGCCGGTCGCTGCACGTGGAAAGTTAAGATAATAGGGAGGGTAACATGAAGGGTGCGGCCAATCCGTTTGCCGGCGACAAGGATCGTGAGCAGATTTGGGAGATGCTTGTACGGCGCGATATCGAGGCTTTCGTATCGCAGGACTGGTCCTTGGTGGCTGATGATTTCGATGAGGCGCGTTTCCTTGGCATTCATGCACATAATGATCGCGATCCCGACAAATGGGATGCGGGATTTCCGACGCTCGCAAGCTATCGCGATGAATGGTTGCGGCAAGCGGGGGAAAGTGCGGCGGTTGAGTATGCTGAACCTCTAGCAGACGGAATCTTCCGTGCCACGAATCTGAGTGTGATCGATATTACTGGCGACGTCGCTGTCGCCCGGAAAAAATTTGATGGAGCGATCGCAAAGAAGGATGGGACCGTCGATATCCTCAACTGGCAGACACTTTATTTTTGCTGTCGTGAAGGCGCGCGCTGGAAGATCACTGGCTTTGTCGGATATATGGCTTATCGCTGAAAAATCGAGGCGCCAAGCCTCATCCAACACGGGGCGGATTGCTCAATTCGCACCGTTTTTATGTATAGACTAGATAATTCTATCTCTACAGTATAATCATACTATTTTTCTGTAATTATAGCCATTTTAATTATGGATTATACTAATCTGGACAATGTCGCAGCTGATTACATATTTGTCGCAGGTCGTTCTGATAATCGACTGGAAGAGGACTACTATCGCCCTCAAGCTGGTCGATTGCCTCCTGCTTTGAGTTGCGGCGAACAGCCCTCGAAATTCGTCGTGTGACCCTTCAAAAAAATCATTCAAGGGGACGGTTGCTGGACGGAGCATTCAGATGAATTCACGGCTGTGGGTGGACATGTCGGAAAATGACCTATATAGAATCAAGCAATCTATCGATAATCATTCCATGCGGGCCGTTCGCGGAACGCAGATCGCGTGTGAGAAATTTGCGTTGGAATGAAGTTATGTCATTGTTGAAAAGGAGATTAAGTCCGCCAGCACAGCGGGGTTAAACTTAATGCATGGTATTTTATACAGGGAAGAAAGTATGAAGTCGCCGGCTGAGACGAAAATAAGCTTGAATGGCGTTTTTAAAGTCTTCGGCGATGATCCGGAGCGTGCAATGAAAGAATTGCGCGCAGGTAAATCAAAAACCCAGATTCACAGTGAACTCGGCGCTACAGTCGGCGTCGATGATGCGACCTTCGACATCTATGAAGGCGAAGTATTCGTTATTATGGGCCTCTCCGGCTCAGGCAAGTCCACGCTTTTGCGTTTGCTCAATCGCCTGATCGAACCGACGACCGGTTCCATCGAGGTTGATGGTCGCGATATCGTCAAGATGAGCAAGCGTGAGCTGATTGATCTCCGACGCCGTGACATGAGCATGGTGTTTCAGTCCTTCGCTCTCCTGCCCAATCGTTCGGTTCTGAACAATGCCTCATTCGGTCTTGAAGTGGCTGGAATGGGTGAGGCGGAACGTCACCAGAAGGCGCTGAAGGCACTCGCCGCCGTCGGTCTTGAACCGTATGCCCATAGTATGCCGGATCAGCTTTCCGGCGGCATGAAACAGCGTGTCGGACTGGCACGCGCTTTGGCAAGCGAACCGACCATTCTTCTGATGGACGAGGCCTTTTCCGCCCTCGATCCGTTGATCCGCACTGAAATGCAGGACGAATTGAAGCGGCTTCAGGCAGAACATAGCCGGACGATCATTTTCGTGAGCCACGATCTGGACGAAGCCATGCGCATCGGTGACCGTATCTGCATAATGCAGCACGGCAAGGTCGTGCAGGTGGGGACGCCGAATGAAATCGTTTCTGCACCGGCCAATGATTATGTCCGTTCCTTCTTCCGCAATGTTGATGTGTCGCGCGTTTTCAAGGCCGCCGATGTGGCGCGTGAGGACGAGTTGATCGTCTTCGAACCCGAACAGCTGGCAACAGCACTCGAACGTTTCGACGCGAGCGGGAAAACATTCGGTGTGTTGATCGACGCCGACCGTACATATCGCGGTATGGTCAGTCGTGACGCACTGGCAAAAGGTGCTGCAGTGCAAGGCGGTGAGAGATTGGATAGCGTCTCTGCTATTGAAGCCGAGGCGCCCCTTTCCGGATTGCTGACACAGGTGGCGGAAAGCCCTTGGCCGGTCCCGGTCACTGATCGCCAGAACCGTTATGTCGGTGCCATCAGCAAATCGGCATTGCTCGAAACGCTTGGCCGCGCGGGTTGACATCTGCGCGCCAACGGCCTTTTGCCTGATGAAGGCAGAATTGGTCCAATCCAGAAGAAATACGGAAATGGACGGTAAAACATGGATTTGAATTTCAGTGTCGGCGGCTGGGCGGATGTTGTGGTCAACTACATTCTCGATCACTTTACGCCTGCGCTCGATATGATTGCAGCCGCCATCGGCTTTGTGACGGACGGTATTCAAAACGCGCTTCTCGCAGTCCCGCCGATTGGCGGGGTTGCAATTCTCACAATACTCGCTTTGTGGCGTGTGGGATGGAAGTTCGCTATATTCACTGCGCTCGCATTGGGTCTCATCATCCACATGGCTTTGTGGACCGGTACGATGGAAAGCCTCTCTCTGGTGCTGGCATCGACGGTTATCGCTGTCGTGATCGGCATTCCGCTCGGCATCGCCATGGCCCGCAGTGATGCGGTCGCTTCGATCGTGCGCCCGGTGCTCGACCTCATGCAGACGATGCCTGCATTTGTCTATCTCATTCCGGCAGCTATGTTTTTTGGTCTTGGCGCCGTGCCCGGAACAATTGCGACGGTGATCTTTGCCATGCCACCGGTTGTACGTCTGACCAATCTCGGTATACGACAGGTGCATGCGGAATTCGTTGAAGCCGGGCTCGCCTTCGGCTGCACATCGCGGCAGCTTTTGTTCAAGGTGCAGCTTCCAAACGCCATGCCCTCGATCATGGCCGGCATCAATCAGACGATTATGCTTTCGCTGTCGATGGTGGTCATCGCATCAATGATCGGTGCGGGTGGCCTCGGCAATACGGTTCTGACTGGCATCCAGCGCCTCAATGTGGGGCTCGGTTTTGAGGGAGGCCTCGCAGTGGTCATTCTCGCGGTCATTCTCGACCGTATCACCCAGAGTTTTGGCAAGGGCGGAGCCGGATTTTTCAAGCGGCTCGCATCTTTAAGAAAGACGGCGGACGTTCAGTCCGCCTCATCCTTTCGCAAACAGGAAGCCTGACGAAAGCAAAAATTATAACCAAGAATAACAATGGGAACTGATACCAATCGAAAAGGAGAAATTATGTTAGGCAAACTAACCAAATTCGGTCTGGCGGCAGTTGTGGCGGGAACGATGACCATGGGCGCAGCATTTGCGCAGGACGGCAAGCCGGTTAAAATCGGCTGGGCACCTTGGTCTGATGCTGAATTTGTCACCAAACTTGCCAAGAAGCTGATTGAAGACAATCTCGGCCAGAAGGTCGAATTGGTTCAAACGGACGTGGCCCCACTCTACCAAGGTGTGAGCCGCGGCGATATCGATGCCATGATGATGGCTTGGTTGCCGGAAACGCACGCCGATTACTATGCGCGCGTGAAGGACAAGGTCGAAGACCTCGGCCCGCTCTATGAAGGCGCGAAGCTTGGCTGGATCGTTCCCGCTTACATTCCGGAAAGCGAGATCAGTTCTATCGAAGATCTGAAGAAGCCGGAAGTGCGCGAGAAGCTGAAGGGCGAAATCCAGGGCATCGATCCGGGCGCAGGCCTTACTCGCCTGTCGCAGGAAGCCATCAAGAAATACGGGCTGGACTACAAGCTCAATATTTCTAGTGAGGCAGCCATGCTGACGACTGTCGACCGTGCCACGCGTTCCGACGGCTGGTTCGTGGCAACTTCGTGGAGCCCGCACTGGATGTTCGGCAAATACAAGCTGCGTTACATTGCCGACCCTGAAGGTGCACTCGGCGGTGCAGAACATATTGATGCCATTGCACGCAAAGGTTTCAAGGAAGACAATCCGAAAGTTGCGAACTTGCTGACCAAGATGAACCTCCCAATCAGCGAACTTGAGGCCGCGATGTTCGATGCGCAGGAAACGTCCTATGAGAAGGCCGTCGATAAATATATCGCGGACCATCCGGACCGCATCAAAGAATGGCTGGCTGATTAATTAACCCCAGCAAAAAAGCCCCGGGAAATCGGGGCTTTTTCATGTCTTATCCCCGCCGTGCAATCAGAATTCCCGATATTACGATGATGCCGCCCAGAGCCTGCAGCATGCCAATGGGTTCCGACAGAATAGACCAGGCAAGAATTGCCGCGACGACCGGTTGCAGAAGCAGGGTGAGTGACGAGAACGACGCCGGAAGATAGGCAAGGGCATAAGCGATCATGCTTTGCCCTGCCGCATGGGTTACCCAGGCGAGGCCTGCGAGAATAAGCCAGCCATAGAGCGTGGCAGGCAGAATCTGACCTTCCATGAAATACGCGACCGGCAGCGAAAAGACGGCAGCAATTGCGCTGCTCCACAGCATGATGCGCATGGTGGAAAAGCGGCTGCGCAAGCGGCCAACCGAAAGAATGTATCCGGCATAGAAAACTGCAGCCAGAAGCGCCATGGCATCGCCGGACGATTGGGACTGGAGAAGCTTACCCGGTCCGCCCTTCAGCACAATGACACCGCTGACTGCGATGGCAAGACCAAGCATGAAGGAAGTACTCACGCGCGACTTGAAAAGCAGCCAAGCGCCGAGTGTCACAAAAATTGGCGCCATATTGGCAAGCAGTGTTGCATTGGCAACGGATGTCATGTGCAGCGACAGGTGCCACGCGCCCAGATCGAAAGCGATGAACAGACCTGGCAGGGCGAGGCGCAGACAATCGGAAAGAGTGAGAGGTGTCGCATCCTTTTCATCGCGACGCTCGTGACCGTCCACGAGCATAAGCGGCAATACTGCCAGTGCAAGACGCCAGAAGCCTGTTGCGAGCGGACCTACCTCGGAAAGCCGGACAAAGATCGGTGAACTGCCAATGGCGATGCCGCCAACGATCAGGGCGGTCATCGCTAGACGTTGCGCACTGGTGGGGGCGGGACTTGTGACGGTAGTATGCGACATTTTCAAACTCAAAGTTGCGCCGAAATCGTTCTTCTGCCCGCGTAATGCACGCAGCTAAAGAGCGATTGTCGGTTTTGGACTGAACTGGATATGGAGAAAGTCGAGCATATTTCTTCCACTATCCACGTTCTGAATGTTGTTCCTCATGTCGCAAAAGGTTGGGAAAGGAGAAAATTTTGCCCGCGACATTGATATGACTCAGGCTTGCTTATTCCTCTTTAAGGAAGGCGTCCAGATGTCCCTTGAAGCAGAAACCTGAAAATCCATCACGTTTCTGTTCAACACATCGCAAATTATATGAAAAAGCGCCCTCAAGGGGCGCTTCAGACTGCTGACAAACCTCCGGCAGGGTCAAAATGACCTCAGATTCACGGAACGTCCCAGATTCAGAACGTGAACAAATCGGAATCAAAACCCCTCGTTTTTGACTGCTTCCAAAAATCGAGGGGTTTGTAATCAATCTGAAGCGCCCTCAAGGGGCGCTTTTCCAATTATCAACGAGAATAGGGTGAATAGCATTGTCTACGAGGCCCATTATAGGGCTGGAATGTATTGTCAGACGAGCGATAGGACCGGTAGCGGTTATAGCACCACTGAACATGCGCATTTGACATTCGCGGCGCGCGATAAACGGGGCGAGGCTGGCTTATAGCACTGCCAATGATCGCGCCTGCGCCAAACGCCGCCAAGGGATACCACCATCCGTCGCTATGGCGACGATAGCCGTGGCGATAATGCCGATAGCCGCGATGACCATTCCAGTGTCCGGGCCGATTAGGTCGATGACCACGATAATGACGCGGTGCGCGGCGATGATCACGCACCTGCTCTACGTTGTGGTTGATGACAGGGCGTTCCAGATTTGTAGGTGCCGCCATGGTTGGCGCAACCGACGTCACACCAAAGATCATGGCCAAAGCCCCGACACAAGTCTGCTTGAAGATATTCACGTGCAACCTCCGTCTCAGATGATGGATGGTAAACGATTGAAATATAGAATTGTTCCGGCTGTTATTAGGGAGAAAGTGTCAGGTTTTCAAAGTTTCTTAAGGTCGGAAAAATGAAGAGGAGCGGGCTCCTCCCCAAGAACCCGCTCCCCTAATGCATCGCCCCCCGCCATAGGTGGTGCGATGCTTACCTCTTATGGCTCTTGCCAAGCCTGAACTCAGCTTGTCAGACCTTACCTTCGAGTGCAGCATTTAGCAACTTCAACGCGCGTTCTTTTGTCAATTCAATCGAGTTGCCGCCAGCGGTTGGATCGACGATGGCCATCTCTGCAATCAGGTCTTTCCGAGCATCGTCCATTTCAAGATCCGTGATGAATTCAGGCAGCGTATTGGGGACGCCGAGGTCGCTGCGCAATTTCATGACGGCCGCCAGAAATCCGTCAAACCCGCCCTTGATGCCTAGATAATCGGCAAGCCTTTCGATGCGCTTTTCGATGGCGGATCGGTTCTGAAGCAGGACATAGGGCATGAAAACCGCGTTCGTCATGCCATGATGGGTATCATAAAGGGCGCCGATCGGATGCGACAGCGAATGGATTGCGCCGAGTCCTTTCTGGAAGGCCGTAGCGCCCATGGCAGCCGCTGCCATCATGTTCGCCCGTGCCTCAATATTTTTTCCATCGACATAGGCTTTGGGGAGATTGTCAAAGACCAGACGAATGCCTTCGACTGCGATACCGTCAGCCATCGGATGGAAGCCGGGCGCGCAATAGGCTTCAAGGCAGTGTGCCAGCGCATCCATGCCTGTACCCGCCGTGATGAAAGGCGGCATTCCGGTCGAAAGTTCCGGGTCGGCAATGACTGTGACCGGCAGCATCTTCGGGTGGAATATGACCTTTTTGGTGTGGGTCGCTTCGTTGGTCAAAACGCCTGCGCGGCCAACTTCCGATCCGGTGCCAGCAGTGGTGGGCACGGCAATGATCGGCGCAATCGCTTTGCTATCGGCACGGGTCCACCAGTCGCCGATATCTTCAAAATCCCATACGGGTCGGGTCTGCCCGGCCTGAAAGGCTATGAGCTTACCAAGGTCCAGCGCCGAACCGCCGCCAAAGGCGATGACGCCGTCATGCTTGCCGCTTTTGAAGACCTCGACGCCTGCATAAAGATTGCTTTCAACCGGGTTCGGCTTCACGTCGGAGAAAACCCCGTATGCCACACCGGCTTCATCCAGGACAGCGAGTGTGGACGCCACCACGGGAAGCTTCGCCAGGCCGGGATCGGTCACGAAAAGCGGACGTTTAATGCCTGCGGCTTGCAGGACGGCTGGAAGCTCCTTGATGCGTCCCGGCCCGAAAAGCACGGTGGTCGGGAAGTTCCATTTCGCGGTCAGAGTGGTCATATCGATTGCTTTCCGAATGATGATAAGCGGTCAGATCTTTTCACGCAGATGGAAGGATTTTGGCCGCGTGAGATTGCCGTAGCCGATGGGTGACAGGGCAGCACCCTTGCCAGTCTCTTTCACTCCGGTCCAGACAAGTGCGGGATCGAGATAATCACAACGGTTCATGAAAACCGTGCCCGTTTCGATACGGTCGCCGAGAGTGGCGGAGTGGTCCGTGTCTGCCGTCCAGAGCGAAGCTGTCAGGCCATAGATACTGTCGTTCATCAATGTGAGGGCTTCCTCGTCGTTGCGCACTTTCATGATGCCAACGATGGGGCCGAAGCTTTCCTCGCGCATGACGCTCATCTGGTGATCGACATTGGTGAGCACTTCCGGGGCGACATAGGGAGAACCTGCACGGTCGTTCCCGACGCTCATATTCACATGCGCCTTTGCGCCCTTGCGCAGGGCTTCCGCTTTCTGCTCGCGGATAAGATCGGCAAAGCGCGCCTGTGCCATCGGGCCGAGCGTCGTTGAACTATCCAGCGGATTGCCGACCACATATTGCTTCGTCAGATTGATGAAGCCATCAACAAAGCGGTCATAGACTGCTTCATGAACATAAATGCGCTCGATCCCGCAGCAGCACTGGCCCGAATTGAAGAACGCGCCGTCCACCAGATTGGCGATGGCGTAATCCAGATCGGCATCGGGCAGAACATAGGCCGGGTCCTTGCCACCAAGCTCCAGCCCCAGCGTCATGAAGGTGCCTGCAGCAGCCTTTTCGATGGCGCGCCCCCCGCCAACCGAGCCGGTGAAATTCACGTGGTCAATTGTGCCGGATGCGAGCAGCTTTTCCGTCGATGCGTGATCGAGAACGATATTCTGGAATACACCCTTGGGCAGCCCGGCCTTCTCAAACGCTTTTGCAAAGCGTTCACCAGCCAGAAGCGTCTGCGTTGCATGTTTGAGGATCACAGTGTTCCCGGCCATAAGTGCGGGAATGATTGTGTTGACGGCGGTGAGATAGGGATAGTTCCATGGTGCAATCACCAGAACCACGCCGAGCGGCACATGCTTCACATACCGACGGAAGCCATCCTTCTGAGCGGGAACATAGGTTTTTAGCGCTTCTTCGGCGATATCGATCATATATTGGCCGCGCTCCTGCACGCCGCCATTCTCCCCGCCGTAACGGGTCGGGCGCCCCATCTGCCATGCGATTTCAGGGATAATCTCTTCCTGCATCCCGGCAAGCGCATCCAGTGCGGCCCGGCAATAGCGCGCGCGCTCAGCAATACTCAACTGAGCCCAGCCGGTTTGCGCATCACGGGCGGCGGCGGCGACCGAGGTGATTGCGGCCTCGTTCAAAAAAGGACGCTCGGCATAGACCGAGCCGTCGATGGGGGAGATGATCTTGGCTGTGCCGCTCATCTGCAATTTCCTTTGAAGTCTGGCATTGCGTTATTCATTTCGGGATCGGTCGCGCGGGTCAATAGCGCTCGAACCCGCGATGCAGTTCCCAGTCGGTTACGCGCCGATCATATTCGATCTGTTCCCAATGGGCAGTGTGGACGTAGTGGTTGACGACCGCTTCCCCGAGAGCCTCCTTGAGGAACTCGGAGTTTTTGAGCGCCTGTGCGGCCTCCCGGAGCGTGTAAGGAATTTCCTTGAGTTTGACCGCGCTGTAGGCATCACCGACGAAGGGCTCGTCGAGTTCCAGTTGTTCGTCGATTCCCTGCAGACCCGATGCGATGAGCGCTGCAAAAGCCAGATAGGGATTGAGGTCGGCGCCGCCGATGCGGCATTCGATACGAATGCTTTTTGTGCCTTCGCCGCACAGGCGGAAGCCAGCGGTGCGATTATCCTGGCTCCACATGATTTTCGTCGGCGCGAAGGTGCCTGCTTGAAAACGCTTGTAGGAATTGATGTAAGGCGCGAGGAAATAGGTGTAGTCGGTGGCATATTTGAGCTGCCCGGCCACCCAGGAACGCATCAGCGGCGTCATGGTATAGGGCGCTTTCGGATCGAAGAAGAGCGGCTCCTTGCCATCGGCGCTCCAGATGGAATTGTGCACGTGGCTCGAGCTTCCAGCTTTGCTGTAATCATACTTGGCCATGAAGGTGATGCACTTGCCATGCGCCTCGGCTATTTCCTTCATCGCGTTCTTCATGATGACATGACGGTCCGCCATTTCGAGCGCTTCGGCGTAACGCACATTCAGCTCTTCCTGCCCCGGCCCCCATTCGCCCTTTGAGTTTTCGACCGGGATACCGGCTGCCGCGAGCTGGTTGCGCATTGCGCGGAGGACTGGCTCCTCCTTGGTGGTCAGGTGGATGACATAATCCTGCACATAAGGTGAAGCCGTTTCCATGTCCTGCCAGTGCTTGGCGCGAGCTGTTTTGTAGGTCTCGTCGAAGAGATAGAATTCAAGCTCGGACGCGAAATAGGCGCGATAGCCGCGCTCATGCAGACGCGCCAGCTGCTTCTTGAGGATAGCACGCGGGGAATGCGCCAGATCCTGATGATCGTGGTGATCGAGCACGTCGCAAAGCACGATGGCAGTCTTTTCCAGCCATGTGGCGACACGCAGGGTCGAAAGATCCGGCTTGATGACAAAATCACCGTACCCCTTATCCCATCCAGCAGCCTCGTAGCCCGGCACCGGCTCCATATCGATATCGTCGGCAAGGAGATAGTTGCAGCCGTGGGTTTCGTCGTAACCAGATTCCACGAAGAACTGTCCGTAGAAGCGCTTGCCGATCAAACGTCCCTGCATGTCTACGAAACATGCGAGAATTGTATCGATTTCATTTTCCGCGACTGCCTTTTTCAATGCATCGAATGTCAATTGTCCGGCCATTTAATTTGCTGTGCTCCCACGGAATGAAATAAAAGGCGCCGCGCGAATGCACGGCGCTCTTGTTCGTCAGGCGTAGCGATAAGGTGCGCCCGCATCGCGCATGGTCTTCTGGTATTTCTTGAGGATTTCGACAACTTTTGCGTTCCTCTCGCTCTTAGCGGCGATTTCGTCCCAGAACTGTTCGGCGGCGTCCTCGATCTGCTTCCATTCCGATTCTGGAATGGTCGTCAGTTCCAGTTTTCCGCCGGTAGTGCGATAGTGAGCTTCGCCCCACCAGTACCAATGCTGGCGATAATAATGCGATGAATCCATTGCCAGCTTGAACAGTGTCTTCAGATGATCTGGCACCGCCTCCCATTTTTCCGTATTGGCGAAATAGGAACCAGCCCAGGCGCCGTTGATGTTGTTGGTCAGATAGTACTTGTTTATGTCGGCCCAGCCGACCGTATAGGCCTCAGTCGCGCCACACCACGCAACGCCATCGAGTTCGCCGGTCTGGATTGCGACTTCAATATCTTCCCATGGCAGCGTGACTGGCACGACGCCGAACTTGGTCAGGAAGCGCCCGCCGGTCGGGAAGGTGAAGACGCGCAGGCCCTGCAAGTCAGCAACGCTGCGGATCGGTTTGGTGGTCACGAAATTGCAGGGGTCCCAGGAACCGGCACTAAGCCAGGTAACACCCGGAATTTCTTTATAGGCTTCGTCCCATATTTCATTGAGCCCGTACCAGTTGAACAGGGCGGGCACATCGAGGCTGTAGCGCGATGCGAAGGGGAAATAAGCCCCGAAGACTGCGACATCGACCGGCGATGCCATGGAGTCGTCGTCGCTTTGTGCGGCATCGATTGTGCCTGATTGAACAGCACGGAACAGTTCACCCTGCGGTACAAGCTGGTCGGCAGTATAAAGTTCGATGACCATGTCGCCATTTGCGGCTTTGTTGAAAGCGTCAATCGACGGCTTGATGACGTGCTCGGCAAGCGCCGGGCCTGCATAGGTCTGAAGCCGCCACTTGATCGGACTTTGTGCCCTAACATAAGGTGTTGCAAGTGCGCTTGCACCCAACGCGCCAACGGTTGTCAGCCCGGCTTTCTTGAGAAAATCGCGTTTGTTAAGCTTGCTATTCTCACTCATGCCCATTCTCCCACTCTTGTTTGAGTTCACCCTTTATCTGTTCCGGTCTGGCCCTTCGGACTCTTGTCACCGGCTTATGCGCATTCTTCTGTCGCTATCGTCATCGTCCTGTGTACCAGTTGGGCAACCACATCGCGATTTGCGGAAAGATCATCAGAAGGATGATGGTCAGCACCATGAGAAAGAAGAACGGCACGATCGAACGATAGATATCTATCAGTGTGACTTCTTTTGGCGCCAAGGCCCGCATCATGAAGAGATTGTACCCGAAAGGCGGCGTGATATATGCGATCTGGCACGTAATCGTGTAGAGCACACCGAACCAGATGGCGTTGAAGCCGAGGCTCTTTACCAGCGGTATGTAGAGCGGTGCCACGATGACCAGCATTGCCGTGTCGTCAAGGAACATGCCCAATATAATGAACGAAAACAGCATCAGTATTAGGATTGTCCATGGTGACAGATCGAAGGTATTCAGCAACACGCTTTCGATGGCTTTCACCGCTCCGAGGCCATCATAGACCGACGAGAAACAAAGCGCCGCCAGAATGATCCAGAGGAACATGCAGGTGACGGTAAGGCTGTTCCGCGTTGTGGTTTCCCATACAGTCTTGTTGAGGCGTCCGGTGAAAAGCGCTGCAAGTGTTGCAAGCAAAGCACCGACGGCAGAGCTTTCGACAAGGCTGGTAACACCGGTGAGGAAAAGTCCCATCATTGCGCCGAAGACGACGAGCGGTAGAATGCCTGCGCGCAGTGCAACAAAACGATCATGCCACGTAATTCTGTCCAATTCATCCTGTGGCAATGTCGGTCCGAGCTCTGGTTGGATACGGCAGCGTATATAGATGTAGATGGCAAAGAGCGTGGCCATGAGAAGCCCGGGGCCTATGCCTGCGAGCCACAACTGCAAAACGGGCTGTCGGGCAATCATTGCATAAAGAACAAGCACTACGCTTGGCGGAATGAGGATGCCGAGCGAGCTGCCAGCCTGAATGACGCCCGTTACCATAACCTTGTTGTAGCCACGCTTGAGAAGCTCCGGCAGAGCTACGGTCGCGCCAATGGCCATGCCCGCAACACTCAGGCCGTTCATGCAGGAAATGATGACCATCAGGCCGATCGTGCCCAGTGCCAGACCGCCGCGAATGCCGCCGAACCACACGTGGAACATGCGGTAGAGATTGCTGGCAATCCCCGATTCCGAGAGCATGTAACCCATGAAGACAAAGAACGGCACTGTGATAAGCGGATACCAGTTCAACACCGCAAAGGTGGCATTGTACGGCATCTCGAACGAGCCTTTGCCCCAAAGCAGGAGCGCGGCGAGCGAGCCGACAAAACCGATCACGCCGAATACGCGCTGCCCGGTCATGAGCAGCACCATCATGGTTGCAAACATGAAGAGCGTTATGAATTCCGAACTCATATGTGATGCCCTTCCTCAATGGCGGGACCCGCAATGGTGCTGATTGGCTTTCCACGCAGGGAGGCCCAGTCCTTGAAGAAATTGGAGACGCATTGCAGCAGTAGCAGCAAAATACCGACGGTCATGATGAGCTTGATAGGCCAGAGAAGCGGCGCCCAGGCGGTGTAGTTCTTCTGATTGTAGACGATGGCGTAATTGGTCGATGAAATACCACCGGCGACCATCACGCCGAGATAGAAGATGATGAACAGGATGGTGATCATGTCGGTGATCATTTTCCTGCGCGGTGAAAGACGGTCGAAGAACAGGTCCATACGTACATGCGCGCCCTGCTGCATGGCGTAGGCGCCGCCGAGCAGATAATAGGCAGAGAGCAAAAACTGGGACATTTCCAAGACCCAGTTGACCGGCACGCCGAGAACCACGCGTGAAAAAGTCGAATATAGAAGGCAGGCACCAAGCACGAAGAAGAGATACATCGCAAAGCGCCCGACATAGTAATTCACTGCATCAACATATTTGACGAACAGTCTGATCGGCTTCGGCATTTCCGGCTCCTTCAGGCTTTCTGTTCCGTGTTGTGGGGGCCAATTGCTTTCGCAATGTCCTTTAATATCGTTGCGAGTTTTTCGCCCCAGTCGGCCTGCGCCGGACCATCGGCAATCTCATTGTTGCGAAGTTCGATCATCACGCAGGGAGCGTTGCGTGGGCGAGCGTGCCGTTCGAGTGTGTAGTAGACGCGGTCGGCAGGCGAATAAGGTTCATTCACGCCGACATCGAGGCTCTTATCCTGCCAGAGCGCGGCGATCAGTGGCCGGGCGATGCGGTCATCCTCGTCATGGATGATGCCGATCTGCCATGGTCGCGAGGCGCCGAGATAAACCGGCGTGAAGGAGTGGATCGTCACGATCCATGAGGGCAGGCCGCGCGCGGCGCGCATTGCGATTAAGCGTTCGATAGCGGCGTGAAACGGACGGTGCGAAAGATCGATACGCGCCAGACGTTCCATGGAATTGAGCGCGTGATTTCCGGGAACTACGGTCGTCTCGCTGATTTCCGGAATGAGGTCGTGGGCATCAAGCGGGCGGTTGCAATCGATCAACAGCCGCGAAAGCTGGCTTTCGACAAGAGGCGCATCAAGTGAAGTTGCGAGATGTCTTGCGACCTGCAACGCGCCAGGATCCCAGGCGATATGGGCCCGCAAAGCATCAACATTCAGTCCGAGCTCGTCGAAAGTCTTGGGAATGAAATTGGATGCGTGCTCGCAGACAAAGAGATAGGGGCTTTCCCCATCCTTGTTGAAGACAGAAACAGGCTCGCACGAAGCCGTGCGATATTCTCGCTCGTCCGTCATTCTGTTCGTTCCCCGCGCTGTAACTTATGTTACGTTTTTTCCAATTATGCGCTATTGCGGATTATTTGATACGTCCTATGATTATTTGTCAAACACAATTTCGCCCAAATTCAAAAAGGGCGTTCGGGAACGGAAAGTGCTGTGCCTGTGCATGCAAGCGTTGCGGAACTGATCAATGAGCGGATCGATACGATGCCGGCGGGCGAGCGAAGTGCAGCCCAAACGCTGATCGCCAATTACCCGATGCTAGGCTTGAAAACCGTTGCGGAATTTTCTGCATTGGCTGGTGTCAGCTCCCCGACTATCCTACGCTTCGTGAACAGGCTCGGGTTTCAGAGTTACCCCGATTTCCAGGCGCGATTGCAGGATGAGCTCGCAGCTCAGTTGCAGTCGCCGCACCATCGCAACGAACAGCCGGGGACCGGACCAGACACGGCCTATCCGGCTGTGGAGCACACGCTGGAAAATATCCGTGAAAGCTTTCGGCATCTCGGCGAAAAGCAGCTGCGGCAGGCCGTGTCAGCTTTGAGTGAGGCGAAAGGAAATGTCTATCTCATTGGTGGACGCTTCACCGATCCCATTGCGCAGTATATGGCGGCGCATATGACTGTCATTCGTCCGCATGTCTTTCATCTGGGTGGACAGGAAAGTGTATGGCGTGACCGTCTTCTCGATATGGGGAAGCGCGATGTTCTGGTGGTTCTCGATATTCGTCGTTATCAAGACAGCCTTTTGAAACTGGCTGAGAAAGCGCGAGCGAGAGGCGTGGAGGTTGTTCTTGTAACCGACCAGTGGCTTTCGCCGATTGCACGTGTGGCCCGACATGTTTTGGCAGGGCGTACAGCCGTGCCGTCAGCCTGGGATTCGTCGGCTGCACTTTTTGTTTTGGCTGAAACGGTCATTCGTGAAATGACGAGAATGCTGGAAAGGGATAGCGCAGCCCGCATTGCGGAACTTGAAGGGCTACGCTGACAAGGATTTCAGTACGTGTTTATTCCAGCCCACAGGCTCGCAGAAAAAGCGTCGAAACTTCTTTTTCGATCCGTTCAAGGTCGAGCGGTTCGTTCTTGCCGAGTTCCATCATGCTGCGGACCTGTGCTTCAAAATCAGCATAATGCTGGGTGACTGCCCATATATGCATCTGGAACAGCAATGGATCGACAGGCTTGATACGACCGTCATCCACCCAAGACTGGATGAGGCGGACGGCATTCTGGGTGGCAGATTGATGCTTGGTCCAGTGGCGTCCGAGATAGGGCGCACCATTGGCAATTTCGGTTGTGAAAAGGCGCGAGGCCTTGGGATTCTTCTGGCTGTATTCGAGCTTCGCGCGGATATACTGGCGGATCACCTTGGCGGGATCGTCCTCAGTATTGGCTCCGAGGAATATTTCTTCCCATTCGTCGAGGATATAGACGATGATGTCTTCGTAAAGCTCTTCCTTGCTCGAAATATAGTAGTGCAGTTGCGGCTTGGTGAGACCGGCGCGGTGCGCAATGCCTTGCGTTGATGCCCCCGCAAGGCCTTTTTCGGCAAATTCATCGATCGCGGCGGCCTGTATTGCGCCGAGAATGCGCCGCCTGCGTCCGAGAACCTTGTCCCGTCCGGTCAGCTCTGTGTCTTCATTCTCGTCGCCGTTGCTCATTCATACCCACCGCGATTGAGGAGGGGTTATTGGCCCAGCTTCTTCTTGATGTCGAGCCCCACGCCCTTGTTTACAAAGGTATCGGTCGCAACCTTGCTCATGTCGAGTTCGTCGCCGCTGACAATTCCTGCCTTGCGGGCGAGTTCGTAGAACGCCTTGACGCGATCCATCGAGATAGCGCCAATTCCCTTTTCAAGCGTATCGCCGCTATCGATAAGCTGAAGGTTTTTGATCCGCTCCAGTTCCGCATCGAGCGTTTCCTTGCTCATGTCCGGATTATCTTTCAAGATCAGTTCATAGGCTTTGCTGCGGTCGCCATAGAGGAAATTGGTCCAACCTTCGATGGAAGCGCTGACGAAGCGCTGTACCAGATCGGGGTTCTTTTCGATCAGATCCTGACGGGTTTCGATCGTGTTGCCGTAAGTGCTGTAGCCGTAGTCGGCGAGGAGATAGGTCGTAACCTTAGCGCCTTCCTTTTCTGCATAGATCGGCTCGGCGGTCGCATAGGCCTGCTGCACGGTCTTGTTGTCGTTGAGGAACTGGGCGAGGCTATAGCCATAAGGGCGCAGCTGTTCGTCTTTGAAGCCAAAGTCCTTGACGAGCCATGGCCAGAACGAGAACTGGCCGTCCTTCGAAATCAGGATCGTTTCGGCATTGGTGAGATCCTTGAAATCCTTGTACGCACCTTCATGCGCCATCAATGCCTGCGGGTCTTTCTGGTAGAACGCGGCAACAACCGTCGTCGGCACACCGTTGGCGACATTGTTGAACGACAGAAGCAGGTTTCCGGTCAGCAGGAAGTCGAGGCGGCCTGCCGCAAGCATCGGGCGATTGTTGACCTGCGGTCCACCCATTTCGATTTGTACGTCGAGGCCGTGTTTCTCATAGGTGCCGTCGGCAAGGGCTTGATAGAATCCGCCGTGACCGGCTTGAGCGA
Source organism: Brucella oryzae (assembly GCF_041929965.1). Classification (NCBI taxonomy): domain Bacteria; kingdom Pseudomonadati; phylum Pseudomonadota; class Alphaproteobacteria; order Hyphomicrobiales; family Brucellaceae; genus Brucella; species Brucella oryzae. Next base: position 300,981 of record NZ_JBHEEO010000001.1, on the reverse strand, counting down.
GCCAGTTGGTGCCGAGCGTCACCTTGTCGAGTGCATAGGCCATTTGTGCGGAAAGGCCCATGGAAAGTGCGGCCAGCGCCGCAACCAGTGTTTTTTTCATATTGGTTCCCCTTGTTTTAATCAGTCAAAGCCATGTCGGCGGTCCAGCCGCGCGTTTTACCCGGATTGAGCAGGCCATATGGGTCGGACAGTTTTTTGAATTCGATCTGGACGCTGTCGATTTCTTTCATGCCGCCGTCCTCGATGGTGTAGGCATGCGGATCGTAGATGTCGCAACCGTCAATCTGCTCCAGTTCCTTGATCAGACGGTACATCTCCTCACGGCCTTCAAAGCGGACGAGCGGAAGCGCGAAAATCTGCACTTCGCCTTTGAGGCGTGCCATTTCGTGATGCATATATTGCGTGTCGCCATAACGCTCGATCTGGCGATTGACCAATGCCGGGTCGAAGGGGCGAGGATAGGCAACCTGAAGATAGGTCCAGCCTTCCTCGGCTTTCAACGCCTGCAAGGTTGTGTGGTTCCAGCCGCACTCATAAGCAGGCTGCAAACCATTCTTGTGCAATTCATCCAGCGTCATGGCGAAGGAAATCTTGCCGCGAAATTCAGTGGCGAGCGCTTCGAAACGAACTATTTCTTCCGGGGCAATCATGGCAAAAACCGCATCCTTGTCGGATGGGAACAGATCGCCGAACTTGGTGTAAAAGCGTGCAAAACGGCGATCAACTGTGGTCAGAAGATAGCAGTCAAGATTGTCTTCCAGTGCCTTGAGGCAGAAGTTGAGCGTTGCCTCGTAACTATCGAACAAGGCAGCAGTATGTATCCAGTCGGTCGCCTTGGTAAGACCGATTTCCAACTCCAGAATGATGCCGTTGGTGCCATAGGCATGCTGGACTTTATGAATGTCGCGTCCGCTCAATTCGATAATTTTCGGCTCCGGTTCGACAGTCAGAACCTTGACCGAATAGACATTGCCATCGTCGCGCAACATGCCGTGACGCAGCGAGCCGATGCCGCCTGAACCGCCTGAGAAAAAGCCGCCAATCGTGGCGATGCGGCGGGTCGACGGATACATCAACAGTTCCTGACCGGTTTCGCGCACGGCATCGTCAAGGCGTGAAATGCGAGCACCGCCTTCGACACGAACCTTGCCGGGTTCGATAGAAACGATGCGGTCGATCTTGGTCATGTCCAGAATGATGCCGCCTTCAAGCGGAACGCATTGGCCGTAATTGCCTGTGCCGCCGCCGCGAACAGTGATCGGAATGCGCAGTTTCGCGGCGGCTGCCGCTACGCGACGCACTTCATCCTGATCTTTCGGGATGACGACGAGATCACCGACATAATGGCCGATATCTTCGGTCAGGATCGGGCTGTACCAGAAATAATCGCGGGAGCGCAGCTCGACCTGCTTGGGGTCGTCATAAATGCGGATGCCGTCGATTTCGGCGCGGAATGCGGCCCAGTCGTAGATGCGCTGTGGAGCGGCAGAATTCATGTGGCTCTCCTGGTGATTTGGCCCGTTGAGTTGGGTTCGGCAACGCCATTGCGCCAGACGACGCGGCGGGCCTGCGGGCGGCTGATGAGATCGTTCAGGTCTATTGCATCGTGCCAGACAAAACTGGCCACGCCACCAGCCTGTGGTTGCCGCACGTTTTCGCTGCCAATAAGGCGGGCGGGCAGGGTGGTGATGCTGTCGAGCCAGTCCTGCGGCTCGACGTGGCAGACCGGCGCTGCGAGACGAAGAATGGCGAGTGGGTCATAATCGCCATAAGGGTAGAATGCATCACGGACATTGTCGGAACCGAGCATGACATCCATGCCTGCCGCGCGTGCTTCCTTGAGCGGTGCAACGCCGCGCAGGCGCGGAGATTTCCCGCCGATCCGATTCTGCAGATAGAGATTGGTGGTGGGCAGCGAGACAAGCGCGACGCCAGCTTTTGCGGCGGCTTCGAAAATGCGCGTGAGTTCTTCCGCTGTTCGCAGCGAAAGCGAGCAGGCATGGCCGCACAGTACACGTCCCGCCATGCGATGGCGACGGGTGGCATCGATGATCAGCGAAAAGCCGTCGGCTTCAATATCCAGCCCTTCATCGACATGAAAGTCGAGATCGAGATCGTTTTCGACGGCGAAACGGAACATTGCCTCGATCTTGGCGGCAAGATCGGCATTGCGATAGAAAAACGCGCCGAGCACGCCGCCATCGGCTTTGACCCGGTCCGCGATATCACGGCCGGCTTCCAGCACCAGATCGCCGTGGATGAGGGCCGCGAGTTGAAGGTCGATGCGGTCTTTCCACTCATGACGCAGTTCGTTGAGAACCGGCCATGCGGTCGGAACTTCGGGCTTGGTCCAATCCACATGGCTGCGAATAGCGCCGACGCCCTGCGCTAAAGCCGCCTCAAGGCCGCGTGTGGCGCGGGCGCGAATGTCTTCGGCGCTCCAGTTCTGGCGGTCGGTGTTCATCAGGTCGATGGCGTCGAACAGGCATTCGACTTTCGTGTCGCCATTTTGCGCAATGCGCTGGATGGTGAATGTCTTGTCGAGATGCACATGCACATCAGCCAGCAGCGGCGTGATCAAGCCGCCGCCGGTCGCCTGCGACGGCGTGATCGCGGCAATGCGGCCATGCTCGATCTGCATGTCGTATCGGCCCGGATGGCCCGCGATGGCAACGCCTTTCAACATGTCAGCGCTCTCTACGGATTTCGCTTTCGTGCCAGCGTCCGAGGACAAGGCGCGACAGCCAGCTGGTGATCAGGAAGATCACGATGCCGAGCAGCGAAACAAGGAAGAGCGCTGCGAACATGCGCGGGATTTCATTGCGGAAGCTCGATTCGAGAATACGCGATGCAAGACCGGTGCTCTGGCCTGCGGTGCCCGCGACGAATTCAGCCACCACGGCGCCGATCAGCGACAGGCCACCGGCGATTTTCAGGGCCGCCATGAAATAGGGCAGAGCGCTTGGTGCCAGCAGATAGCGCAGACGCTGCCACGGCGAGGCGCGGTAGAGCTTGAACAGATCGCGCAGATTGTGGTCGGCGCTGCGCAGTCCGATCACCGTATTGGACAGGATCGGGAAGAAAGCGACAATCCATGCGCAGATGAGCAGGGCCGAGAAAGTATCGCGCACATAGATCAGGATCAGCGGTGCGATGGCGATCACCGGCGTCACCTGAAGGATGACAGCGAAGGGGAAGAACGCCATTTCAACCGGACGCGATAGCGCAAACACCATGCCGAGCAGAACGCCCCCAATGATGGCGCAGGCCAGCGAGATCAGCGTCAATTTGACGGTGAACCACATGGAGGCCATCAGCGACGGGCCGTCCTTGAAAAGCGTTTCGGCAATCAGCGATGGGGCCGGGATCAGGTAATGCGGCACTTCATAAATGCGCACCAGACCTTCCCAGATGCCGAGCGCTATGATGATCGCCAGCGTCGGCATGAGAATGCGCAGCGTGCGTTCGCGTCGTGCGAGACGATCCTGTTCGGAATTGAGGACTGGCAGTTCGTTTTGCATCTGGTTCATTTGCATGTCCTCAGTGATCGATGTCTTCAGAGGAAAGCGTCGCGGTCAGCGCGTCGGAAACCTTGGCGCAATATTTCGCATATGCGTCTGTCGTGCGGTAATTTTCGGCACGAGGGTAGGAGCCAATGATTGGTATATCGGCAACCACTCGGCCCGGTCTTGCCGCCATGACGATAACGCGGTTGGACAGGTAGACCGACTCGTAAACGCTGTGGGTGACGAAGATTACCGTCAGGCCATGTTCCTGCCAAAGACGCAGCACGTCATTGTTGAGCTTGAAACGCGTCATTTCATCGAGCGCTGCAAAAGGCTCATCCATCAAAAGCAGGCGCGGGCGCGTGACCAGAGCGCGCGCAATGGAAACGCGCATTTTCATGCCGCCGGAAAGTTCGCGCGGAAAGGCATTGGCAAAGCGCGACAGGCCAACCTGTGTCAGCACTTCTTCAATGCGGGGCTTGGCTTCCTTGCGCGAAATACCGGAAAGCCGCAGCGGCAGATAGACATTGTCATAGACGCTGGCCCAGGGCATCAGCGTCGGCTCCTGAAACACAAAGCCGATATCCTGTGCACCGGAAGAGCCCTTGCCCGGGGCGTGGCCATTGACGCGAATTTCGCCAGCCGAGACCGATTCCAGCCCGGCGATCATGCGCAGCGCCGTGCTTTTGCCGCAGCCCGAAGGTCCGAGGAAGCTCACGAACTGGCCTTGCTCGATCTTGAGCGACATGTCGTTCACGGCCATGACGCCGGTGCCATACTGTTTGTAGACACCGTTGATGTCGATCAGGGGCGACTGGTTCTGCGAGTTGGGGGCCACGCTCATCGTCCTTACCAAGCGGTATTGTTGTCGAGCCAGGAGAGCGGCGCGCGCTCGATCTCGCCCAGCGCTTCAATCAGCCGATCAGCGGCGAAATCAATGGTCTTGCGGCCCTTTTCAGCGGTTGCAATTGATGCATTGCCGGCTGCACCATAGGCATTGATGTCCTGCATCTGCCATGCAGGCTTTGCGCCGCCGCCAAGGCTGATATGCTTGTATTCCTGGGCGAAAACCTCGGTCAGCGTGCGGAAATCCTGCGCCTTTTCCATCACCACCAGATCGGGATGCATTTCCAGCATCACCGATGTTTCCATGTCTCCGGCGTGGATTCCATGCTTGAAGTCATGTTCGCTGTAAACGCCATCGGGCATGCCAAGGCCGAACCAGTTGAGGCAGAAGACCATCATATTGTGCTGCACGCGCAATTCGCGGGCGACAATGTCCATCACGGGAATATTCCCGCCATGGCTGTTGAACAGCACCATCTTGCGCACGCCGCTTGCCGCCACGCAGGCACCGATCTCACACCACATGCGGATGACCGTCTCGACCGAAAAAGTCAGCGTGCCGGGATAGCGCTTGTGTTCATTGCTCTTGGCTATGGCCTGTGTCGGCAGGAACAGAACATTGCTTGTGTCGGGCAGCCGCTTGATCAGTTCCGCCACCATGCCGTCCGCGACGGCGGCATCCACACACATCGGCAGATGGGGTCCGTGCTGCTCGATTGCGCCAACGGGCAGTACCGCCACGAGCTTGTCACGCTCGAGACGCGAAAACGCCTCGCTCGTGTAATCGGACCAATATCGTTTCAAGGCGGCGCTCCAAGTTTGTTCTGGCGTATTGAAGCAGGAACCTTACTAAACAATCTGACCGATTGGTCAAACTAAATGTTTAAAAATTGCAGGCGGCATGCAATTAAGATGTGAATCCGTGGTAGATGCGCCACGCGACAGACCAGCACATGACTATGATGCGCGGAAATTTCCGGAGGTCCTATGGACGAGAGATGCATTATTATAGGTGCGGGCCATGCGGGTTCGCAGGCCGCAATCAGTCTTCGTCAGGAAGGCTATGCCGGAGACATCGTCCTCATCAACGATGAGGCGGATATTCCCTATCATAAGCCGCCGCTTTCCAAATCCTATCTCAAAGCCCCGGAACATGGCGGCTTGGTGCTGCGTCCGGAAAGCGCCTACCGCGATAATAATATCGAGATGCTGTTCGGGCATCGGGTCGAGGGCGTATCGCTGACGGAGCGCATGGTGACCCTCGATGACGGTCGCGTGCTCAACTGGTCTGATCTGGTCTTTGCAACGGGTGCCCGCGCGCGCATTCCCGACATGCCGGGCGTCGATCTTGACGGCGTGGTCACGCTGCGCCGGATGGAAGATGCGCGCCGCATCGCCGATCTGATGCCGACGATTGCAAATGTGGTGATCATCGGTGGCGGATTTATCGGGCTTGAAATAGCGCATAGCGCGCTGGCGCTCGGCAAAAACACAGTATTGATCGAAGTAGCGCCGCGTGTTCTGGGCCGCTCGGTTGCAACGCAAATTTCTGCACATGTTGAAACGCGCAGCCGCGCAGCCGGTATCACGTTGCTGACCGGGCTTGGCGTGATGGCGATTGAGGGCGAAAACGGTCGAGTGAAAGGCGTGAAGACCACCGATGGAGCCGTTTACCCGGCGGATATTGTGGTGATCGGCACCGGTGCGCTGCCGAATGTGGAGCTTGCCACTGGCGCGGGGCTCGTGATCGACAACGGCATTGTCGTGGACGAGCACATGCGCACATCTGTGGATCATGTTTACGCCATCGGCGATTGCGCGAGCTACGATCATTTCCATGCCGGACGTCGCGTTCGGCTGGAGTCGGTACAGAATGCGACCGATCAGGCCAAGCATGTGGCCCGCAGCATTGTCGGTCGCGCCACGCCGTTCCGTGAAGTGGCATGGTTCTGGTCCGATCAGGGCGACATGAAGCTCCAGACGGCGGGTCTGTCGTTTGAAGCCGACCGTCATATTCTGTCGGGCAATCCCGATGATAATGCCTTTTCGGTTTTCCACTTCGCCGGTGACAAGCTGGTAGCGGTCGATTCCATTAATCGCCCGGCGGATCACATGATCGCCCGTCGTCTGCTGGCAGCCGGTATCAACCCCACGGAAGCCGATATTGCAGCGGGTGTGCCGCGTTTGAAGGAACTTCTGGCCAGCGCCCCCAAATCATAAGGATTATTCGATGAGTACATTGCAACATTTGCTGCCCGCCGACATGGCCGCGCCCTTTGCCGCCTATAGTCATGGCGTGAAGGTGAAAGCCGGTGCCGAACTGGTGTTCTGCTCCGGTCAGCTTGGTATCGCGCCGGACGGAAGTGTGCCGGAAGATGCGGGCGCACAGGCCGAGCTTTGCTTCGAGAATATTCGTCGCATTTTGCGCGATGGCGGCATGGATATTTCCAATGTCGTGCGTATCAACGCCTATGTGACGGATCGCGCCTATATGCGCCCCTATATGGACGTGCGCGACAGGCTGTTTTCGCAGCCAGCGCCTGCCTCAACATTGATGATCGTTTCCGGTTTCACACGTGAGGAGTTCAAAGTCGAGATCGAGGTAGTCGCGGCGAAATAGTCACTTGCTTTTGCACCGTCAAAGCGCCGCAACAATGCGTATCGCCTTTGCCCGAAAGGAGTGGTAGGGATGCTCTACATCCTCCATTCCCCCCAGGCCTATCCATGTCCAAAATTCAGCCTTCGGCTTCATCGCCGAAAACTTCGCCACGTTCGTCTGCACGATTGGCGGAACTCGCGCTTGCCATCGGCGGCTTCGGTATCGGCACCGGTGAATTCGCCATTATGGCGTTGCTGCCTGATATCGCCCGCGATCTGAACGTGACTATACCGCAGGGCGGCCATCTCATCAGCTCCTATGCGCTTGGTGTTCTGATTGGCGCGCCGGTCCTGGCGGTGATTGGTGCAAGGCTTGATCGCCGCAAACTCCTCTTCCTGCTTATGGGGCTGTTCGCGTTCGGTAATCTTGCAAGCGCATTCATGCAGGATTATGCGGATCTTTACATGATGCGGTTCGTTGCTGGTTTTCCGCACGGAGCCTATTTCGGCGTGGCTTCGCTTGTCGCTGCATCATTGGCGGAACTGGGCAAGCGTGCTCAGGCCGTAGGCCGTGTCATGATGGGACTGACTATTGCCACGTTGTGCGGGACACCGCTTGCGACCTCTCTCGGTCAGATTTGCCGGATGGCGCGCAATGTTTGCATCAGTTGGCTTGATTGCAATCCTGACTATGGTGCTGGTTGCGATCTATGTGCCTAAACAGCCAGCGGAGGAAGGGGCATCACCCTTGCGCGAATTGGGAGCGTTCCGCCGCAAGCAGGTCTGGCTGACGCTCGGGATTGGTGCAATTGGTACGGGTGGCCTGTTCTCAGTTTTTACCTACGTTGCGGCAACGGTCACCAAGGTTTCGTATGTCGACGTGAAGTGGATGCCTTTCGTTTTCGCCATGTTCGGCTTGGGCATGGTGCTTGGAAATATAGTTGGATCGCGACTGACAGATCGTTCGGTCATGGGAACGGTTGGTCTGGTACTGCTCTATGATATGGCCGTCATGCTGGCATTCCCCGTCCTCATGCAGCATCCGGCGACCGCGTTCTTGAACGTGCTTCTGGTTGGTGGTGGCTTTGCGCTCGTCCCCGCATTGCAAACGCGCCTGATGGACGTAGCGGCGGATGCGCAGACGCTTGCCGCAGCCCTCAACCATTCTGCGCTCAATCTCGCCAACGCGCTCGGTGCATGGCTCGGCGGTTTGGCGGTTGCATGGGGCTATGGCTGGACGTCGACGGGAACAGTCGGAGCATTGCTCGCTTTGTCTGGTCTGGCGGTCTTTGCAATCTCGATTGCGTTCGACAGACGCGGGGCGGCAAGCCCTGTCTCACAGGAGGCTTAATTATTTAAGCCCATAAACAAAAACACCCGTCGCGGGAGGAGGCGACGGGTGTTTTATGGGGAAGACCGGACTTAGGAGGAGGATATCCGGTCTTGAATCACCGAGGGAATGGGAGGAGGAGAAAACACCCCGGTGATATTGGAAAAACTGTAGGACCGCGCGGTTATAGGGATCGCGATCCTTGAAGAAGGCCGATGCCTTCCGATGGCGCTATTAGCGAGCAGCGGCCTTGCGCGCAACGAACGGGATTTCCGAAGGCAGAATGCCAAGGTCGTTCAGTTCACGTGGGCTCAGGCGGCTCAGTTCGTTTACGGTGTTACGGTAACGGCGCCAGTTGTTGTACGAGCGGATCAGGTTCATTTCTCTCACCTAGTAAAATCTTATCTCTTTGTTGCAAACGGCATATAGGCTCGAAGCATTTCGAATTGGAGAGACAGATTTGCATAGCTGCAATGCGTTAAAGCTTGTCAGTTGCACGGCTTTTACGCAGCTTGGTCATCATGCGATCACAATCATCTGTCCAAGTGGGGAAATCGCCAGAATTCAGTTGCTTGGGCGGCTAACTGGTTAAATCTTCCTTAAAAATTTGCCGGTCGGAAAAATGCTCCACAAAATGTGGTGGAGAGCGGTACGGCCAACGGCTTCGGTTGCCGGTAAATGCGACGTCTCGGCTAAGCGGCAATATGCATGTATAATAGAGTATAAATCTGAACCTCCCGTCTGCTTTGAATTTTGTCGCAAAAGTCCGGGAAATCGTCGGTTAGAGACAACAATTCTACATGACTTGCGCGCCGGATTGGGTTAAGGGAGTTTCGTCGGGTGTCGGGATGCCATATCATATGACGTTCTTACACTGTCTGTCTGCGGGAGAGCGCCACTGGCCGCCGAAGGGGAAATCGCCCGAAATCTCTCAGGTACAAGGAACCGCAGACGGGTAAGACAACTCTGGAAAGTCAGGGGAAACCCTGCGCCGAAGGTGTAAGTATGGCTTTCTATATAGCCATGCGAGTCTCTCAGGCCTGAGACAGAGGGGCACGAAGCAGCCGCATTTTGCGGAGGCACACGTGCGACTCTGGAGTTGTTATGGGCGATACCGCACATCTGAATATACTGCCTTTACAGGATTTACATGAACAGGCTGGCGCGCGCTTCGGTGGCTTTGCCGGCTGGAACATGCCGATCACCTATCCGCTGGGCGTCATGAAGGAGCACCTTCATACGCGTGAACATGCGGGCCTTTTCGATATTTCTCATATGAAGCTGATTGAAGTTTCAGGTGAGGATGCTGCTGCGCTTCTCGCCGAAACCTGTCCGCTTGACCCGACTGTGCTGAAGGAAGGCCAGTCGAAATACACTTTCTTCCTCAACGACAATGGCGGTGTTCTGGACGATCTAATCGTCACGCGCCTTGGCGATGACCGTTTCATGGTTGTGGCCAATGCTGGCAATGCTGATGCCGATATCGAGCATCTGAATGAAGCTGCATCGGGCAAGGACGTCAAAGTCAATCCGCTCGACCGCGTGTTCCTCGCACTCCAGGGGCCGGAAGCGGAAGCCGTCATCAATGATGCTGGTCTGGCCGGTGCCGAGCTTGCTTTCATGAGCGGTTTTGAACCCAAAACTGGCTGGTTCATGACCCGTTCGGGCTATACCGGCGAAGACGGTTTCGAGATCGGCCTGCCAGCCGATGAAGCGCGTGTGCTGGCAACGAAACTGCTTGCCGACGAGCGCGTCGAATGGATTGGTCTTGCCGCTCGCGACAGTCTGCGCCTTGAAGCCGGTCTCTGCCTGCATGGTCAGGACATCACGCCGGAAACCGATCCTGTTTCGGCGGGTCTCACTTGGGCAATCGCCAAGCCAGTGCGCGAAAAGGCTGCGTTCAACGGCGCAAAGGCTGTGCTGGACGCGATCGCCAAGGGCGCATCTGCCAAGCGCGTCGGCCTGAAGCCGGAAGGCCGCCAGCCGGTTCGCGGCGGAGCCGACCTTTTTGATGAATCCGGTCGCCAGATCGGTACTGTTACTTCCGGTGGTTTTGGTCCATCGGCAGGCTTTCCAGTCGCCATGGGTTATGTCGAGGCAAGTCTCGCCACCCCCGGCACACGTGTTTTCGCTGACGTTCGCGGCAACAAGGTTCCCGTTGACGTTTCGGCGCTTCCCTTCACTCCGCATCGCTATCGCAAAGGATGATTTCCATGGCCAATATCCTGTTCACCGAAGATCACGAGTGGATCAGCGTCGAAAACGGCGTTGCCACTGTTGGCATTACGATCCACGCACAGGAACAACTGGGTGACCTCGTTTTCGTCGAGCTGCCGGACGTCGGCCGTACGGCAACGAAAGGCGAAGGCATCGTGGTTGTGGAATCGGTCAAGGCCGCTTCCGACGTTTACGCGCCGGTTGATGGCGAAGTGGTCGAAGTCAACGAAGCCGTTGCAAGCGATCCGGCTCTTATCAATCAGGCCGCAGAAGGCGAAGGTTGGCTTTTCAAGCTGAAGCTTTCCGACGAAGGCCAGCTCTCCGGCCTGCTCGACAAGGCCGGTTATGACAAACTGGTAGGGTAAACAAATGACGCAGCAGGTTCTTCCCTTTGTTGCCCGTCATATCGGGCCAAGATTGGAAGACGAGCGCGCCATGCTGGCCGCGCTCGGTCTTCCTTCCATGGAAACCCTTATCACCCAGGCGGTTCCCGCATCTATTCGTTTGAATCGCGCGCTCGATTTGCCAGCCGCTTTGAGCGAACATGCGGCGCTTGCGGAGCTCAATGAAATCATGGGCCGCAATGTGGTGAAGAAGAGCTTCATCGGTGCGGGCTATCACGGTGCCCATACGCCGCCGGTGATCCAGCGCAACCTGTTTGAAAATCCGGCCTGGTACACAGCTTATACGCCGTACCAGTCGGAAATTAGCCAGGGTCGCCTCGAACTTCTTTTCCACTTCCAGACGCTGGTTGCCGAACTGACCGGTCTGCCGGTTGCCTGCGCCTCGCTGCTCGATGAAGCGACCGCAGTTGCCGAAGCAATCGGTGTTGCCTGCCGTCATCACCGCGACAAGCGCAGCCGGGTACTTCTGGCGGGCGAACTGCATCCGCAGACGGTTGATGTGGTCAACACCCGAGCTGAACCGCTTGGCTGGCAGATCGAAACCGGCAGCGATGTCGATGACAATACCGCCGCGATCATCGTGCCATGGCCGGATACGCGTGGTGTTTACGGCGATTTCAGCAAGGTCATCGCGGATGCGAAGGCGAAGGGTGCACTTGTCGTTGCGGTTGCTGATCCGCTGGCGCTGACGATTATGGAAGCGCCCGCGAGTTGGGGTGCCGACATGGCTGTCGGTTCCATGCAACGTTATGGTGTGCCGATGGGCTTTGGCGGTCCGCATGCTGCTTATCTCGCAGTGTCCGAGCCGCTTACCCGCATCATTCCGGGCCGCATCGTCGGCCAGTCGGTCGATGCGCATGGCCGCGCGGCCTATCGACTGGCGCTCCAGACCCGCGAACAGCACATCCGCCGCGACAAGGCGACATCGAACATCTGCACCGCGCAGGCGCTGCTCGCCAATATGGCGGCATCCTATGCCATCTGGCACGGTCCGGCTGGCTTGCAGGCAATCGCAACGCGCGTTGCCGGTCTTGCTGCACGTTTTGCAACGGGCCTCAAGGCTGCTGGTGTTGAGATCGCAGGCGATAGCCTGTTCGATACGGTTTCTGTGAAAGTGGCTGGCAAGGCTGCGAAGATCGCCGACGACGCCGACAAGGGCGGTCGTCTGCTGCGTATCATCGATGCCGACACGGTTGGCGTGACTTTCGACGAAACCTCGACCGAAGATGATCTCGCGGCACTCGCCGTTCTGTTCGGCGCGAAAGTGGTCGAAGGCGACGCGATTCTCGTTCCGGGCAAGGGACGGGGTGAGGGCTTCCTGACACAGGATGTATTCCATTCGCACCGTTCGGAAACGGAGATGATGCGCTTCCTGCGTCGTCTGGCCGACAAGGATCTGGCGCTTGATCGCGCGATGATCCCGCTTGGTTCCTGCACCATGAAGCTCAATGCGGCCGCAGAAATGATGCCGGTGAGCTGGAACACGGTTGCCAATCTGCATCCTTTCGCGCCTGCGGCCCAGACCGAAGGCTACGCGAAGATGACGGCTGACGTTGAAGCATGGCTTTGCGAAGTCACCGGCTTTGCGGGCGTTTCGCTGCAGCCGAATGCGGGCAGCCAGGGCGAATATGCCGGTCTTCTGGCCATCCGCCACTATCACCAGTCGCGTGGCGAAAGTCATCGCAATATCTGCCTGATCCCGTCGTCTGCGCATGGCACCAATCCGGCCAGCGCCTCCATGGCAGGCATGAGCGTTGTCGTGGTCAATTGCCGCCCGGATGGCGATATCGATATCGATGATCTCAAGGCCAAGGCCGAGAAACATCGCGATAATCTCGCCGCCTTCATGATCACCTATCCGTCGACCTATGGCGTGTTCGAAGAAGGCATCAAGGCTTTCTGTGAAATCGTCCATGACAATGGCGGTCAGGTCTATTTCGACGGCGCAAACCTCAATGCGCTCGTCGGCCTTGCGCGCCCATGCGACATCGGAGCCGATGTCTGCCACATGAACCTGCACAAGACCTTCTGCATTCCGCATGGCGGCGGTGGTCCGGGTGTTGGTCCTATCGGTGTTGCCAAGCATCTGGTGCCTTATCTGCCGGGCCATGTTGATCTCGGTTCCAAGCACGCCGTTTCGGCAGCTCCCTTCGGCAGTGCGTCCATTCTGGTCATCACGTGGATGTATATCCGCATGATGGGTGGCGCGGGTCTGAAAAAGGCAACCGAAGCTGCGATCCTCAACGCCAACTATATCGCGCATCGTTTGAAGGACGCCTATCCGATCCTTTACACGGGCGCGCATGATCGCGTGGCGCATGAGTGCATCGTGGACACGCGTGTTCTCAAGGATAGCGCGGGCGTGACCGTGGAAGACGTGGCCAAGCGCCTCATCGACTATGGTTTCCACGCGCCGACCATGTCGTGGCCAGTTGCCGGTACGCTGATGATCGAGCCGACGGAATCCGAGCCGAAGTCGGAAATCGACCGTCTTTGCGACGCGATGATCGCCATTGCGGGTGAAGCAAAGAAGATCGCCGATGGTGTCTGGCCAAAGGATGACAATCCGCTCGCCAATGCGCCGCACACGGCAGGCGATACGCTGGCCAGCGACTGGACGCATCCTTACACCCGTGAGGAAGCGGTTTTCCCGGCCATGGCCCTTGGCAGCGAATTCGACGCGACGGCAAAATACTGGCCGCCGGTCAGCCGTGTAGACAATGTGGGCGGCGACAGAAATCTTATCTGCTCGTGTCCGCCGGTCGCAGCCTACGGCTGAGATAAAATGCAGGTCTATCGATGAAAAGCGCCGCGGAAACGCGGCGTTTTTTGTATTATGATCGAGGTGAAATTTCCAGTTAACTGAAAATAAGTTAACTAGCGAAGAGACTATTACTCTGAAGCTAAAATTCTGAATTAATATTTTTAAAACAGAATGTTGTGCTAATTTTCATTTTAGTTGAAGCAGGGAAAATCAGAAATTTGAACAAAAAAAGAGCCGGACTAAGAAGTCCGGCTTAGTTATGAAGGTGCCACTTGGGCAAACCTCCAGAGGGGAACACTTACCGCGCGCAATGGGAGGAGGCACAGCGGTAAGTGACTGTGATATGTATCAGCTTGTCCCAATCTTCAACCCCTAAACTGCAAAAAATTTTGACCATTTCGGAAAATTTTGAAATTTCGCTTAAATTAGAGGAAAGAGGCGCAAGGGTCGCAGAATATCCGGCCCATTTTGGGAGCCTATATTGGAAAAATTTCCCGAGTTATATCAGGTAGATAAGCTGCAAAATTGAATTATGTGGGTCGGCTGGTTGTGGTTGTGATCGGATGGCTCTGATCTAAATAGCTGAAATCATTAGAACAATTCTAAAACATTCCAATGAATGTCAAGCTCATTTGGCTTGCAGCACTGGCTGCGTGGATATAAAAGATGACTAAATGACGAAGGCTTCATGCTGAATTTGAAGAGAAGCGACCGAGGCGCAGGCCGATTTCTCTGTCTTTTGGATAGTTGGAATGCTCGTACCTTTTCTAATCATGTTTCGCGAGGGCGTGGAAGCAGCGCTGATCGTTGGCATTATTGCCAGTTATCTCCATCAGACTGGCCGCAGTGCCTGGATGCCAGTGGTCTGGATTGGCATATTGCTGGCATTGGCCATGTCGTTGGCGGTCGGCGCTATCCTGCAGCTTCTGAGTGCAGAATTCCCACAGAAAGCGCAGGAACTGTTTGAAGCCATTATTGGTCTGATTGCCGTTTTTGTGTTGACCTCGATGGTGTTCTGGATGCGCAAGGCGGCCCGTTCTATCAAGTCGGAACTGCATCATTCCATCGATGCAGCTTTTCAGACACCGACACATAAAGGTTTCGGCCTCATTCTGATGGTGTTCTTTGCTGTCGCACGCGAGGGGCTTGAATCAGTCTTCTTTCTGCTGGCGGCTTTCCAGCAGAGCGAAGGGGCGGCAGCACCGCTTGGCGCGCTTCTTGGCGTGTTGCTAGCCGCGGCAGTTGGCTACGGCATCTTTAAAGGCGGCTTGAAGCTGAACCTTCGTCGTTTCTTCCGCTGGACCGGTGTTTTCATTCTGATCATCGCGGCAGGCATTCTCGCCAATTCGGTCATGGCGCTGCACGAAGCTGGCATCTGGAACCATTTCCAGACGGTCGTTTTCGATATGAGCGATATTCTCCCGCTCGACAGCACGCTTGGCTCGGTTCTGGCGGGTGTTTTCGGTTACATCGCGACGCCGACAGTCAGTGAAGTGGTCGCCTATGTATCCTTCCTCGTTCCGGCGCTTATTCTGTTCCTGATGCCTGCAAGCGCACCGGGAACGGCAAGCCAGGCCAAAACAAGCGCACAGTAAAAAGAGATTTCAATGACGAATCCGAAATCCCCTGACCCGATGTCGAGTAATCTGGTCCGCATAGGACTGGCTTTCGCCGCGTTGCTGCTGCTCGCCGCTGGTGCTGCGTTTTATTATGCATCCCGCGTGTCGGACAAAGCCCGCCATGCAGAAGTCGGTGACAAAGTACAGGTCGCGATCAACGCGAAAAGTTGCGAGCCGAACGAACTGACTGTTCCGGCCGGGCGCTCGGTATTCGAAATCGTCAATAAGTCGAATCGTACGGTCGAATGGGAGATCCTCGATGGCGTTATGGTTCTGGAAGAACGCGAAAATATCGCGCCTGGCTTCAAACAGACCATAACCGCCAAGCTTACACCTGGCGAATACCAGATTACCTGCGGGCTCCTTTCCAATCCGCGCGGCAAGCTGATCGTAACTGCGACCGCCGCCAGTGAAGCGGAAAAAGGCAAGCTTCCGCTTACCGCTTTCATCGGAGCGCTGGCCGAATATCAGATTTATCTGACCACGCAGGTCACTGAATTCCAGAAAGCTGTTGTGGCGCTTTCCACGGCAATAGCGAGTGGCAATTTTGAGGCTGCACAAGCAGCTTACGGTCCGGCGCGTGAAGCCTATGCGCGCATTGCTCCTGTCTCGGAGGCGTTCTCCGATCTTGATACAGCTATCAATGCTCGCGCGGATTATTTTGAAAAGCGTGAGCAGGATCCTGGATTTGGTGGTTTGCACCGTATCGAATACGGTTTGTTCGAACAGAAATCCGTCGATGGATTGGCACCTGTTACTGGCAAGCTTGAGCAAGATGCCACCGCATTGAAAGAACGCATTCGCGGTCTGCGCATTTCACCAGATCGCATGATGGCGGGCACTGCTTCCGCATTGAACCGTTTTGCTTCGACCGCGTCGGATGCCGGTGAAGATCGTTATGCCCACACCGATCTGCAGGCTTTGTCTGGCCTTCTCGAAGGCTCTGGCAAGGCTGCCGATGTCCTACGCCCTATCGTTGTAAAGACCGATCCTAACGCCTTTGAAGGCATCGACAAGGATGCGGCTTCGATCAAGAAGCTGCTTGGTACGGGTTCTGAAGGCAATGGCTACAAGGCATATGATGCTCTGTCGTCTGATGAAAAGACGAAAATTAAGGAAGGTGCAGCTCAACTCGCCGCACAGTTTACGAAACTCCGCGATCAGCTTGGGGTAGATTGATGACCAGAAAATTTTTCAAAACCAATAAGATTACCACAGAAGAGCCTGTTTCCGCCGGTCGCCGTGCACTGCTCCTCGGGGCTAGTGCAACCGGGGTTGCTGGAGCAGTTGCAGGCGTGCTTGCCCCGCAGGCAGCTCATGCTCTTTCTTCGGAAAGCGTGACCAATGCGCCGGAAAGCGACAAGATTCACGAAAGTCAGCCTCTTTATGGGAAGCACCAGCCCGGTATCGTCACGCCGCGCCCTGCTGCAGGTCTCGTCGCTTCCTTTGATGTGTTGGCACGTGACCGCGCCGAACTGGAACGCATGTTCAAACTGCTCACCGAGCGGGCCGAATTTTTGATGAAGGGCGGAGAACCACCGGAGCTTGATGCGAAGTTTCCGCCATCGGATTCCGGTATTCTTGGACCTGTCGTCACGCCGGATAACCTCACGGTTACTGTGGCGCTCGGCTCATCATTGTTCGATGATCGTTTCGGTTTGAAGCCGTTGAAGCCGAAACTTCTGCAGCGCATGACCGGTTTCCCCAACGACGCCCTGCAGAAGGACATCTGCCACGGAGACCTCGTCATTCAGTTCTGTTCGAATACGCCGGACACGAACATCCATGCGCTGCGCGACATCATGAAGAACATGCCTGATCTTTTGATGGTTCGGTGGAAACAGGAAGGCACGGTTCCGGTGCAGCCGCCACATTCGCCCCGGGCGAAGGAGAGTGCGCGGAACTTCCTCGGTTTCCGCGATGGGTCCGCCAATCCGGATTCCGCCGATGATGCGCTAATGAATCGTATCGTCTGGGTGCAGAAGCAAAATGACGAGCCAGATTGGGCTACTAATGGCAGTTATATGGCTGTACGCATTATTCGCAATTTTGTCGAACGCTGGGACCGCACGCCGCTTCAGGAGCAGGAAGCCATTTTCGGACGCCGCAAGGATAGCGGTGCGCCGTTTGACGGTAAAACCGAAGCCGATGTTCCCGATTATGCGAAGGATGCGGATGGCAAGGTCACACGGCTCGACTCGCATATCCGACTGGCAAATCCGCGGGATGCCAATGCTGAGCAACACCTTATTCTGCGTCGGCCATTCAACTATTCAAACGGCGTCAGCAAGTCGGGCCAGCTTGATATGGGCCTGCTCTTCATCGCCTATCAGGCCGATCTGGAAAAGGGCTTCATCACTGTTCAGAACCGGCTCAACGGCGAGCCGTTGGAAGAATACCTGAAACCAATTGGGGGCGGGTATTTCTTCGCGCTGCCGGGTGTTCAGGATCATAAGGACTACTACGCGCGCGCACTTTTGGAGGCAAGCGGTCCGCAAAATGCCCGTAGGTAAGGATCGCATCTCAAGTTTTTGATTTAACACGCATTTTTCGTAATGTGCTTAATCTGGAGAGGCTAAATATGAAATCTCGTCTGCCATTGCTCGCATCGGCATGTGCCGTTGCCCTCACGCTCAGCTTCGGCGCAGCCAAGGCCGAAGTTTCGCCGCTGGACCTTGTTCAGCCGATTGCTGACTACAAAGTCTATGTGCAGGAAAACCTCGACGTTCTAGTAAAGGACACCAAGGCTTTCACCGACGCGGTCAAGGTAGGCGATTTGGAAAAGGCCAAGGAGCTTTATCCTTCATCGCGCGTTTCCTACGAAAAGATCGAGCCGATTGCCGAGCTTTTCGCCGATCTTGACGCTTCGATCGACAGCCGCGCCGATGACCATGAAAACGGCGAGAAGTCGGAAGACTTTATCGGGTTCCATCGCATCGAGTATGGCCTGTTTGCGCAGAATTCAACCGAAGGACTCGCTCCGGTTGCCGACAAGCTCTACGCAGATGTGCTGGAACTTCAGAAGCGTGTAAAAGACCTCACCGTCCCACCGGAAAAGGTCGTCGGTGGCGCCGCTGCTTTGCTTGAGGAAGTTGCTGCAACCAAGATTTCCGGTGAGGAAGATCGTTACAGTCACACCGATCTTTGGGATTTCAAAGCCAATGTCGATGGCGCGCAGAAGATCGTTGAACTGTTCAAGCCGCTGCTTGAAAAGGAAAATCCAGATCTCGTGAAGAAGGTGGAAGCCAATTTTAAGACGGTCGACGATATTCTTGAAAAATACAAGAAAGGTGACGGTTACGAATCCTACGACAAGCTGTCGGATGATGATCGCAAAGCACTTGCCGGTCCGGTGACCACGCTTGCCGAAGATCTTTCTACTCTGCGCGGGACGCTCGGTCTGAACTAAAAAAGAAAATTAAAATGGCGGGTTAACCCGCCATTTTCATGCGCTCATGCGCAGCTTGATTTCTGCATTGAGCAGAATGCGTTGCGTTTCCGGCAATTCCAGTCGGTCGTCCGTTGTTTCCCCCAATGTTCGAAACAAGAGCTCAATCGCCAGTCGCCCGATTTCATTATAATCCTGCGCCACTGTGGTGAGTGGCGGACAGGTATATTCCGATAGCGGATTGTTGTCGTGTCCGGCGACACGAACGTCGCAATCCTTGAGCCTGCCGATTTTCAAACCAGCCTGCCAGAGTGCACCGGCTACGCCGAAGGCGATGCGGTCGTTGGAGCACAGAACAGTGCTTGTTGGAAGGTGCCCCTTTTCACGCAAAATGCGCGCGGTTTGCTCGAAGGCGTAATGTTCGAAATCCCAGCTGCGACTCTGTTCGAGATCGACGATGCGCGGCTCATAACCCAGCTTTTCCATGGCCTGTCGATAGGCATCTTGTCGTTTGATCGCGTTGTTATTGACCATCGGCATCGAAAAATAACAGGGCTCGCTGCCTGAGCGGCACAGATAATCGACAATCAGATGGAAGGACTTGAGATTGTCGGTGCCGACGAAGGGCGAGGTGTTGTCGAGCGGGGAGTCGACATAGATAATCGGGACGTCTTCGGCGAGACGCGCCAGTGTCGAATGTTGTGACTCTTCGCCGAGCGGTGCAATGATAGCGCCAGCAACATTGAGCGAACGCAGAGTTTCGATGGCCTGTTTTTCCAGCTCAGGCTTGCCATCGGATGACAAAACAATCGCAAGATAACCGCGTTGCTCCGCGAGCGTCTGCAACCGCTTCGTCATAGCCATGTAGAAATGATCAAGCTGGTTGGGGATAATTATACCTAGAATTGTCGTACGACGTCGATTGAGATTTACCGCGAAAAGATTGGGCCGAAAGCCGGATTGCTTGATCGCGGCTTCGATCAGTTCGCGGGTCTTGGGACGGACGGACGACGGATCGCTGAAATATTTCGAAACCGTCGGGCGGGAAAGCCCAACAAACTCCGAAAAATCCTCCATGGTGCGTATTGTCTTTCGCACGTCTTTACGTCCTGTTCGTCAGTTGTCGCGGCCTAGGTGCACACGACGATGCTGTTTTCTGCGAAGCCGCCGCGTAAACTGGAATGTGCTGATTTCTCAGGACAAAGTCTGGCCCCGGTTGCCGCTTCTTCAACGATTTCAGGATGTTCCTCCAGCTCCGCTCGCCTTGGTTCTTCTCTAGGCGAAGTCCAGCCAAACTGTCAAAGGCGGGGCAAAACGTCAAGCAGACAAATGTGTTCGCAGAGAATGATGCGGTGAATACCCATACGTGCTAAAACATCGGTTCGTGAATTTGGCAGGTGGAAATGTCCGCGATTTCGGCCCCCAGCACTGGTCATAAAAGCGGTCGTTTCTCTTCGCAACGCAAAATTGAAAACCGTGCTTGACAAGCTACGGAAGCTCGCGCCATAAATTTTACATATGTAAGAATTTTGCTATGCATTCGTAAAGGAGGAGACGAAATGCGGACCAAGTCTTATGTTGCAGCGCTTATTGCGTCTGCTGCAGGTGTTGCAGTTATGTCGGGGGCTGCGTGGGCGGAAGAGCTCACCATTGCGACGGTCAATAATGGTGACATGATCATCATGCAGAAGCTGTCGCCGGAATGGGAAAAAGCCACCGGCAATAAAATCAACTGGGTTGTACTTGAAGAAAACGTGCTGCGTCAGCGCGTCACGACCGATATTGCCACCAAGAGCGGCCAGTTCGATATCTTGACCATTGGCGGTTACGAAACGCCGATCTGGGGCAAAGCTGGCTGGCTTCTGTCGGTTGATGATCTTGGTGATGATTACGGCTATGACGATCTCATCAAGCCGGTTCGCGCCGGTCTGACGGTCGATGGCAAGCTTTACGCCGTGCCATTCTATGCCGAAAGCTCGTTTACACTTTATCGCAAGGACTTGTTTGACGCGGCGGGCCTTAAAATGCCCGATGCGCCAACCTATGCAGAAATCAAGGATTTTGCGACCAAGCTGACCGACAAGTCCAAAGAACAATATGGTCTCTGCCTGCGCGGAAAGCCGGGCTGGGGCGAAAACATGGCTTACCTCGGTACGCTGATCAATACGTTCGGTGGCAGATGGTTCGATGAAAACTGGAAGCCCCAGATCAATTCAGACCAATGGAAGAAGGCGATCAACTTCTACGTCGATCTGATGAAGGAAGCAGGTCCTCCCGGAATTACCTCGAACGGATTCAACGAAAATCAAGCTCTGTTCTCGACCGGCCATTGCGCCATGTGGATCGATGCTACCTCGGCGGCTGGGCGTATCTATGATCCAAAGCAGAGTCAGGTTGCCGACAAGGTTGCCTTTACCAAAGCACCGGTCGAGGTGACGCCAAACGGTTCCTCATGGGCGTGGTCATGGAACCTCGCAATTCCGGCATCGAGCAAGAAGGCGGAAGCCGCGAAGTCGTTCCTGAAATGGGCGACCTCGAAGGAATATGTCGAGCTCGTCGGCAAGTCTGAGGGTTGGGTTGCCGTTCCTCCGGGCACACGCCAGTCCACCTATGCCAATGAGGAATACAAGAAGGCAGCTCCGTTTGCGGATACGGTGCTGAAAGCCATCGAATCTGCCGACCCGACCAAGCCGACCAAGGACCCGGTCCCTTATACCGGCATCCAGTTTGTCGCCATTCCTGAATTCCAGGCCATAGGCACGCTGGTTGGGCAGGCAATTTCGTCGGCTGTTGCCGGTCAGCAGAGTGTCGATGCGGCGCTTGATGGTGCACAGCGTCAGGTCGAACAGATCATGACTCAGGCCGGTTACATCAAGTAGCCTTGAAAATAAAGTTCTGCCGCCTTTGGTAGGAGGAGGGCGGCAGATCTGATTTTCGTAGAGGTTCGCTAAGGCGAATCCGAAACGGGAATGGGAGGATACGTCCGGATGCCAGCAAACCATGCATTGGCCACAGGCACAAAGTCACGTCGCAGTGTCCGCACCGGGCCGCTGCTCGCTCCAGCAGTCATTCTGCTTCTGCTATGGATGATCGTTCCACTGGCGATGACCTTGTGGTTTTCGTTTCAATATTACAATCTCATCAATCCGTTCGTTACCGGTTTTGCCGGATTCTCGAATTATTCCTTCCTTTTATCCGATCCTACATTATGGTCGGCAATCGCCAAGACACTGATCCTTGTCGTGTCGGTTCTGGTGACATCGGTCGTCCTCGGCGTGCTCTTTGCCGTCGTCTTCGATCAGGATTTCTGGGGCAAGAACATTGCGCGGCTTTTGGTCATTGCGCCGTTCTTCGTCATGCCGACAGTGTCGGCGCTGATCTGGAAAAACCTTTTGATGCACCCGGTCAACGGGCTGTTTGCCTTCATTTCACGCAGTTTTGGATTGCCGGTCATCGACTGGTTCTCACAGTTTCCTATGGCTTCCGTCATCATAATTGTGTCCTGGCAATGGGTGCCGTTTGCGACGTTGATCCTGATGACGGCAATGCAGTCTCTGGATCGGGAACAGATGGAAGCGGCGCGCCTTGACGGGGCCAAAGGCCCGGTAATGTTCTATTATATCGTGCTGCCGCATCTACTGCGCCCGATCTCGGTCGTCATCATGATCGAGACGATCTTTCTTCTGTCGGTGTTTGCCGAAATTCTTGTCACCACTTCGGGTGGACCGGGTATTGCGACGACGACACTTACCTATTTCATCTATCTGAAAGCGCTCCTGCAATGGGATATAGGCGGCGCTTCCGCAGCTGGCGTTATCGCCATTATCCTCGCCAACATCGTTGCGGCGTTCCTAATCCGGACTGTCGCACGAAATCTGGATAATTAGGGGGGCTGACCGATGGCTGCAAAACGCAAGATCAACAAGGCCGCCGTCTCGGCCGGAATCATTGGCTGGGTCGTGGCGCTGCTGATGTTCTTTCCAATCCTATGGATGCTGCTTGCCGCATTCAAGACGGAAATCGACGCAGTGGCGCCGCCAAAACTGTTCTTTGAGCCGACGCTGGAGAATTTTGCCGCGGTCAATCAGCGCGCTGATTATTTCCGCTATGCTATGAATAGCATCATTGAAAGCCTGGGCGCGACTATTCTCTCGCTCATCATCGCGGTGCCAGCGGCTTATGCGGCGGCGTTCTTCCCTGGAAAGCGCACCAAGGATCTGCTGTTGTGGATGCTCTCCACCAAGATGCTGCCAGCGGTAGGTGTTCTGGTGCCGATCTATCTTTTGGCCCGCGACACCGGGCTTCTCGATACGCGCACGGGGCTGATCATCATCTTCACCCTTTCCAATCTGCCGATTGTGGTCTGGATGCTCTACTCCTTCTTCAAGGAAGTGCCGCATGAAATCCTTGAGGCGAGCCGCATGGACGGGGCGAAGGTCGGCCAGCAGATACGCTATCTGCTCCTGCCGTTGAGCCTACCGGGCATCGCGTCGACGGCGCTTCTTTCGATCATCCTGTGCTGGAATGAAGCCTTCTGGAGCCTCAATCTCACGGCCTCGCAGGCCGGGCCTCTCACCGCATTCATCGCGTCCTTCTCGTCACCGGAAGGGCTTTTCTGGGCAAAACTCTCGGCAGCTTCGACGCTCGCCATCGCGCCGATCCTCGTCTTCGGTTGGGTTACGCAGCGCCAGCTGGTGCGCGGTCTCACCTTCGGTGCCGTGAAATAAAGGGAACCCCATGGCTACGCTTTCTTTTCATAACGCCACCAAGTCTTTCGGCAATATCGACGTCATCAAGGGTGTGGACCTTAATATCGAAGACCGCGAATTCGTGGTCTTCGTCGGGCCGTCCGGTTCGGGAAAATCCACGCTTTTGCGGATGATTGCGGGGCTGGAAGAAATCACCAGCGGTGATCTTTTGATCGATGGGCAGAAATGCAACGATACACCGCCGGATGAGCGTGGTCTTGCAATGGTATTCCAGACATATGCGCTCTACCCTCATATGAACGTGCGCGACAATATGGGTTTCGCGCTCAAGCTTGCAGGTGTTGGCAAAGCCGAGCGTGACCGCAAGGTGGAAGAGGTCGCAAAAACTCTGCAACTCGATCAACTGCTTGACCGTAAGCCGAAGCAGCTTTCTGGCGGCCAGCGACAGCGCGTTGCCATTGGACGCGCTATGGTGCGCGAACCGAAGATTTTCCTGTTCGATGAACCGCTGTCCAATCTCGATGCGGCGCTGCGTGTGCAAATGCGTATCGAGTTGGCGCGTCTGCATGACCGACTGAATGCAACGATGATCTATGTCACGCATGATCAGGTGGAAGCGATGACGCTCGCACACAAGATCGTGGTTCTTCGAGACGGGAAGGTAGAGCAGGTGGGGTCGCCGCTGGAGCTTTACCACCATCCGGTCAATCGTTTTGTGGCTGGCTTTATCGGTTCACCGACCATGAACTTCATCGAGGTCAAGGCCAGTGCCGTCGATGCAGACGGGGTGACGGTTGAGCTCACAAATGGACGTTCTGTCAAAGCGCCCGTCAAAAGCGAAGGCGTAAGCACTGGTGCGCCGTTGGTTCTCGGTATTCGTCCGGAACACCTTCATCCGACAGCGGATGGTATCCTCGAAGGCGAGATCATGGTTGTCGAACGCCTTGGCGGTGAGACTTATCTCTATGTGCAAAATGAAAG
The DNA here is from genome assembly GCF_041929965.1 of Brucella oryzae. Lineage (NCBI taxonomy): Bacteria > Pseudomonadati > Pseudomonadota > Alphaproteobacteria > Hyphomicrobiales > Brucellaceae > Brucella > Brucella oryzae. Next base: position 276,619 of record NZ_JBHEEO010000001.1, on the reverse strand, counting down.
CGCAACCGGACTGATTGTTGCGGAGGCAGGCGGTGGCAGCACGGCGCGTGCACACGAAACGGCTAAGCTGGGTTTTGACCCGACAGACGCGCATTTGTTTAGTCCCGACGGCAGGGCTTTGGAGCGCTTTGAACAGCATCCATTATTGCTGACGGAAAAGAAAACTCACCTGTGAGTGCAGGCTGCAATATCCCGGAGTATCCCCATGAGACTGAAAGACAAGGTGGCCCTCATCACTGGTGCCGCGCGCGGTATCGGACTTGGCTTTGCTGAAGCCTATGCACGCGAGGGCGCGAAGGTTATTATTGCCGATATTAATATTGAGCGGGCAGAAGAGGCCGCACGCGGTATTGGCCCATCGGTCAAGGCGGTAAAGCTTGACGTGACCGACCTCAATCAGATCGACAAAGTAGTGGCGGAGATCGATGCGGAATATGGCGGCATTGATATTCTGGTCAATAATGCCGCGATCTTCGATATGGCCCCTATCAACGAATTGACCGAGGACAGCTATGAGCGTGTGCTCGGCATCAACCTGAAGGGGCCGCTCTTCATGATGAAGGCGGTTTCGAACGTGATGATCAAGCGCGGACGCGGCGGCAAGATCATTAATATGGCGAGCCAGGCCGGTCGTCGCGGCGAGGCGCTGGTGACCCTCTATTGCGCGTCTAAGGCTGCCATCATCTCTGCTACGCAGTCGGCAGCTCTCGCGCTCGTCAAGCACGGCATCAATGTCAATGCGATTGCGCCGGGTGTGGTCGATGGCGAACATTGGGACGTAGTGGATGCGAATTTCGCCAAATGGGAAGGTTTGAAGCCGGGTGAGAAAAAGGCTGCCGTGGCGAAATCGGTGCCGATCGGTCGCTTCGCGACGCCGGAGGATATTACCGGCATGGCCGTGTTCCTCGCTTCTTCGGACAGCGACTATATCCTTGCCCAGACCTTCGGTGTCGATGGCGGCAATTGGATGGCGTGAAACAAGGTTGGAATTGAAACTTTGGATACCCGGCCGATTGAAAGTTCAGTTCGTACCCGATTGAATAGAGGATACCGTCATGACCAAGCTATCGCGCGCAACGCTTCAAAGTTTCGATAAGGTGCACAAGCCCGGCTACGACCCTGCTGGGCTGAAGCCAGGTATCGTGCATTTTGGCGTCGGCAATTTTCACCGCGCGCATCAGGCGGTCTATCTGGACGATCTGTTCGCGAGCGGCGAGGGGCATGACTGGGCGCTGGTGGGTGCTGGCGTGCGCGCGAGCGATGATGCCATGCGTGATACGCTCAAGGCACAGGACTGGCTGACGACTGTTGTGGAACAGGAGGCCGATCATGCGGGCGCGCGCATCACCGCGTCGATGGTCGATTATGTGACCATTTCGACAGAGGAAGGGCGCAAGGTCCTGATGGCTTATCTCACATCAGCGGATACGCGCATCGTTTCGATGACCATCACCGAGGGCGGCTATTATATCGATCCGGCGAGCCAGACTTTCGATCCTGCCCATCCGGATATTGTAGCGGATGCCGCGCATCCAGACCGTCCCAAGACCGTGTTCGGCCTGATCGTGCAGGCGCTGAAACTGCGTAAGGCGGCAGGCGTTCAGCCTTTCACGGTCATGTCCTGTGATAACATTCCGGGTAACGGGCATGTGACGGAAGACGCCGTGACGGGGCTTGCCAAGCTGAGCGACCCGACCTTTGCCGACTGGATTTCCGCCAATGTCGCTTTCCCGAATTCGATGGTGGATCGCATCACGCCCGCCACCGGCGCGCGCGAGCGTGAAATCGCTGCGAAGGATTTCGGGGTTGAAGACGGGTGGCCGGTTTTCTGTGAAGTGTTCAAGCAATGGGTGATGGAGGACAATTTCCCCACTGGGCGTCCTGCATTGGAAAAAGTCGGTGTCACGTTCACTGATCAGGTTGCTGCTTATGAACTGATGAAAATCCGCATTCTGAATGGCGGTCACGCGGCCATTGCCTATCCCGGCGGATTGCTCGACATACATTTCGTGCATGAAGCGATGGAGCATTCGCTGATCCGGCGCTATCTGGAAAAACTTACCAAAGATGAGATCATTCCAGAAGTGCCACCGGTACCGGATACCAATCTCGAAGACTATCGTATCCTCATTGACGAACGTTTCGCCAATCCAAGCATCGGCGATACGATCCGTCGCCTGTGTCTTGATGGTTCCAACCGTCAGCCGAAATTCATTCTGCCAACTGCTTCTGATCGGGTAGCAAAAGGCAAATCCGTGACAGGGCTGGCGCTCGTTTCCGCGTTCTGGTGCCGCTACTGCTACGGTACGAGCGATAGCGGCTCGATTATTGAACCGAACGATCCGTCATGGGATCGCCTGACCAAGCAGGCGGCTCTTGCAAAAAGCAATCCGGCGGCATGGCTCGCGATGGATGATATCTTTGGTTCGCTTGCTTCAAATCCAGCTTATGTGGCGGCTTTTTCATCCGCGCTTTTGCGCATCTGGCAGGATGGGACTGTCAAAACGCTCGAGCGTTATCTGGCAGGTGAGCCATTATAACTGAAAATTACAGGGCGCCCGGATATACCCTTACCGGACGGTTGTCCTTGACCGACTCCATCACAACAAAAGTGGAGGTGCTTGCCACATTGGGCAGGCTCGAAATCTTTTCGCCCAGCACCTCGCGGTAACGCCGGATGTTGGGCGTTCGTACTTTCAGAAGATAGTCGAAGGAGCTTGCGATCATGTGGCACTCTTCGACTTCACGTATCTTGCGCACGGCCATGTTGAAGGCTTCAAGCGCGGCTTCACGTGTGTCGGATAGCTTGACCGTCGTAAAGGCGATATGATCAAGGCCGAGTTTCTCGGGATCAATGGCGGCGCGAAAACCGACAATATAACCTTCATTGACCAGTCTTTTCAGCCTCGCCTGACATGGAGTCTTGGAAAGGCCGACTTTTTTAGAGAGTTCTGTTACGGAAATGCGTCCGTCTTCGCTCAGTACTTCCAAAATACGCCTGTCGAACTGATCCAAATCGTCCACAGAATCTATCTTGCGCATCCGTTTAGCCTATTTTTTAGCTGATAATAAGATCGATATTCCCTCATATGGCGTGAAACAAGGCAGAACGCAATCTGTACAAATGGTAGTGTGCTCCCACATAAAGCAGAGCTAAACTGAGCACAAACGCTCTAGGTTGTTATTACTTGCGAGCATTAAATCATGACCGATACCCTATCCGCTCCCGTCAATCCGGTTTTCCAGAATTTTGCACCGCCGATCCGCGAGCAGAGCGCGTTGAGGCAGGCGATTACCGTCGCTTATCGCCGCCCGGAGACCGAATGCGTTTCGGCGTTGGCGGCGCAGGCCGCTCTGCCGGAAGAAACGGCGAAGCAAATCCGCTCCACTGCTCGCAAGCTGATTGAAGCGCTGCGTGCCAAGCATAAGGGGACGGGCGTCGAAGGCCTAGTGCATGAATATTCGCTGTCGAGCCAGGAAGGTGTGGCGCTTATGTGCCTTGCCGAGGCGCTGCTGCGCATTCCAGACATGGCGACGCGAGACGCGCTCATCCGGGACAAGATTTCGAATGGTGACTGGAAGTCTCACATCGGCGGCGGGCGCTCGCTCTTCGTCAATGCTGCGACCTGGGGACTTGTCGTCACGGGCAAGCTGACAAATACGGTCAATGATCGCGGTCTGTCGGCTGCCCTGACACGCCTGATCGCCCGTTGCGGTGAACCCGTCATTCGTCGCGGTGTCGACATGGCCATGCGGATGATGGGTGAGCAGTTTGTCACCGGAGAAACCATCGATGAAGCGCTGAAGCGCGCCAAGCTGCTGGAAGAACGTGGCTTCCGCTATTCCTACGATATGCTGGGTGAGGCTGCGACCACCGCTGCCGACGCTGAGCGTTATTACAAGGATTACGAAACTGCCATTCACGCCATTGGTCGCGCCTCCGCCGGTCGCGGCATCTATGACGGTCCCGGCATTTCCATCAAGTTGTCCGCTTTGCATCCGCGCTATGTCCGTTCGCAGAGTGAACGCGTCATGGGAGAGTTGTTGCCGAAGGTGAAGGCCCTCGCTGCTATCGCCAAGTCCTATAATATCGGCCTGAACATCGATGCCGAGGAAGCTGACCGTCTGGAGCTGTCGCTTGATCTGCTGCAAAGCCTGATCGAAGATCCGGATCTGGCAGATTGGGAAGGCATCGGCTTCGTGGTGCAGGCCTATGGCAAGCGTTGCCCGTTCGTACTTGATTTCATCATCGACCTGGCCCGTCAGAACAAGCGCCGCGTCATGGTTCGTCTGGTGAAAGGCGCCTATTGGGACGCCGAAATCAAGCGCGCACAGGTTGACGGTCTGGAAGACTTTCCGGTTTATACCCGCAAGGTACATACTGACGTTTCCTACATTGCATGTGCACGCAAGCTCCTTGCGGCAACAGATGCCGTTTTCCCGCAATTCGCAACGCACAATGCTCAGACGCTGGCCACAATCTATCATCTGGCTGGTCCGGATTTCAAAACCGGAAAGTTCGAGTTCCAGTGCCTGCATGGCATGGGTGAACCGCTTTATGATGAAGTTGTCGGTGCTGAAAAACTTGGCCGTCCAGCTCGTATTTATGCGCCGGTCGGCACACATGAAACGCTTCTCGCCTACCTTGTTCGCCGACTTCTCGAGAATGGCGCGAACTCGTCCTTCGTCAATCGCATCGGCGACGAAAGTGTTTCCGTCGATGAACTGATCGCCGACCCGGTAGAAGTCGTTCGCTCAATGGCTGTCGTCGGTGCGCGCCATGACCAGATTGCCCTGCCGGAAAATCTCTATGGCGCTCGCAAGAACTCTGACGGTTTCGACCTGTCGAATGAAGTCACGCTCGCTGAACTCAGCACGATTTTGAAGGACAGTGCCAGCCGCGTGTGGACATCGGAACCTCAGGTTGTCGGAGCCAAGGTTAAGGGAACCAGCCGCTCGGTTCTCAACCCTGGAGACCGGAACGATGTTGTCGGTACGGTGACGGAGATCGCCGAAGCTGGCTTAGCGAAAGCCATGAAGGCGGCACAGAAGGCCACGGCAAGCTGGTCTGCAGTTGCGCCAGCCGAACGTGCGGCTTGTCTTGAGCGCGCAGCGGATATCATGCAGTGCGATATGCCGGTTCTGCTCGGCCTCATCATGCGTGAAGCTGGTAAATCCATGCCGAACGCGATTGCAGAAGTACGCGAAGCCATAGATTTCCTGCGTTATTATGCAGAGCAGACTCGTCGCACGTTGGGCGTTGGTCACCAGGCGCTGGGACCCGTGGTCTGCATCAGCCCGTGGAACTTTCCGTTGGCGATCTTTACCGGCCAGATTGCCGCAGCACTTGTGGCTGGTAATCCGGTCTTGGCAAAGCCTGCCGAAGAGACCCCGCTTATTGCAGCGCAAGGTGTTCGTATCCTGCATGAGGCTGGCATTCCGGCCGATGCGCTGCAGCTTCTTCCGGGTGATGGTCGGATCGGAGCGGCACTGGTTGCAGCGCCGGAAACCTGTGGTGTGATGTTCACCGGCTCGACCGAAGTTGCCCGTCTCATTCAGGCCCAGCTTGCCTCACGTCTGCTGCCGAATGGCAAGCCGATCCCGCTGATCGCTGAGACGGGCGGTCAGAATGCAATGATAGTGGATTCATCCGCGCTGGCTGAACAGGTCGTGTTTGACGTAATTGCATCCGCATTCGATAGTGCTGGTCAGCGTTGTTCAGCACTGCGGGTTCTCTGCCTGCAGGAAGATGTCGCAGACCGTATCCTGGCGATGCTCAAGGGTGCCCTGAAAGAACTGACCATTGGTCGCACCGACAAGCTGAAGGTCGATATCGGTCCAGTTATCACCGATGAAGCCAAGAATATCATTGAAAAGCACGTTCAGGGAATGCGTGATCTCGGTCGCAAGGTGGAACAGCTTCCGCTCGGTTCTGAAACGGAGAACGGAACTTTCGTTGCACCAACCATCGTTGAAATCAATTCGCTGCGCGATCTGAAGCGGGAAGTCTTTGGCCCGGTTCTGCATGTGGTCCGTTACAAGCGCGACGACATGGAGCGCCTGATCGACGATATCAACGCGACGGGCTATGGCCTGACCTTCGGTCTGCATACGCGTCTTGACGAAACCATCGCCAATGTCGCCGACCGTATTCGCGTCGGTAACGTCTATATCAACCGCAACGTCATCGGTGCGATTGTCGGCGTGCAACCATTTGGCGGTCGTGGCCTGTCCGGTACCGGTCCGAAGGCAGGGGGCCCACTTTATCTCGGACGACTGGTCGATACAGCGCCGATCCCGCCGCGCCATAGCTCGGTTCACACCGATCCAGCGCTCAAGGATTTTGCCAAATGGCTTGGCCAACGCGGGATGAACGATCTGGCGCAAGCTGCACGTGATACCGGCAGTGCTTCGGCCCTCGGCCTTGATCTTGAACTGCCGGGCCCGGTCGGCGAGCGCAATCTTTATGCGTTGCATCCGCGCGGAAACATCCTGCTGGTTCCGCAGACGGAAACAGGCCTTTATCGACAGATGACTGCCGCACTAGCCACGGGCAATACTGCTTACATCGATGAAGCTTCGGGATTGCGGGATGTGCTGAAAGATATTCCCACTTCGGTGGCAGCGCGCACAATCTGGACGAATAACTGGGAATCCGATGCACCGTTTGCTGGTGCGCTGGTCGAAGGAGATGTTGAACGCATCGTTGAGATCAACAAGAAGCTTGCAACGCTTCCCGGACCGTTGGTCCTGACACAGGCTGCTCCCACGGAAGAATTGGCAAGCAACCCGGACGCCTATTGTCTCAACTGGCTGTTGGAAGAAGTTTCGACCTCCATTAATACGACTGCTGCCGGTGGCAATGCTAGCCTGATGGCCATCGGCTGATCGAAAGTGAAATAGAAAACAATGAGAAGGGCGGCTTTGGCCGCCTCAGATTGATTACAAACCCCTCGATTTTTGGAAGCAGTCAAAAACGAGGGGTTTTGATTCCGATTTGTTCACGTTCTGAATCTGGGACGTTCCGTGAATCTGAGGTCATTTTGACCCTGCCGGAGGTTTGTCAGCAGCCTGGGGCGGCTTTGGCCGCCTTTTTCTTTTGTCGATAAAGCTTGCATGGCTGTGCAACTGATAACCAAAAACAGAATGATTGAATTATTTTTTGTAATTTCAGAATAAAATTTACAAAGGCATTGACAGGCTTTCATAAAAGGCAAAGACTGTGCACACGCTTGCAAAAGCGTCGGCGTGGAGGCGTCGTATAAAGGGAGGAAAACAATGCGTTCGGCATTTCTGATTGCGGCGCTGGCCGCGGGCGTATCTTCATTTGCTTTTTCTGCGCAGGCCGCAGGTAATCTCAATCTCATCTGTTCCGCGGACGTAGTCATCTGTGAGCAGATGAAGAACATGTTCGAGAAGGATACCGGCATCAAGGTCAACATGGTGCGACTTTCTTCGGGCGAAACCTATGCCAAGGTACGGGCCGAAGCGCGCAATCCGAAGACAGATATCTGGTGGGCCGGCACAGGTGATCCACATCTTCAGGCCGCGGCTGAGGGGCTGACGCTCGAATACAAATCCCCGATGCTCGACCAGTTGAATGATTGGGCCAAGAAGCAGGCCGAAAGCTCTGGCTTTCGTACGGTTGGTGTTTACGCCGGTGCGCTCGGTTGGGGTTACAACACCGATATTCTTGCCAAGAAGAACCTGAAAGAGCCGAAATGCTGGGCCGATCTGCTCGATGCGTCTTATAAGGGCGAAATCCAGATGGCCAATCCGAACTCTTCCGGTACTGCCTATACAGCGCTGGCGACTCTGGTGCAGATCATGGGCGAGGAAAAAGCCTATGATTATCTGAAGAAGCTCAACGATAATGTATCGCAGTACACCAAATCCGGCTCGGCTCCCGTCAAATCTGCGGCGCGTGGTGAAACGGGTATCGGTATTGTCTTCATGCATGATGCGGTGTCGATGACGGCAGAGGGCTTCCCAATCAAATCGGTCGCTCCATGTGAAGGCACTGGCTACGAGATCGGCTCCATGTCGATCATCAAGGGCGCCAAGAATCTCGAGAACGCCAAGAAGTGGTATGACTGGGCGCTGACGGCAGAAGTGCAGTCGCATATGAAAGATGCGAAATCCTTCCAGTTGCCTTCGAACAAATCAGCTGAGGTTCCAGAGGAATCCCCGCGCTTCGAGGATATCAAGCTTATTGATTACGATTTCAAGACCTATGGCGAGCCAGCGAAGCGCAAGGAATTGCTCGAGCGCTGGGATAAGGAAATCGGCGCGCACGCCAACTGATCTGTCATTGGCTTGAAATTCGGGTGCGTCGCTCACGTTGTTCGACGCAGCTGTCCCGAATGGTGGAACAAGGTCATGGCATTGCTGAAATATGCAGGGCCGAAGCCCCAGTCATTCCTCAGAAATCCTGATCTGGAGGGACGCAGACATCCATGAAACAGCATAATCGCAGACTGGATATCGTTCTGGCGCTGGCGTTCGCGGCATTTGTCTTGTTGCCGTGGTATCGCATAGAAGACGGCTTTCTGAGTTTCGTCTGGCTAGACGGAATGTTCGGCGATGGTGCGACGGCACCCGGCCTGTGGCAGATCATCTTCTTCGGGCGCCCTTGGCTTGGCGCTGTCGCTGTGTTCATGCTGCTTTGTGCTGCCGCCCGCTTCCTATTGCCTGTTGAACGTCGGAGCAGCGTTTTGATATGGGCGAGCCTTCTTGGCGTGATTTTCCTGGCGCTGCAAGGCTTGGCCATCGGCTTTTCCGGCTGGAACTGGACAATCAGTGAAAACCTGTTCGGTGCACTTTCTGATGGCCAGCCGGCCTTCGGTGCCGGAGCAATCCTGACGGGCTTCTGCTTTCTGCTGATTTTCTCGTTTGGTCTCGCAGAACGCGGCGTAATGAAGGGAGACGCATTCGTCGTCTCTTCCATTACCCTGCTTGTCGCATTGGTTGCTGTATTCGTCTTCTATCCTGTTATCAGCATGTTTGCCGGATCGGTGCAGGATTTCGACGGCTCATTCAAGCCTGATGGTTTCATAGGGAACATTCAGAATTCCTCCATCTGGAGTCTGGCCTGCGTTATCGATGAGGGGCGATGTGGTGTCGCGTGGCGCACATTGTGGCTGGCGCTGATGACAGCAACGGGATCCACGGTAATGGGTCTTGCCTTTGCACTTGTTGCGACCCGTACAGGCTTCCCTTTCAAGAAAGGTCTCCGGCTTCTCACCATATTGCCGATCATCACACCGCCTTTCGTTGTCGGCCTTGCATTGACATTGCTTTTTGGTCGCGCAGGTGTAGTGACGGAGCAGATCTCCAATATATTTGGTGTCGAGCCCGGCCGGTGGCTTTATGGCCTCATCGGCATTTGGATCGCACAGGTCCTGTCTTTCACGCCGATTTCCTTCCTCGTGCTTATCGGTGTTGTAGAAGGTGTGTCGCCGTCTATGGAAGAGGCGTCGCAAACCTTGCGCGCCGATCGCTGGCGTACTTTTCGCAGGGTTTCACTACCACTGATGGCTCCGGGGCTTGCCAATGCATTCCTCATCGCATTCATCGAAAGCATGGCAGATTTTGGCAATCCGATGGTACTCGGGGGCAGCAATGGCGTACTTTCGACCGAAATATTCTTCGCCGTGGTGGGCGCGCAGAACGATCCATCCCGCGCGGCGGTTCTCGCCATCGTGCTACTCTGCTTTACATTGACCGCATTTCTTATCCAGCGCGTCTGGCTCTCGGGCAAGAATTTCGCGACGGTGACCGGCAAGGGCGATTCCGGCATGCATGCCGGGTTGCCGCGCGGGCTAAAGATCGGCGTTTATGCTCTTGTCATTCCGTGGATGATTTTCACTGTCGTTGTATATGCTATGATCCTTATCGGCGGCTTCGTACGGCAATGGGGGCTCGACAATACACTGACCATTGAACACTACGCGCGCGCGTTTTCTATCAATTGGACCGAAAACGGTATCGGGTGGACCGGTGTAGCTTGGAATTCGTTCTGGACGACCATGGAAATTTCGCTGCTCTCGGCACCGCTGACTGCGGCAGTCGGTTTGCTAACGGCCTATCTGATCGTTCGCCAGCGTTTCGTGGGGCGAAATATATTCGAATTTGCCTTGATGTTGAGCTTCGCCATTCCGGGTACTGTTATCGGCGTCAGCTACATTATGGCTTTCAATCTGCCACCGCTTGAAATGACCGGTACTGCATTGATCCTGATTGCATGTTTCGTCTTCCGCAACATGCCGGTTGGCGTACGCGGCGGGATCGCCGCCATGAGCCAGCTCGACAAGAGTCTCGATGAAGCTTCCCTGACGCTGCGGGCAAACAGTTTCCGCACGATCCGAAAGATCATTCTGCCACTGCTGCGTCCAGCAATCACAGCTGCACTGGTCTATTCCTTCGTGCGCGCCATTACATCCATTAGCGCGGTCATTTTCCTCGTTTCTGCCCAATACAACATGGCGACATCCTATATCGTTGGCCTCGTTGAAAACGGGGAGTTCGGTGTCGCGATTGCGTATTCCTCAATGCTGATCGTGGTGATGATCGTGGTCATTACAGGCTTTCAGCTTCTCGTGGGTGAACGCAAACTTAGGCGCGAGAACCGCGTTGCCGCAGTCCCTCCCGTTAACACTGTTCGTCAGGAGAAAACCGCATGACTGCGATCCGTCCCGGCTCCGTTACATTCGAAAATGTCACCAAGAAATTTGGTAACTTCACCGCCTTGCCCGATCTATCCCTGACTGTCGAGCCGGGAACTCTGGTGACGCTCCTTGGACCGTCCGGTTGCGGCAAGACGACGACATTGCGGTTGTTGGCGGGGCTTGAACACCCGACGTCGGGCCGCATCCTGATTGGCGGCAAGGACGTGACCAATCTGCCAGCCAATGAGCGCGATGTGTCGATGGTCTTTCAGTCTTATGCGCTCTTTCCGCATATGAGTTCGCTGGACAATGTGGCTTACGGTCTGGAATCTTCGGGCTTGAAAAAAGCGGAAGCGCGCGAACGTGCGGAAGAGGGGTTGAAGCTCGTCGGTCTCGCAGGAATGGGGCATCGCCTTCCGGCAGAACTGTCGGGTGGCCAGCAACAACGCGTGGCGGTGGCCCGTGCTCTGGTGCTGGAGCCCCAGGTTCTGCTTCTGGACGAGCCACTTTCGAATCTCGACGCGCGCCTACGTCGCCGGGTGCGCACTGAAATTCGCGAGCTCCAGCAACGGCTCGGGTTTACCGCCGTATATGTCACGCACGATCAGGACGAGGCGCTCGCTGTATCCGACACAATCATCGTCATGAAGGAGGGCAATATCGCACAGAAGGGAAGCCCGCGTGATCTCTATGAGACACCGGCCTCCGCCTTTATCGCGGATTTCATGGGAGAGGCTAATGTTGTGCCGTGTGAGGTGATGACAGCAGACGAAGGCAAAGCTGTCATTCGTGTGGGTAGCCTGACCCACCGGATTACCGCGCGCAACGCCCGGCCGGGTCCGGCGCAGCTTGCGATCCGTCCAAATGCGGTGACTTTGCAGCCAAAGGCTGGCGGCGGCTTCCCCGGTCGTGTTGCCCATTCGGCCTATCTCGGCGATCATATCGAGTATGAAATTGAGACCGAACACGGCAAGCTTTTCATTGTCGATTCGGAGGTCGAAGAGGCTCTGCCGCCGCAAACCGATGTCTCTATCGAGTTCAAAACGCGCGGGCTTGCCATTATCAATCAATAGGCGCAGAAACGTCGCGCCTTTCTTTATCTCTCATCGGAAAATCATTATGACTTCCCATCCCCGACAGGAATTAGAAGCGCGGCTGGCGCTTGCCGAAAAGATCGCGCGCGAGGCGGGTGCCAAGGCTCTCAACTATTTCATGCGGCGTGAAACGCTGATTATCGAGACCAAGCGTGATCCGCAGGATGTGGTATCGATTGCGGACAGGGACGTCGAACAGCTTATCCGTGCCCGTGTGTCGGAAACCTTTTCTCAGGACGGCTTTCTGGGAGAGGAATACGGGCTGAATGAAGGCACTTCGGGCTACACCTGGGTTGTGGATCCCATCGATGGCACCAGTCCTTTCGTCAATGGCATGCCGAACTGGTGTGTTTCTATTGCCATTCTGAAAGACGGTGAGCCTGTCATCGGCGTTATCCAGGCCCCGTGTTTCGACGAACTTTATGCCTCGGCCAAAGGCCTGGGCGCTACACTTGATGGCAAGAAGCTGGTTCTTGATCCGAGCCGCACGATCCGCAATTCTGTAACGGGCATTGGTGCTAACAACTACGTTACGCCGCAGGTCGTGGCGAAAGTCGTGGAAGACCTGCTTGAGGCGGGCGGAACGTTTATTCGCAATGGTTCCGGCGCGCTGATGATTGCTTATGTCGCGGCTGGCAGGCTGGTCGGATATTATGAGCCTTATATGCATGCCTGGGATTGCATGGCGGGCTTTTGCCTCGTGCGTGAAGCGGGCGGTTATGCGCATCCTTTCCCTGTCGACGGAGAAAAGCTCACCAAGGGCAACAAAGTTTTCGTAGCCGGGCCCGGTGCGATCGATGATCTCAAGAAGGTTGCCCGTCTATAGAAGAGGATATGATCTTTCCGGAATTTCAATTCCAGCCATATTCTGAATAGGGCTCGTTGCCAGCGGCGTAGAGGAGTGCCTGCCGGACGTAGGGAATCGTATTATCCGGCAGATTGTCCAGCCGTCTCCATTGCAGATCGGCATGCTTGTCTGGCTCACATAGGGTAGGCGTGCCGGTCCATTCATCTGCGCGGAAGAAATGACCAAGCCATTGATTGCCAGTCGTCAAGCTGTGCAAGGTGTGGACTGGCTTTAGAGCTTCCGGTGCTATGACTACACCAGTCTCTTCGAAAGCTTCACGTGCCGCTGCTGCCCGGATTGTTTCGCCCGCCTCCAGCCCTCCGGCTGGAATGCTGAACCAGCCGTCCATCCATCCGGTTGCCTTCCGCTGCAACATGCAGATTTCTGGTCCGCGTGCCAGCATGACAAAGACTGCGGACGAAAGCTGGAAGCGTACACGCTCGTTCAATTGACTCTCCCAAAAAGCAAATCGGCAAGTCTTCTACAGACTTGCCGATAGCTTACACGAGTCGGCCTCGCTCTGAAGTCAGATCTGGGCCAGGTCAGGGATTATCGCGCTTGAAAATCCAGTCGTGATCGGGGTGGTTCTTGAACCGCCATTTGCGCAAGGGGCCAGCCATCACGTTGAGATAATACATCTCGTACCCATAAGGTGCGCCACATGGATGATGCCCCTTTGGTACGAGCACGACATCTCCGTCAGAGACCGCCATCGTTTCATCAAGGCTTCCATCTTCGGTGAAAACACGCTGGAAGCCGAAGCCCTGCGCCGGATTGAGGCGGTGATAATATGTCTCTTCCAGATAGGTCATGTCCGGAAAATTGTCTTCGTCGTGCCTATGGGGTGGATAGGACGACCAGTTTCCCTGCGGTGTGAATACCTCGGTAACAAGAAGGCTATCGGCAACATCCCGGCCTTCCATCGCAATATTGTGGATGAAACGGGTGTTGGCGCCTTTTCCGCGCTGCTCCAGTGTCAGACTTTCCGGCCCAAGCTTTTGTGCCTTGCGACCCGGTTTGCCCGGCGCGGTGCAGACAGCCAGAACGCAATCTGTCGTGGCAGTCGCGCGCCAGTCGCTTTCAGCAGGCACGTAGAGGCAGTGCGGCGGCAGTTTCTCGAACACGTTCATGCGTTCGCCTATCTCGCCGAAATCCTCATCGGAGGCGGAAATCTTCGCTTTGCCTTCCACAAGGACGAGAATCACTTCGGTCGATCCAGTCTTTTCGGAAACGCTCTCACCGGGGTTGAGACGATAGAGTCCGAAGCCGACATACTCCCATTCGGCGCTTTCGGGGGTGATGTCGTGGACCTTTCCATGCGTGCCCTTGGGCTTGCGCAACAAATTGGCCATGTCTCAGTCTCCTTTGTCGAGTCCTGCTTCACGTGCGAATGATTTCAGTGATTTCAACCCGAGTGACTGATACTGGTACGGATTGCGAACTTCCGGGTCCTGTTCGGCTTCGATCACCAGCCAGCCCTGATAGGCTTTGTCAGCCGCGACTTTCAGCACAGGCGTGAAGGCGACGCCGCCCTCTGCATCGCCGGGAACAGTGAATACACCGCGACGAACCCCCTCCAGGAAAGACAGGCTCTGGTCTCGTACCTCGGTAGCTATCGCCGGACGAACGTTCTTGGTGTGGATATGACCCACGCGGCCCATATGCTTTTTGGCAACCCGTTCCGGATCACCGCCGCCGAACAGGCAATGGCCGGTATCGAGAAGAAGCTTCGTGTGCGGCCCGGTATGCTGCATCAGAAGATCAATTTCGTCTTCACTTTGCACCACCGTTCCCATGTGATGATGGTAGACAAGCGCGATACCTTGGGCCGCGGCATATTCCGCCAGTGCTTCGACGCCCGCCCCAAATTCTTCCCAGCGCGCTTCTTCCAGCACCGGACGCTCGGATAACGGCTTGTCGTTGTCACCATGAATGGCGTTCGAGGTTTCGCAAACGATGATGACCTTCGAACCCATCGCTTTCAGAAGATCGAGCGCAGGCTGCATCGCCTTCTTTTCTTCTTCAACGGAATTCACCAACAGATTGAGTGAATGCCAGCCCGATACATAGCGAAGCTTGCGGGGCTCGAGTACGGCTTTAAGAGCGGCGGCTTCCTGCGGAAACTTATGACCTTTCTCGATCCCGTCGAATCCGATTTCGGCGGTTTCATCGAGGCATTGATCCAGGGTGATGTGCGCGCCGAGGCTGCGATCATCGTCGTTCGACCAGGCAATAGGATTGGTGCCATAGAGGATCATCGGTCAGTTTCTTTCTTTGAGCTTAGCGTCATAATCTTTACGTGCGGCACGCACCTGTTCGCGCTCCGAGACTTCCGGCACAGCGACATCCCACCACCAACCGCCAGTTTCAGGGGTAGGGTAAGGATCGGTGTCGATAATGACGACAGTGGTGCGTGGGCTGTTGCGGGCTTCCGCCAGTGCTTCTTCCAGCTCACGGATCGATCCTGCTTTCTTCGTATCCGCGCCCATCGCTCCGGCGTGGGCAGCGAAATTGATCTTCGATGGATTCACATGGGTGGCATGGTCGAGCAGGTTGTTGAACTCGGCGCCGCCGGTCGCCATCTGAAGCCGGTTGATGCAGCCGAAACCGCGATTGTCAGTAACAACAACTGTAATTTTCTGCCCCATCATGACAGCAGTGGCGAGTTCGGAATTGGCCATCATGTAGGAACCGTCGCCGACCATCACGATGACATCTCGATCCGGTTCGGCCATCTTGATGCCAAGGCCACCGGCGATTTCATACCCCATGCACGAAAAGCCATATTCCATGTGATAGGACATGGGACGATCGGCCTTCCAGAGTTGGTGTAACTCTCCCGGCATCGTTCCTGCAGCGCACATGACAACGGTGTTCTCTCGTGCCTGACGCTGCACTGCGCCGATTACCTGCATATCAGTCGGCAAGGTATTGCCATCGCCGGGGGCAGCGGTAAATCGGTCTGCTGCCGCAAACCATTTCTCTTTCAACGTCGTGTCCGCGGGTTGGCGTTTATAGCCGCCAATCGCTTTCGAGAGCGCTTCAAGAGCAATCTTTGCATCGGCAACCAATGGAAGCGAACCGTGCTTTGAGCCATCGTAGGGTTGGACGTTTAGCGAGAGAAGCTTGCGTCCAGGGTGTTTGAACAGCGCCCATGATCCGGTCGTGAAATCCTGAAAGCGCGTGCCAACACCGATCACCAGATCGGCTTCCGCCGCGATGGCATTGGCGCTGTCTGCCCCAGTTACGCCAACCGGGCCGAAATTGAGTGGGTGATCCCACGGCAGAGCTGATTTACCGGCCTGTGTTTCGATGATCGGAACGCCATGTGTTTCTGCAAAATTGCGCAAGGCTCCGTGAGCACCGGAGTAATGCACTCCGCCACCAGCAACGATAACGGGCTTAAGTGCTGCCCTGATTGCTGCCACTGCGGTATTCAGTTCATTCTCATCCGGCGGCGGGCGGCGCCAGTGCCAGACTTTTTGTTCAAAGAACTCTTCAGGCCAGTCATAGGCCTCAGTTTGCACGTCCTGGCAAAAGGCCAGCGTTACCGGTCCGCAATCAGCAGGATCGGTCATGGTGCGGAAGGCGCGAGGCAGGGCGGTGAGAAGCTGTTCAGGCCGGCTGATTCTGTCGAAATAGCGGCTGACTGGACGAAAACAGTCATTCACGGTCATAGTGCCGTCATTGAAGTCTTCGATCTGCTGTAAGACGGGATCAGGTCCACGATTGGCAAAGACATCGCCGGGAATGAGAAGGATGGGTAGACGGTTTACATGGGCAAGGGCTGCTGCCGTGACCATATTTGTTGCGCCGGGGCCGATGGAGGAGGTGACGGCGCAAGTGCGCTTGCGACCAAGTTGTTTGGTATAAGCAATGGCTGCATGGGCCATGGTCTGTTCATTATGGCCGCGCCATGTAGGTAGCTCTTCACGAATGCCATGAAGAGCCTCGCCAAGTCCGGCCACATTCCCGTGGCCGAATATAGCCCAAACGCCTGCGATAAAAGTCTCACCATCCGGCGTCATCTGATTGGTGAGGTAGCGCACCAATGCCTGCGCGGCGGTCAATCGAACGGTTTTCATAGCTCCTCCAGCTTCCTCCCGGCAGAACGAATTCAAAATGTACGCACGCCATCCCAGACATTGCAAAGGCCACGATAGCGCGTCACCATGTCGGCGACTGCTTCTTCGTCGCTAATCAGGCCGTTCAGCCATTTGCGTGCCGCGTCACCAAAGATCGTACGTCCCACTGCAAAGCCTTTGACGAGGTCGAATTCGGCAGCAATTGCAAGACTGGCTTTCAGTTCTTCGGCAGGTGCGTCCAGCCCTAGAACAACGATGCCGCGTGTGTGTGCATCATTGCGTATGATCGCATTACAGGCATTGGCCCATGCCGCCCTGGTTTTCATGGGCTCGAGCTTCCACCAGTCGGGATAGACGCCGATCTCATAAAACCGCTCAATCACACGTGCTGTCGTATTGTCATCGACTGGTCCAGCTTTGGACGGGATGATTTCAAATAGGAATTCCAGCCTGTTACGTCGGGCTGCTGCGAAAAGACGTGAAACAGTTTCTTCCTGTTCTGCCTTGAACTCGGCTGTATCATCTGGGTGGTAGAAGCATAGCAACTTCACGACATTCTCTACAGGCCACTCGACCAGTCCACCGCAGTCTGGTCCGAGTTCCGGTTCCAGCTTGAGCGGACGCGAACCGGGCCATTCGGTCGGACGCCCGATCCACAAGCCCGTGCCAGCAGCCCGGTAAAGAGCATCGCGGCCCAGTCGACCATCACACAATATGCCGTAACCTTCAGCGCCGTTCGCCACTTGCAAGGCTGCATTCAGGCAAAGCTGCTTGAATTCACCGATCTTGTCGGTCGAAACGCCCGCCTCAGCGGCCATTTCTTCCAACTGGACGCGGTGGTCAAAGGCGAAAACGCGCATATGTGGCCAGTGACCGTTGCGATTGGTAGACCAATGGATCTGCTCCAGAGCGGTGTCCTTGCGCATAGCCTTGTTGCGAATGCCGGTACGGAAAAAATACTGAAGCTCTTCCCAACTCGGATAGGCTGGCGTGCATCCATGCCGCGAGACTGCAAAAGCTCCACAGGCATTGGCAAATTTGAGGCTGGTAGGCCAGTCTTCACCCTTCAGCCAGCCTCGCAAAAGTCCAGACATGAACCCGTCGCCTGCACCGAGCACGTTGAAAACGTCAATCGGGAACCCTTCGCCGCTCTGCCCTTCGTCGAGACTATCAGGAATTGGGCCTTCGAAAACCACTGCTCCCATGGGGCCACGTTTACAGACCAGCGCAGCACTCGTTACTGCGCGCACGGCTTTCAGAGCCTGAAGCGTATCAGTTGAGCCACCAGCGATATGAAACTCTTCCTCTGTTCCAACAACAAGATCGAACAAGTGGAGTGTCGATTGCAGTTTGGTCGTGACGGCTGCAGATTCGATGAAACGGTTTTCACCATCACCGTGGCCCGAAAGCCCCCAGAGATTGGGGCGATAGTCTATATCGAGCGCTGTCCGGCTTCCTTTTTCACGGGCAAGACGGAGTGCTTTCAAGACAGCGGCTTCCGTCTTTGGATGAGACAGATGTGTGCCTGTAGCCAGAACACAGCCAGCTTCGGCGATGAAAGCCGGATCGATATCGTCTTCGCACAAAGCCATGTCGGCACAGTTTTCGCGATAGAATATCAGTGGAAAATGTTGCTGGTCGCGAATACCGAGAATGACGAGGGCGGTCAGGCGTTCCGGATCTGTGACTATGCCACGTGTATCCACGCCTTCGCGTTCGAGCTCGCGCAGCAGGAAACGCCCCATATGCTCGTCGCCGACACGCGTGATCAACGCCGATTTGAGACCCAACCGTGCAGTCCCGGTTGCGATATTGGTGGGAGAGCCGCCCACATATTTGTTGAAGGAGGCCATATCTTCCAGAAGGCCGCCAACCTGCGCGCCATACAGGTCAACCGAAGATCGGCCAATCGTGATCAAGTCCAGCCGCTTCACTACAATCCTCCCTCGCTACTTTCTTATTGCTGCAAGGCTGTGCATGATTCATGCGCACATAGCAGTTATTCCATTTTTGATTAAAATGGATTTATTATTCTATTTCAACTGAAAAATGGAATATGCACGGAAGGGTTAGTCGCTTTGGCGCACTGTCCCTACAGCGACAGCAAGTGCTATGGCGAGGCAAAGGGTTGCGGAGAGTGAACGGAACGCACCGAAATCTACCTCTGAAACGAGCAATGTCTGTTTGGCGGATTTGCTCATCGGGCTGACAAATGTGTCGGTGATGCCGACGACGTCGATGCCACGCGCGGCGACTGTTTCGGCCATTGCGATCGTTTCTGGCGAATAGGGAGAGAAGGTAATCGCCAGAAGTACATCACCTTCGCGAATAGCATGCAGGTTCTCCAGTTTGCCGACAGCGCTGTGCAGCATAGCGGGCACTTGCATCTTCTCCAGCGCATAAGCCAGATAGCTTGCGACTGGAAAAGCACGACGGATGCCGACAATGTGGATTGTCTGCGCTTCGGCCAAAAGCTGAACAGCCTTTTCGAGTGCTTCCGGATCAATGGTTTTGAGCAAACCTTCAAGGGAAGTGCGCCCTGCTTCGGCAAATTCGGCGAGGAGGGCAGGAGCGCTGCCCGTTGCGGTCTCGCGCAAATGCTGCAATCTGGTTGAATAGTCAGGCCAGCCGCCGGCATAGGAATCCCGGAACAGCTTCTGCATTTCCGAAAAGCCAGAGAAACCCATGATCTGGCAGAAGCGCATGAAGGCGGAACTCTGCACACCTGCACCTTCAGCCATCTCAGCCACGGTCGACACAGCGATACGGTCTTGGTTGGCAGCAACGAAATCGGCGCACTGTTTCAGTCTCTTCGGTAAACGGTCGGAAACCTCTAGCAGTTTTGTTTCGAATTCCTTGATATTCGCCGGGACACTGATCGATGACGGTGTAGGGGAACCCATCCTTGGCCTTTCAATATGATCTCTTGACAATCTTTATGTCACATTCTAGCAAAATAGAATAAATATTCTATAGCATATCTTCGATGTCCGAAGAGGGCTGTTTTCTGGGAGGATGAGGCAATGGTGACACGTCTGGCACTGCTCGGAGCGGGCCGTATCGGCAAGGTTCATGCAGGCGCAATCGCAGCGGACAAGCGTGCCAAACTGGTCGCCGTCGCAGATGCGAATGAGGCGGCGGCGAGAGCAATTGCCGATTCTGTCGGTGCAGACGTTCGAACCGTCGACGAAATCGAGAAATCAGACGATATAGATGCAGTGCTGATATGCACACCGACCAATACGCACGCTGATCTTATTGAACGGTTTTCGCGGGCCGGTAAGGCCGCTTTCTGTGAAAAGCCTATTGATCTCGATATTGCACGTGTTCGAGCTTGTCTCGCTGTCATTCGTGATACCGGCGCGAAGGTGATGTTGGGTTTCAATCGCCGTTTCGATCCGCATTTTGCGGCAGTCCACAAGGCCATCGAAGATGGACGCATCGGCAATGTTGAAATGGTGACGATCACCAGCCGCGATCCGGGTGCGCCGCCCGCTGAATATATCAAAGTATCTGGCGGTATTTTCCGCGACATGACGATCCATGATTTTGATATGGCGCGGTTCCTTCTTGGTGAGGAAATCGAGAGTGTATCGGCCTCGGCTGCAGTGCTTGTCGATCCAAAGATCGAAGAACTCGGCGATTTCGATAGTGCAAGCGTCATCCTGACGACCCCTTCAGGCCGTCAATGCGTTATTTCAAATTCGCGACGCGCTTCCTACGGTTATGATCAGCGTATCGAAGTCCACGGATCTCTTGGTGCTGTTTCGGCGGAAAACCAACGCCCAGTCTCAATAGAAATAGCATCTAAAGACGGCTATAACCGCCCGCCATTGCACGATTTTTTCATGACGCGCTATACGGCTGCTTATGCGGCGGAAATCAACTCGTTTATCGATGCGCTGGATACCGGCAAAGCACCGCATCCTTCAGCAGAAGATGGATTGCAAGCTTTGGCTTTGGCTGAGGCGGCACTTCGTTCGGTCAGGGAAGGTCGCACTGTCAAAGTTGCGGAAGTTCTCGGATAAGGCGGTAATTTTGTTTGCCTTTTTCCGCAATCGATTGCGATATGCGGAGTATGGCTTACAAGATTGATGATTTGCCTTTCGAAGAATTTTTCGTACCCGTGAGCAAGGCTACGGCGGCTCTGGTGCGGCTGGACGAGCGGCTTTCACGCTCGCCCATTCGTGGAGGTATGGTCGAGCGCATGCACATGCATGATGCAATCGCTTCGATGTGGCTTGAAGGCGAACTTGTGCATATGGAAGACTTGGTACTGCACGACGCTTTGATGGACAGCCGGATGCCAAGCCATGCTCTGACCATCGCCCATGCAGTATTACGTATGCGCCGACAGATTGCCGGAAGATCTCCAGATTGGGCGCTTGGTCCGACCGGTATTCAGCGACTGCTCGGACGTGCAGTCGATACAACGTCATTGACAGAGATTGAACCGTCCAGGGCAATAGATGATGATGTTGATCCATTGCTCAACGATATTGATGGCTTGCTTGCGCGGACCGACGCACTTTTGAAAGGTGCAGTTCCTGACAAGGCCAAATTGAACACTACCGCACGCGATGCGCTGCTTTATGATAATGACTGGGATGAGGACGCGCGCTTGCAGGAATGGCGGGATTGTTTTGCGACCACGAGACATTTGCCGCCGCTTATGCGAGCGGCGTTGATCCATGATGCCTGGTTCTTTCTGGAAGTTGTGCAGCGATCATCGTGGATTGGACGGCTGCTGACGGCAGCCTTCCTCCGACAAAGCGGCCTTGCAACGGGCCATTTACCGGTAATCAGCCTCGGTCTTCGCGCAAAACGACCGGATGAACGGCGTTCGCCTAACCGGCTTATCCGTCTCAGGGCGTTTTTTGAAAGCATAGAGGATGCAGCCGATATGGCCGTGAAGGAGCATGACCGGTTGCTTCTGGCGCGCGAGCAGATGCAGCGTAAGCTCAAAGGACGCCGGTCCAATTCGCGATTGCCGCAACTGATGGAGATGGTTCTACGCAGCCCCGTTATTTCCAGCCAGATGGTGGAGAAGGAGCTGCAGGTTACGCAGCAAGGGGCTTTGAAGCTGATTTCCGAACTCAATCTGAGAGAAATCACCGGGCGTGGACGTTTTCGGGCCTGGGGAGTTTTTTAGTCAGTTTTCATACACATGTTGCGAAGGTGGTCAGCGAAGAGCTGAAATTCGTTGCGGCGAGCGGCGTTGGATCGCCAAGCCAGAACCAGCGACCGGTAATTGTTTTTGCCCTCATAGCGAACGATGCTCAGTTCCGTTCCACGTGTGACCCCAGCCTTGACAGCCACTTCGGGCAGCAGTGTAACTCCCATTCCGAAATCGACGAATTGCACCAATGTCATGATGGATGTGGCGTGAACATCACCGCTTGCTTGCGCTGGGGTGGATCCTATAGCAGCCAGGACGTGTTCACGAAGGCAATGCCCAGTTTCCAGCAGAAGAAATGGCTGGCCCTGCAAATCATCTGCATCAACCCGGTCGCGATTGGCCAATGCATGATCGCGTCGCACCGCCAGATAGAAGATATCCCGAGCAATCTCTGCTGCCGCGAATTCATCGAGTTCATAGGGGTGGGCAACGAGTGCGACATCCAGCGACCCGGAACGCAAGCTGTCGAGCAGCGAGCGCGTAAGGCCTTCGCGAATGGTCAATTGCAGCTCGGGAAAGGCTTTAACAGTCGCAGGCAGAACTTTAGGTAGCAAAAAAGGCGCGATTGACGGGATAACGCCTAACCGTAGTCTGGTGGTAAGCGGGCGCTCGGCCTGCCGTGCATGTTCAGGTAGTTCCTCAATGAGGGCGACAATATTGCGAGCACGTACCAGAAAATCTTCGCCTGCAGGCAAAAGCTGCATTCTTCGGCTCGATCGATCGATCAGTGTTACGTCAAGTTCAATCTCAAGCGCCTGAATAGCCGCACTCAATGTCGATTGGGTCACGCCTACGGCTTCAGCAGCTCGCGAAAAAGAGCCAGCTTTGACAAGGGCCATGAAGTAATGGAGCTGGCGGACGCTGATATTGAGCATTGAATCTTCTATGTCTGTGCCATCGTTAAAATCGATGGATTTGATCGTTATAATCGCTTTGACCGATTTAACAAGAAGCCCTATATATGACTCGTAGACAGAAAGTTCTGAAAGTTCAGAAATTTCCGCATAACAATGGGATTTACAGGTAGGTATAAGATGCTCGGTATTGGCGACAAGCTCCCCTCCTTCAAGGTAACCGGCGTAAAGCCCGGTTTTAACCATCATGAAGAAAACGGCGTTTCGGCATTTGAAGACATTACCGAAGCGAGCTTCACGGGCAAGTGGAAGGTTATCTTCTTTTACCCGAAGGATTTCACCTTCGTCTGTCCGACCGAAATCGCAGAATTTGCGCGCCTTGCATCGGATTTCGAAGACCGGGACGCAGTCGTTCTCGGCGGTTCGACCGACAATGAATTCGTGAAGCTTGCATGGCGTCGCGATCACAAAGACCTCGACAAGCTGCCGATCTGGTCGTTTGCCGACACTAACGGTTCGCTGGTCGATGGCCTCGGTGTGCGTTCACCGGATGGCGTGGCATATCGCTACACTTTCGTTGTCGATCCAGACAACACGATCCAGCACGTTTATGCAACCAACCTCAACGTTGGTCGCGCTCCGAAGGATACGCTGCGCGTTCTCGATGCACTGCAGACCGATGAGCTCTGCCCATGCAATCGCGAAGTCGGTGGCGAGACGCTCAAGGCTGCCTGATAGGTCCTGATTTGTTGCAGAAAGGCGGGTCGAGGCCCGCCTTTCTTTTATCTAATATCCAAATGACAGATAAAGAGGGTTCCATGTCCATTGATGATCTGAAGTCAAAAATCCCGGATTTCGCCAAGGACGTTCGTCTCAATCTTTCGTCTATGGCAAGCGACGAAACTCTGACATCGCAACAGAAATACGGTCTGTTTGTCGCCTGCGGCATTGCCTCTCGAAATGCCGATGTGCGCAAGGCGCTTGTTGCCGAAGCAGCTGCCAAGGTCGATGCTTCCGTCATTCAGGCGGCAAAGTCGGCTGCGTCGATCATGGGCATGAACAATGTCTATTACCGCTTCATGCATCTTGCAACCAACAAGGATTACCGCACCATGCCAGCGAAGCTGCGTATGAATGTGATCGGTAATCCGGGTGTCGATAAGGTCGATTTCGAACTCTGGTCGCTGGCTGTATCTGCGATCAACGGCTGTGGCATGTGCATTGATGCGCATGAGGATGTCCTGCGCAAAGCAAATGTACCGTCGGAAACAATCCATACTGCGGTGCGTTTTGCATCAATCATCCAGTCGGTGGCTATCGCGCTGGAAGCTGCTGACACTGAATAAGAGGCTCAGGCTCTCTAAAAGAAAGCCCGCGTGGAATAGTCTACGCGGGCTTTTTTTGATTCAGCGCATTGTTTTTATTCGTCTCGCTTGAACGAAATGAATGCAAAGCCGATCAGCGAGATGATCGCGGCAACAGACATGTAATAGCCGACATAGTCGAAGCTATAATGCGTTGCGAGCCAGGTTGCGATGTAAGGCGCAACCGATGCGCCGAGAATGCCCGCCAGATTGAATGTTAGCGAAGCGCCGGTATAGCGGACCGAGGTTGGGAATGGCTCTGCCAGAGCAGCGCCAATCGGACCGTAGGTCAAGCCCATCAAGCCGAAGCCAATAATGAGGAATGTGAGAACACCAGCCGTACCAGCCATGAACAACGGCGCCATGATGAAGCCGTAGAGGCCGATCAGGACGGTAACGATAATCATGACTGGACGCATGCCAAAGCGGTCGGAAAGCAGCGCTGCCACTGGAATCATGAGCCCGAAGAAGATTACGCCGACCATCTGAAGGATAAGGAATTCCTCTCGGCTGTAACCAAGTGCTCGCGTGCCCCAGCCGAGCGAGAATACCGTCATCAGATAGAACAGGACAAAGGTTGCGATAGCGCCGATGGTGCCGAGGAACAGGCTCATCTTGTGCCGCTTGAACAGGGTTGCGACCGGAACCTCAACGCGCTCAGCCTTATCGATTGCCTTCTGGAATTCTGGCGTTTCAGCAATTTTCAGGCGAATGAAAAGGCCAACACCGACCAGAAGAGCACTGGCAATGAAAGGAATACGCCAGCCAAAAGCAAAAAATTGTTCTTCAGTGAGAACTTCAGCCAGAACGAGGAATATGCCTGTTGCCAGAATGAAGCCGACCGGAGCGCCAAGCTGCGGGAACATTCCATACCAGGTACGCTTGCCTTCTGGTGCATTTTCAGTTGCAAGCAGCACTGCACCGCCCCATTCGCCACCAAGACCGAGCCCTTGCCCCAGACGGCAGAGGGCGAGCAAAAGGGCTGCCCATACGCCGATCGAATCATAGGTTGGCAGGAAACCGATGGCGACTGTGGAAATCCCCATCGTCATGAGTGCTGCAACCAGCGTCGCCTTACGTCCGACCTTATCGCCAAAATGACCGAAAAGAGCGCCGCCGATTGGACGTGCGAAGAAGGCGATCGCAAAGGTCGCGAGAGACTGCAGAAGCGCGGAGTTGCCGTCGCTCGCTGGGAAGAACAGATGGGGGAATACGATCACCGCAGCGGTCGCATAAATATAGAAGTCAAAGAACTCGATCGTGGTGCCGATCATGCTCGCGGCCAGAACACGGCGTGCGGAATTTTTCTGCGGAGCAACCGCTACAGCGACAGTCATTGTTTCAGATCCAATATTTTGCGGGCCGTCAAAATTGGGGGAGGAGCCCAAGATGTGGCACCTTTAAAACCGCTGAATATGGAATCGCAAGCGGAAAAGGGCTTTTGAGTAATTTTGTGATTTCGAATAGGCAGTTTTGGAAAGAAAAGTGAAAATGGGTAAAATTTTCGTCAGCGCTTCGGTTGGTCTTTTATTTGCCATAGCGGATGATTAGATTTCAGGTGTCGTCCGTTTGGAAGCGAAGATGTATCGAGTACAGTACGATGTCGGCTTGAGGAATACAGCGCGAAGCCATGCGGTCTTGCGTTTGCCGTCCCGTGTGCTCATGACGGCGTTATCGCTTTTGTTTCTTGTTTCGGTGCAGCTCTGTTATGCAATGGCACATGATGCGCCCTCTGTGCAGGTGCTTTCTGATTTTGATGCAAATCCGCCACATCACAGGGGCAGTGCTGAGGTGTCGTCGGATATAGGTAAAACTGCGCCGATGGATCACGGCGTCAAAACACCAAATGCTTGTATCATGATGACGTGTGGCTGTTTGTTCCAAATTGACACGGATTTGCATTCCTTTGTTCCCGCACAGGAATTTGGCTTACCCCCACTTGTGGCGGCGCTAAGCGGAAAGTCTCCCGCTGGTGATTTGCGACCTCCAATATCGCTTCAGACCTGATCTAGAAATCGCCGCAAGTTTTGGCGGCTATTATGATTATTGTCTGGAGACTTACCATGTCTGGAATTACACGCCGCCGCCTGCTGGCCCTTGGAGCAGGGGCCGCCTTTGTTACGGCCATTCGCCCTTTTGACAGCCTGGCCCAGGATGCACATCAGCAAATGGGCCATGGTGCAACTGCCTCATCAACCGCTCGAGCCGGTCAGCCTTTGCCTGTGCCGCCATTGGTCGAACCCGATACGTCAGGTATCGTTAAACTGAAAGTACAGACGGGCCGACACAGCTTTGAAGAAGGAAGCGAAGCGGCATCGGCTGGTATCAATGGTGCTTATCTTGGTCCGCTGGTGCGATTGAAGAACGGGGAAACGGTCACTCTTTCCGTCGAAAATGGCATGGATGAAGAGACTACGCTTCATTGGCATGGGCTTTTTGTGCCATCCATACTAGACGGAGGACCCCATAATGTGATTGCGGCGGGTAAGGAGTGGAAGCCGAAAGTCAAAGTTGAGCAGCCTGCTTCGTTTAACTGGTTCCATCCGCATTTGCATGGAAACACCGCCCGCCAGGCACATATGGGTATTGCCGGTCTCATGGTTGTGACTGACGGCAAGGATGCTGAAAGAGGACTGCCTGAAGATTACGGTGTGGACGATATTCCACTGGTACTTCAGGATCGCCGGGTAATTGAGGGCGACCAGGTTTACCAGCCCGATATCATGGATTTGATGCACGGCTTCCGCGGCGGCAAGCTTATTGTGAATGGTGTCGTTTCACCGGAAGCACGTGTCCCGGCCTCCATCATTCGTCTGCGTATCCTGAATGGTGCTAATGCGCGAAATTTTCATGTTCGTTTGAGTGATAATCAGCCTTTGTTCGTTGTGGCATCGGATGGCGGATTTATTGGAAAGCCTGACCTGGTTGAAAGGCTGACGATCAGCCCCGGGGAACGTTATGAAGTTCTTGTTGATTTCTCCAAAGGCGAGGCGGCTGACTTGTTGACCTACGGTGACGACAGTGGCGGCGACGATCTTCACTTGATGCGGTTTGTTGTAGACAGCGCCTTGCAAGGGAAGATCACGAAATTTCCAGATAATCTCGATGGTCCTGATGCACCGGATGAAAAACTTTCTGTAAAGCGCCGTTCATTTTTCTTCGACGAACGTATGGCAGAAAATATGAAGCTGATGATGGCGAAGCCGTCAGCCAGCCCTCATGCCGGTCATAACATGGGCAACGTGGGTATGAGTTCGATGCAATCCGGCGCCATGGATCATGATATGCATGGCGCCAGAAGTTCCGCCGACACAGGACTCGCGGTTGAAGCTTTGACCTCTGGCGTGGAAATGGCGATTGCAGGTAAGCCGTTTGATATGGGTCGCATTGATGTCGAAGTTAAACTTGGTACCTGGGAAATTTGGGAACTCAAAACGAAAGAGATGCCGCATCCATTCCATATCCATGGCGCGTCATTTCGCATCCTTTCGCTGAACGGAAAAGCTCCGCCTGCTCACCAAGCCGGCTGGAAGGACACCGCATTGATCGATGGTACAGCCGAATTGCTCCTGCACTTCGATCGGGAAGCGGCACGCAATCATCCTTTTATGTTTCATTGCCATGTGCTTGAACACGAAGATGTGGGTATGATGGCACAGTTCGTAGCTGTATAATGTAGTTGCATCCGTGGGCGGCGGGGTTGCCGCCAGCCCACGGAGAGTTGATGTATAATTTTGAACATATTTCGCTGCGGCATATTTGCCGTTTGTCGCACATCTAGTTTTAGTTGGGAAAAACGATGCGCCCCTTATTTACAGTGATAATTGTCAGCCTCATGGCTGCGCCCGCATTTGCGAATGGATTGGATGTCAAAATGTATAAAGCCTTGCCGACGGGACAGGGGCAGGAGCTTGGTACAATCCAGATTTCCAAGACCGATGGTGGTTTAAAATTCACACCGCATTTGAAGGGGTTACCGACTGGAGATCATGGTTTTCATGTTCATGAAAATGCAAGCTGTGCACCTGGTCAGCAAGACGGAAAGCCTGTTCCGGCTCTCGCCGCAGGAGGACATTATGATCCTGGCCATACGGGACATCATATGGGGCCTTACGGTAACGGCCATCTGGGTGATTTGCCAGTATTGAAAGTTAATGAGCGGGGGGGTGCAACCGAAAGCGTTATCGCGCCGCATCTCAAGTCACTCAATGAGGTCAAGAACCATGCGCTGATGATCCATGTTGGCGGCGACAACTATTCCGATAACCCCAAGCCGCTCGGCGGCGGCGGAGCTCGCTTCGCCTGTGGAGTGATCAAATAACCCCAGAATGGTTCCGGTGATTTAGTTCTAACTCGAACTGCTTTAGCTGTTTACCCCCAGTTCTCAATGCGAATTTTGGAACCATCTGAAAAACGCGATATATGAAACGCCGAAGGATCAACGATCGGCGTTTCATTCGTAACCATGTCTGCAACAAGCTTACCGGCACCTGGGCCAATCCCGAATCCATGCCCTGAAAAACCCGTAGCAACGATCAACCCTTCGACGTGTGGAACGGGTGAAATAACCGGGATGACATCCGGCATCGTATCGATGAGCCCGGCCCATTCCTGCGCTATAGTTGCGGACGAGAAAGACGGGATAGCTTGTTTCAGCTTTGCAAGTACCTGTGCATTGGCAGCCTTATGTGGAGCGGGATCGAGCGTGCGGATTTTCTCGAAGATAGAGATTTGATCAGCAGGACGAAGCTTCCATTGGAATGCTTCTTCAAAGAAGCGTTCGCCAAACCGGAATCGCAACGACCGCCATTCTGTAGAAAGCGAGGGTAAAAAATCGCGGAAGAACCGAAAGCTGTCAGGTACGATATCAGCGATGGAGCCACCGAGGCTCGCGACCGTATAGCCGCCGTCCAACCTTTTGCGTAGCGCAAAATCTGAAAATGCAATTGCGGACTCTACCCCGGCATCAATCGGCGCTGTACGGAACACGGACGAGCGAACTTTCAATTGCGGCAGATGTACATCAAAGGCAGAGACGATAAGTCTGGACCAGGCACCACCCGCGACAACCACCGCTTCGCATGGCAAGCGACCTTTTTCGGTGATGACGGCGGTGACCCGACCATTCGTGGTTTCGATACCGCGCACAGCACAGTTTTGTATAATCACAGCACCATTTTCTTGTGCTTTCGCAGCAAATGCCGGAACGGCTTTCTGCGGTTCCGCGCGGCCGTCTAAGGGAGTAATCATGCCGCCCGCGAGGTGCCTATTGACACTTGGGGCAAGTTCCGTAGCCTGCTGGGCATTAAGAAGTTCTGTTGCGATACCGTGTTCGCGGGCTATCTTGATCCACTCGACATAAAGAGCCATTTGCTCTTCTTTTTCAGCCGTATAGGCAATTCCGGTAACGCGGAAGCCGGTTTCACGTCCTGTGCGTTTGTTCATGTCTTCCCAAAGTCGCATACTTTCGACAATGAGTGGCATTTCGCGGCTGTCACGACCTGTACGACGACACCAGCCCCAGTTACGGCTCGATTGTTCGCCTGCGATTTCTCCCTTCTCGAGAAGGGTAACAGGAATGCCACGCTCGGCCAGGAACAGAGCGGTAGAAACACCGACGACGCCGCCGCCAACAATGGCGATTTTAGTTTCCCGCGGCAAGCTTTCGGCTGTCGCCACCTTATCCGTGACTGGCCCCATTCCGATATTCTCCTGCAACGCAATTGGGTGATTTGAGTATGTGGAAGCACGGCGAACATGACCCGCTTTTTGTCCGCAATCAACCAGATAACCCAATCAAGATATGCTTAATTATGATATTCCTGAGATATTCGATCCTGTTTTGGTAGCTTTCCGGAGAATGTGTCTCTATATCCGCATGAACTGCAATCTAGAAACGCGATCTGGCTCATGGACGCACGCAACCCGCACGACGAAAAACAGGTTCCGGGTAAATCCGGCCCGGCGCTAACTTTGTCTGATATCAGCCGCCAGTTTGGCGCAGTTCGCGCCCTCAACGACATCTCTCTCGATGTTCATGCGGGCGAGATCATCTGCCTGGTTGGCCATTCCGGCTGTGGCAAGACTTCGTTGCTGCGCATTATTGCCGGTATTGATGCCCCGGACAGCGGAACGCTCACGTTGGGAGGTAAGACATTTGTCGGCCCTTCGGTTTTTATTGAGCCGGAAAAGCGAAACGTAGGTGTCGTCTTCCAGGATTACGCTTTGTTTCCGCATCTGACGGTCAAAGAAAATATCCTGTTCGGTTTGCGAAAAATTTCCCGCGACGAAGCGAACAGGCGGGCAAAGGAACTCCTCGAACTGGTGTCGCTGTCACACATGGCCGGTCGCTATCCGCACATGTTGTCAGGTGGTGAGCAGCAACGTGTTGCTCTTATCCGTGCCCTCGCTCCGAAACCGCACCTGCTGTTGATGGACGAGCCTTTTTCCAATCTCGATAGAGGTCTGCGTGCCAGGGTTCGTCGCGAAACGGTCGCCTTGTTGAGAGAACTCGGCACAACGGCGATTATCGTAACCCACGAGGCTGAAGAAGCATTGTCGACTGGGGATCGAGTGGTGCTGATGCGCTCCGGCGAAATAGTTCAGAGTGGCCGCGCATGCGAACTGCATGACCAGCCGGTGAACCGCTATGCGGCGGATTTTTTCTGTGACTGCAATATGATACCGGGAAAAGTCGAAGGCGATAAATTGGCCACTCCCTTCGGGTTGCTTTCCACGGCTGAAAAACTTGAACCAAATACTGAAGCGCTTGTTTATTTGCGTCCGCGCGATTTTACGATCCTGACCAACGGCGAGACCCGCGAAGCTTCGTTGCGCGGTCGTATTGAATCCCGTACTTTTCTCGGTGAAGTCGAGGAACTGGTCGTACAGGTGACCGGCGCAGTTCCTCGTTTGCGCGTGCGTACGGAACTGCGGCTTCCGTCAGCAGCTACCGATATCGTTCTGTGCCCGCACTGGGACAAAGCGCTCATTTTCCCCAAGTGACCAAAAATATACGCTGTTAAAGCATTGGGGCAATTGACCGTCAGTTGGCCTCGTCGTATAAGTTGATTACTTAGCTCATAATTTAAAATGAAACAGGTTCATCTGGAGGTAAAATGTCCAAATTTGCGCGTTCTGGTTTAGCTTTCGCTGCAGCAACGCTGCTCGCAGGAGCTGCCCACGCAGATGAAGTGAACATTTACACGACACGCGAGCCGGGCCTCATTCAGCCCTTGCTCGATGCTTTCAAATCGTCCACGGGAATTACAGTCAATACGGTATTTCTGAAGGACGGTCTGGCAGAGCGCGTGGCTTCTGAAGGTGCGAATTCGCCTGCTGATATTCTTATGACTGTGGATGCCGGTAACTTGGTCGATCTCGTAGACAAGGGGCTTACCCAGTCTGTCGATTCCAAGGTGCTGAAAGATGCTGTACCGGAGCAGCTTCGCGATGCGAAGGACAATTGGTTCGCGCTGTCGATGCGTGCCCGTGTTGTCTATGCAGCCAAGGACCTCGACCTTGACAAGATTGGTTATGAAGACCTCTCCGATCCGAAGTGGAAGGGTAAAGTGTGCATTCGTGCAGGGCAGCATCCTTACAATACTGCTCTCTTCGCGGACTATATCGCGCATTATGGTGTGGAAAAGACCGAAGAATGGCTCAAGGGCCTCAAGGACAACCTCGCACGCAAGGCCGCTGGTGGGGATCGTGATGGAGCCAAGGATATCGTCGGCGGTATCTGCGATATCGCAGTCGCGAATTCTTATTATGTCGGTCTGATGCGTTCGGGTAAGGGCGGTGATGAGCAAAAGGCATGGGGGGAAGGCATCAAGGTCTTGCTGCCTACCTTCAAGGATGGCGGAACTCAGGTGAACATTAGTGGTGCAGCCATTGCAAAGAATGCACCAAACAAGGATGCGGCAGTCAAGCTGCTTGAATACCTAGTGTCTGATGAGGCCCAGCAGATCTACGCCAAGGCCAATTTCGAGTATCCGGTAAAGTCGGGTGCGCCGCTCGATCCAATTGTGGAATCGTTTGGTGAGCTGAAGATCGACAGCGTTCCGCTGTCTGAAATTGTCAGCTATCGCAAGCAGGCAAGCGAACTGGTCGACAAAGTCGGTTTTGATAATTAAAAGCCGAGTGAAACAAGCAGACCAACGCCGGCACAATTTATGTGCCGGCGTTGCACTATAGAGAGACCAATGGAAGCCTTAGCAGCCATGCGGAAACAAGTTTTGCAACCTGCAAGGGCAGGGCGCAACTGGCTATGGCTCTCAGCATTGGTTGCAATTCTGGTTCTGCTGCCGGTTCTCGCCCTCGCCATGGAAGCTATTCAGGGCTCGGCAGGGCTTTGGGGGCATCTACTAACCACCAATTTGCCAACGGCTTTTCTCGAAACGGTAGTTCTGCTCGTAGGTGTCGGCATTATCGCCGCTGTTATTGGAACATCGACGGCATGGCTGGTGACAGCTTATGATTTTCGCGGGCGGGGTATACTCGAATGGGCGCTTTTGCTGCCGCTGGCTGTCCCGACCTACATAGTTGCTTATGCCTATCTCGATATCCTGCATCCTATCGGTCCGGTACAAGGCGCGGTACGCTTCATCCTAGGATACGAAAGCCCGCGTCAGTTTCGATTGCCTGATATCCGTTCGATGACCGGTTGCATCGTTCTTCTGGGCTTCGTTCTGTACCCCTATGTCTATATTCCTACACGGGCCATGTTTCTCACCCAATCCGCAAGCCTTATTGAGGCGGCACGAACTCTGGGAGTAAGCCGCAAGGGTATTTTCTGGCGGGTTGCATTGCCACTTGCACGGCCTGCTGTAGCGGTCGGGGTTAGCCTGGCGCTGATGGAAACGCTGAATGATGTGGGAGCTGCCGAGTTTTTGGGTGTTCGCACATTGACTGTATCGATTTACACAACCTGGATAACGCGTTCTGATTTGCCAGGCGCGGCCCAATTGGCGCTCGCTCTCCTGCTTCTGGTGGTTACTCTCGTTTCAATCGAACGCTGGGCTCGGCGTAAGCAGCGCTTTGCTTCCAATATTCGTCATTCACGCGGTTTTGAACCGTTGAAGGTTAAGCGAGGGCAGGCGGCCTGGTTGTTTTGTCTCTGCTCACTGCCTGTCGTCATAGGATTCGTCCTACCGGCTATCTATCTAGTCGTGGAGGCCATAAAGCGGATTCGATTTGCCGGTATATCCCCGAGGCTGGTCGATGAAGCTTTCAATACAATTTTCCTGGCTTCAATTGCGACGGTTTTGGTGTTGATTTGTGGAATGCTTGTGGCGTATGCGGTTCGGCTTTTCCCAAGTGCGGTTTCACGCTGGTCTTATCGCTTTTCGACGATGGGTTATGCTGCGCCTGGAACCGTGATCGCCATAGGGATTCTGGTGGTCGCGGGAGGCTTTGATCGGCTCTTCAATCAGTTCACATCGCATATATTCGGGTTCTCCGCAGGACTGGTGCTGATAGGAACAGGTGCAGCGGTGATCTATGCCTATGTCGTCCGATTTCTCGCCATTTCGGCAGGCGGTATTGATTCCGGGCTGGCGCGCATTCCGTTGTCTCTGGATTATGCATCACGCACGTTGGGACGTGGTGTGACGCAGACATTTTATGCAGTTCATCTGCCTCTATCCAGAACAGCTATCGTGGCGGCAGGCCTGCTCGTATTCGTTGACTGTGTGAAAGAGCTACCGGCAACACTTTTGCTGCGTCCACTCAATATCGAAACTTTTGCAACGCATCTCTATGGTGAAGCTGCGCGTGGCACTTATGAAGAGGCATCCATAGCAGCACTTGCCATCGTGGTGGTTGGAATTTTGCCGGTGATATTGCTTGCCCGTGTCGGGAAGCGTTTTGGCAAGCGTACTTAACAGGCTGTCGTAGCATCAGCAGGTGCGAACCTCGTATTCTATAATTCAGAAATACTTAAATAGTTATTGGTATTCTTGGAAGGAAACAAAGCGCAATCTGGATGATGCTTGCGGTTGAACTGGTATTGGAATTGCAATCCAGAAAGATGCAGGGGGCGGCATGTTTAAAGTCCTGGAATGCGTTACGGACCAGCACGATCAGTCTTTTGTAGTCCTGGCTGCATCCATTTCATTCGCTAGCATGTTTGCTTTTTTTCTGTTGTTCGCTCGTGCCCGGGAGTGCACTGAGAATCGTCGCGATAACTGGCTGGTAATAAGCGCTTTTGCAGGTGGGCTGGGTGTTTGGGCAACCCATTTCGTGGCCATGCTTGCCTATAGCGGTACAGTTGCGATCGAGTTTGACTTCACAATCACAGTTCTTTCCGCAGTGATCGCTGTTCTTGGCTTTTGGTTGAGTTTGCGCCTTCTCAAAGGACCGGCGTTCAAATACACTTTGATCACCGCCGTTTCAGCGACGCTGTCAATTGCAGCGATGCATTTCACGGGTATGAGCGCAATCAAAGCGGCAGCCGATGTCCACTATGATCTCCCGCCAATCGTGGTGGGCAGCATAGTGTCAATTCTGTTTCTACTGGCGGCTTTCTGGTTGGTGATGAATGCTTCTGGCTGGCCGCGTATTCTACTTCCGACCGTGGGAGGTATACTGGCTGTCTGTACACTTCATTTCACAGCGGTCGCGTCCACTGAACTGGTTCCGAACCCAAGCCTCCCTGTAGCCGATCCGCTCGGTATCGGCCGTATCTGGTTGATCGGGGCTATCGCCGCTGTAGTTTGTATCGTAGCGTTGATGACGATTGTTGCCGTATTCGTGGACCGTTATATGACGGACCTAAAGGGATTTGTGAACGCTACATTGGACGGGCTGGCTGTTATCCGTGACGGCGGAATCGTTGAAATGAATGCTCGGTTTTCTGAACTTATGCGGAGAGGCGAAAAGGCGCTTGTCGGTGTTGCACCGGATACTCTATTGTTGGCGGCCGATGGTCTTCCCGTCTGTGCGCCTCGTTTGGAGGCAATTGAAGCTGCCCCGCGGTTTCCAAATGATGAACGTATTTTTGAACTAGCAGTTCACACGATCGAGTATCAGGGGCGTCCCTGTGAGGTGCTGGCCGTCCGTGATCTTACTGAAAAACGAACGGCCCAGCGCCAAATCGAACATATGGCAAGGCATGACGCACTTACCGATTTGCCCAATCGCATGTTTTTCGAGGAACGTCTTTCGAATGCTGTAGCGCGCCGCAACCGTGAACCTTTTGCTGTACTGGCGCTCGATCTGGACCGCTTCAAGGCTGTGAACGATATTTTCGGCCATGCCGAAGGTGATCGCGTATTGAAAACGGTTTCCAGTATTCTGAAACGCTCCATCAACGGTATAGATACGGCTGCACGTATCGGTGGCGACGAGTTTATTATTCTGCAAGTGGGGGTGCCACAGCCAAAGGGTGCGCGGAAACTGTCCGAGAAGATTCTAGACACGTTCCGGTCAGAACTGAATACAGCGCTCGATCCAACCGCTGTCGGTGTCAGCATTGGCGTGGCCATATATCCGAATGACGGCAAAGACGCCGAAGCAATTCGTCATGCGGCAGACATTGCTCTTTATCGGGCGAAGACGGAAGGACGAGGTACGGTTGCATTCTATTCATCTGAAATGGACCGTGAAATAAGAGAACGCCGCCAGATGGAGGCGGATCTTCGTCATGCGATGGTGCGCGACCAGATCAGTATTGCTTATCAACCCTTGTTTGCGACTGCCGATGGAAGTTGCACGGGTTATGAGGCGCTGGTTCGTTGGAACCATCCGGAACGCGGGCAGATACCGCCGGAAGTCTTCATTCCAATCGCCGAGGAAACGGGAGCAATCGTAGCTTTGGGCGAGTGGATTCTGCGCGAAGCTTGTCGCACTGCTGCCGGATGGGAAAAAAACCTGAATATAGCGGTAAACCTCTCGCCGGTACAATTTCGGCTGGTTAACCTCCCGGACACGGTCAGTTCGGTTCTTGCAGAGACCGGTCTTGATCCCGCAAGGTTAGAGTTGGAGGTAACAGAATCCGTCTTGATGAAGGATCGGCTAACGACACTTGAACTGTTGCGTCGCATGAAAAAGTTGGGTGTTCGCATCGTTATGGACGATTTTGGTACCGGTTATTCCTCACTCAGTAATCTTCAAAGCTTTCCATTCGATAAGATCAAGATCGACCGCAGCTTCATCACCAGTATGGAAACCGATGTCAGTGCAAGGGCCATTGTACGAGCCATTGTTGGGCTAGGCCGAAGCCTCGATCTGCCTGTGGTGGCCGAGGGTATAGAAACCTTTGACCAACACCGTATGGTGATCGAAGAGGGCTGCGAACAGGTTCAGGGGTTCCTTTTCGGACGACCGGCCAATGCACCAGCGTCGATAGACCCGTCTTCTCGGTTCCCCAGCAAAAAGGGTGGCGGGCAAGTAAAAGCCACCTAATCAACTGCAGGCTTGTGAATAACTGTAGGGTCTCGGTGTTTCTGGACCCTCTTTGCTGTGCCGAATTGTTACAAAGCTGTTATCTGATGCGATTGTGAATGAAATATTGCAGCGATATTTCCTGAGGGTGGAACCGCAATTTTCTCAATCAGTGGAAGGGGTTGCACCGCATCGGGTACGGCAGAACACTACAAATAACCTAGCGTTTTCAACACGATATTTCGCGTGATCGCAATAATAAGTGAATTTATCTGATGGAGCTTTCCATGCTTGTAACACGTTGCGGCCACAAAGCGAAAGCTGAATAGGACGAACAGTAACAGTACTTGCGATCGTAAAGACAAATCCTCTAATGGATTCCCTCGATACGCATCTTGGTTAAGTGGATGATGGAAACGATGCTTACTTCGCAACAATGGCTTCCGGTCGAGTTGCTCAATATCGGTCTGGCCGCTGCCCTTTTCTTTGCCTGCCTTGTTCACTCGCTGTGGAAGGCCGTCTTTGATGAGCTCAACCCGGTATTCTGGCGCCGTACCGCGGCTCTGCTCTGGGCGGGTATCTTTATTGTCGCACTGAGTGGTGGGATCGAAAGCTTCAACTGGCCGCAGGCTATTGGCTGGCTTCTCGTTCTTGGCGGCGTGGTTGCGACTGTCACGCGTACCGGTATGAGCTATTATCGCCAATATTGCGCCCATACATCACGCGGTGTCCATTCGGGCCGCACCCGATTGTCGGGACGGTGATCGCCATGTTTGCAAAGACTGTCGAAATGCCTTTGCGGCTTCACCGCCCACATAGCTTGCGTTCGTTCTTTATCCGCGCTTTTGCTGCTGCACGATCCCGTAAATATTCGTAGAGCGGGCACCTGATCGGCAATAACTAAGGACAGGACCCTCGGCTTCGTCAAGCGCTGCTGCCATCGCGTCTACATCTTCTTGCGTCAATTGTCCGCCAACGACCGGAATGTAATAGGTTGCAAGCCCGGCTCTTTCTGCCACACGTGCAATCTCGTTGAACTCGGGTTGCTCGGGGCCACCTTCGCCATCGGGCCGATTGCAGATAACCGTGCGAAATCCTTCTGCAGCAATGTCGCGCACATCGTCGGGTTCGATTTGACCCGAAACCGAATAATTGTTGTCTATCTGGCGAATATCCATCTTTTCCTCACTTGCCATCCAAATTGCGATGGCTTGTGGTGGCACCTTACATAAAAGTTGTTTTCGTGCCACATGAAAGTGTTGGGAGGACGGATGCGATGGCAGGTGAGCAGGTAAGATGACAATCCACAAGACAAGTCAAAGTGCTACGCGCTTCGCACACCGTATGTCGAGCTTCCAGGAAGGCGAGCGGATAGTTCCCGAAGAAGTACCGGTGGCTTTAAGCTATAACGGCTCAACGCAAGCTGTGATGATGGCTACTCCTGATAATCTTGAGGACTTCGCGATCGGTTTCACTCTCACCGAGAACATCGTTGATCATGTTTCGGAGATAGAAGCGATTGAGGTGGTGGCCTTCGAAAAAGGCATCGACGTTCAGATTAGACTGTCCGAGCGCCCCGAGCAGAGACTTGCTGCACGACGCAGATTTATGGCCGGCCCGGTCGGTTGTGGTCTCTGCGGCATTGATTCCATCGAACACGCTCTGCGGTCGCTAGGTCCGCTCAGTGAGAACAGCCGAAGATTTGCTTCTCGCGATATTTCGATGGCTGTCTCGTTGCTTACGGAAGGACAACAGCTGAATGCCCAAACCCACGCGGTTCATGCTGCGGGTTTCTATGTTCCGGGCGAGGGGCTCATAGCTGTACGCGAAGATGTTGGACGTCACAATGCATTGGATAAGCTCGTCGGCGCCGTTTCTCGCATCGGTTCCTCGCCGGGAAGCGGGATTGTTGCGATCACTAGTCGCGTATCGGTCGAAATGGTCCAGAAGGCAGTCATGTTCGGCGCACCGGTTCTGGCGGCGATCTCCGCTCCGACAGCACTTGCTATTCGGACGGCTCTGGAATCGAACCTGACACTTGTTGCGTTAGTGCGAGGTGATGAGTTCGACGTTTATGCTCACGGAGGGCGCATCGCCGAAGAATGACCGGCCTCTAAAACAGGGCCGGTCTGAACATCCTTATGCAAGGGCCGCTATACGGCTGCGTTCGCTAACGATCTGCAATGCCGCTTTGGCTGCTTCCACGCCTTTGATCTTGAAGTGGGCATGGAAAAAGTCATGGTGCTCCTTGCTTTCATGGAAAAGATGCGGCGTCAGAACAACGCTGAGTACCGGAACTTCAGTCTCAAGACCGACCTGCATCATGCCGTTGATAACGGCAGTTGCCACGAAATCATGTCGATAAATACCGCCATCCACCACGAAAGCTGCGCCGACGATAGCCGCATACTGGCCGGTCTTGGCCAGGGTTTTGGCATGAAGGGGGATTTCATAGGCACCAGGAACGTCGAAGATTTCGACTTCTACATTGGCGCCGGTCGTCGCGGATAGTTCCGCGATAAAGCTTTTGCGGGCTTCGTCGACAATATTGGCGTGCCAGCGGGCCTGGATGAATGCAATCTTGAAGGAAGTCTTGTTCGGATAGCTCTGGTTCATAGGTTCCTCACGAAACTAGAATCAGGGCGCACAAAAGAGCGCATATACAATGCCCAAGGGCATGATCCTGACGCTCAATTGCTCTCTTCCATCCGGACTTTAACCGTCGGCTCCGGCATCTCACCGGATCTGCTGACCCTGGAACAGAAACCGAATCGGCATCCGTTCAGGCGCTCGCGGGCTCGAAACTTTCGCTTCATACCGCCGGTGGGGAGTTTCACCCCGCCCCGAGAACAAACCCGCACACCATTGTGCGAGCGCACGAAAATTATGCCCTCGCCGCAGGCTTGTCTAGCGAAATAAGGGAAAAATTTCTCCTTCCGATTTTTCGGGGTGGAAAGAGGAGTTAAGGGTACGACGCAATAGGAATTATGATACAGAAGATTTGGCTGATTTGGTAAGTTATTGAGTTATAATGATTTTTACGGACTAAAGTTCAATCGTCGGTTTCAATCGATTAAATTTCGCTGATTTTATCTATATGGGGATATTGACACCCTGGCAGGGTTTGAGCCTATCCTATGATCACATCTTGTCTTGCCGATGTTTCACATCCATGAAAGACAACGTTGTCAATTGGGCTGAAGCGGCGTATGAGTGGGATGGAGGATTTCAGGAAAAACGTCGTGAGGAATAGCCGGGCACAAGTGAAGGCGGAAGCTTTCGCATCGTATTGCGGCAGTGAATAGGAGGGGTCGGCTGTATGGAGCAGCCGGTTTCTGGGTCTGTGCCGAGAAGGTGCGGATGGGAATGACGAGACGGATTACCGTACAGAAGCAATGACTTGTCCGGATATCCGAAAGTTCTGTTTTCGTTTGTTTCTACGGGAGGTAGACATGTATAAATTTTTGAAGCTCGCTGCGATGGGTACGGTCGCTTGTGCTGTGCTCGCCGGAATGGCCCCTGTTGCCAATGCGCAGGACAAGCAGAATGTTGAAGTTCTGCACTGGTGGACTGCTGGCGGTGAAGCCGCTGCACTCGACGTTCTCAAGAAGGATCTTGAAAAGAAGGGCATCAGTTGGACCGATATGCCGGTTGCCGGCGGCGGCGGTACGGAAGCCATGACGGTGCTGCGCGCACGTGTCACGGCTGGCAATGCGCCGACGGCTGTGCAGATGCTTGGCTTTGATATTCGCGATTGGGCGGAGCAGGGTGCTCTTGGCAACCTTGATGAGGTCGCTAATAAGGAAGGTTGGGACAAAGTTATCCCGGCTCCTTTGCAGGAATTTGCCAAGTATGACGGTCATTGGATCGCAGCTCCCGTCAATGTTCACTCCACAAACTGGATGTGGATCAATAAGGCCGCGCTCGATAAGGCTGGCGGTAAGGAACCGACTAACTGGGATGAACTGATCGCTCTTCTCGACAAGTTCAAGGAACAGGGCATCACTCCGGTTGCTCATGGTGGTCAGCCGTGGCAGGACGCGACAATCTTTGACGCTGTTGTGCTTTCGTTCGGTACTGACTTCTACAAAAAAGCTTTCATCGATCTGGACCCCGAAACTCTGGGAAGCGATACGATGAAGCAGGCTTTTGACCGTATGACGAAGCTGCGGTCCTATGTGGATGACAACTTCTCCGGTCGTGACTGGAATCTTGCTTCGGCTATGGTCATTGAAGGTAAAGCTGGTCTCCAGTTCATGGGCGACTGGGCAAAAGGCGAGTTTATCAAGGCTGGCAAGAAGCCCGGCGAAGATTTTGTCTGCATGCGTTATCCGGGTACGCAGGGCGCCATCACTTTCAATTCCGATATGTTCGCGATGTTCAAGGTTTCGGAAGACAAGATTCCGGCCCAGCTTGAAATGGCATCGGCAATTGAAAGCCCGACTTTCCAGTCCGCATTCAATGTGGTGAAGGGTTCTGCTCCGGCTCGTACCGACGTTCCGGACACTGACTTCGATGCTTGCGGCAAGAAGGCCATCGCTGACGAAAAGGAAGCAAGCGAGAAGGGAACGATGCTGGGCTCCATGGCCCATGGTTATGCCAACCCGGCTGCAGTCAAAAACGCGATCTACGACGTTGTAACACGTCAGTTCAACGGTCAGCTTTCTTCGGAAGACGCTGTCAAGGAACTCGTGTCGGCTGTTGAAGCCGCGAAGTAACGGCCAAAAAGTGCCTGGGATGACTCCCGGGCGCTTTTACCCCGCGTCTTGGGTGAGAGTGACGCATTTGAAATGTGCTGACAGCAATGATCAGAAATCAAAACAACAATTGCATGATTTAGGTCTACATGTTTCCATCGGAAACTGCAGTAGGCCGAATTTATGAAGTGCATTCGGTTAAGCGTAATACAGTAGCACCGGATTGCCAATCAAACCGATGTCCGGACCCTTCGCTTGATAATCGGCGTAGTTACCGGCGGCGTGAATAGGGTGACGCAAATATGCAGCGTAGCAGCCGATTACAGGAACTGGTGCCAAAGCTGGTTCTGGGACCGAGTTTTCTGATAGTGCTCGTGTTCGTCTATGGATTCATCATCTATACAGGTGTTTTATCGTTAACCAATAGTCGAATGCTACCGTCTTATGGTTTTGTCGGACTCACGAACTACACCAAACTTTGGGCTTTGCCGCACTGGTGGCGTGCGATCACCAATCTGGCAATCTTTGCGTCACTCTACATCATTATCTGTTCGGTTATCGGGCTGTTTCTCGCAATCCTTCTTGACCAGAAGATTCGTGGCGAGGGCGTTCTACGTCCCATCTATCTCTATCCAATGGCGTTGTCTTTCATCGTCACCGGGACGGCGTGGAAGTGGTTTTTGGATCCGGGCATTGGTCTGGAAAACACAATGCACTTATGGGGTTGGGAGAGTTTCTCCTTTAATTGGATCAAGAGCAATACAATGGCAATCTACTGTCTGGTTATTGCTGCCGTATGGCAATCATCCGGATTTGTGATGGCAATGTTCCTCGCAGGATTGCGCGGCGTGGATAATGAAATCATCAAGGCTGCCCAGATTGATGGAGCATCCGCAGGGACCATTTATCGACGCATCATCATTCCGTTGATGCGTCCAGTGTTCCTGTCTGCCTTCGTGGTTCTCGCTCATCTTGCGATCAAGGCATATGATCTTGTTATCGCGCTGACCGGCGGTGGCCCGGGCCAGGCCACGGAATTGCCTGCGACATTTATGTATTCCTACACCTTCACACGAAACCAGATGGGTATCGGTGCGTCATCGGCAATCATCATGCTGGCAATGATCTTCTCAATCATTATCCCTTATCTTTACTCTGAAATTCGCGGAGGCGCGCGGTCATGAGCGCCCAGTCGCAGGACAATGCCATCAACAGCGGAAAGCTGACACGAGCGCTGATCTACACCGCGCTACTGCTCTTTGCATTCTACTATCTGCTGCCGCTTTATGTGATGCTGGTCAATTCCTTTAAGCCGCTTGAAGAAATTCGCCAGGGCGGCATGTTGAACCTGCCACAGCAGTGGACCATCGAACCGTGGTTGTCCGCATGGTCTACGGCACAGATCGGAGTGCAGCCAACCGGGCTGAAGCCGTTCTTCATTAACTCAATCCTGATGGTCGTTCCAGCCGTTGCGATCTCGACTATTGTTGGCGCGTTAAACGGCTACGTGCTGACCAAATGGCAATTCCGTGGGTCGAATATCTTTTTCGGCCTGCTGCTTCTGTCGTGCTTTATTCCGTTCCAGATTGTGCTCATCC
The DNA here is from genome assembly GCF_041929965.1 of Brucella oryzae. NCBI lineage: Bacteria > Pseudomonadati > Pseudomonadota > Alphaproteobacteria > Hyphomicrobiales > Brucellaceae > Brucella > Brucella oryzae. The sequence continues at coordinate 233,850 of NZ_JBHEEO010000001.1, read as the reverse complement.
CGATGGCGCGCGTTCTTGGCTTCCTGGGGATCGCTGGCACGATCTGGGGGCTGATCCTCGTGCATGTGGTCTACGGTATCGGTTTCACGACGCTCTATTTCCGCAATTATTACGAGGCTTTTCCAACGGAACTGGTTCGGGCAGCGCAGATCGACGGGGCGAGTTTCTTTCAGATATTCTGGCGTATCTTGCTGCCTTCATCGGGGCCCATCATTGTTGTGTCCGTGATCTGGCAGTTCACCAATATCTGGAACGACTTTCTGTTCGGTGCTTCGTTCTCGGGTGCGAATTCCACGCCGATGACGGTCGCGCTCAATAATCTGGTTTCCTCCTCCACTGGCGTCAAAGAATACAATGTCCATTTCGCGGGAGCCATTCTGGCGGCTCTGCCGACGCTGATCGTTTATATCGTTTCTGGCCGCTATTTCGTACGTGGTCTGATGTCCGGAGCCGTTAAGGGATAAGTTGCAAATGTCTTTTCTAAAAATAACCGATCTCTACAAATCCTACGGCAATGTTTCGGTTTTGAAGGATATCAATATCGAGATCGATGAGGGGGGCTTTCTCGTCTTGGTCGGCCCGTCTGGTTGCGGCAAGTCTACGTTGCTGAACACCATCGCGGGGCTTGAGCCGATCACGTCTGGTGATATTGCCATCAATGGGAAATCTGTTTCCGGCTTGCATCCATCCCAGCGCGATATTGCAATGGTCTTTCAATCCTATGCGCTTTATCCGAATATGACGGTTGCTGGAAATATCGCTTTCGGTATGGAAATTCGTAAGGTTCCAAAGGCCGAACGCGACAAGGCGATTCAGGAAGTCGCCGATATCCTGCAGATCGGTCATCTGTTGGATCGCAAGCCGAGCCAGCTTTCAGGTGGTCAACGGCAGCGTGTAGCCATGGGGCGCGCTCTGGTGCGTAATCCTCAGGTCTTCTTGTTCGATGAGCCGCTTTCCAATCTTGATGCCAAACTGCGCGTCGATATGCGCACCGAGATTAAACGGCTGCACAGCCGGATGAAAACCACGATTGTCTATGTAACCCATGATCAGATCGAGGCAATGACGTTGGCAACCAAGATCGCTGTTCTAAAGGACGGGATTTTGCAGCAATTCGGAACTCCAGCCGAGATCTATAATAATCCGGCCAATATGTTCGTTGCCGATTTCATGGGGTCGCCAGCAATGAATCTGCTGACTGTTCGGGTCGAAAAGAATGGGTCGGGGTATGCAATCAATCTTGGACGCGGTGAGGATGAGCCGCTAAAGCTGTCATTGAAGGCAGCGCCCCAAGGGCTCAATGCTTATGAAGGTAGGGATATTGTTTTCGGTATTCGCCCCGAAGCGCTCACCGATCCAGATGGGGCTGATCGTAATGCAGATGCGATAGTGGAAGGGGATTGCCTGATCGACGTTGTTGAGCCGGCAGGATCGGATACGTTTGCTGTCACACGTCTGGGCGGCAAGCATGTCGTGGCACGGCTGCGGGCAGATGCTCGCATCACTGCGGGGCAATCGGCTCGACTCGCATTCAACCTGGATAAGTCAGTCTTCTTCGATCCAACCAGTCAGGGTCGAATTCTCTGACCCCGACGCATAGCGAAGTCTCTGCTGCCACATGGGGAGACTACATGAAACGAAAAGAGCGCTTCCAGTGAACTGGAAACGCTCCTTTTCATATGTGCCTGGAGGGCAAAAACTTTGTTTAGGGGCGCAGCTTAACGCAAGAAATCTAGCCCAAGAAGGCCGACTGCTAGCGCAGTGTTGAGTGAAATGATCATCATTCCGTAGATGATGGCGGTTCTTGTAATATCGTTCATTTCCTACCTCCTTGAACCGGAGCGGCCCCCCACCCGGTTCGAAGCCTCGTGAAACTGTAACGAAATGTAACAAGCTGTTACGGGAAGCGCAAGCCCGTTTTACGCAAATGTGAACGACTGAAATCTGGCGTGAGATACTCGGCATGTTATGCCTGGAGGTAGATATCTCGATCCAAAATCGTGATAAATTACTGATTTTATCGCACATTCACTGCAATGTGACGCCGTTTTGACTAGCAATAATCAGCTTGGCGCTACATAGGATTGTCGGCTCGTTCATATCCGTTATTTCGGAATATTATCGTGAATCGCATCATTCCCCTCGTGCTGGCCATAGCCCTGTTCATGGAACAGATGGATTCGAACGTCATCTCGACCTCGCTTCCTGCTATCGCCGCTGATATCGGCACAAGCCCCATTGCACTCAAGCTGGCGCTAACGGCCTACCTTGTTGCGCTCGCGATTTTCATTCCTGTCAGCGGTTGGATGGCGGATCGCTTCGGCGCCAAGAACGTCTTCCGGGCGGCAATAGCAGTATTCATGGTTGGCTCTATTGCCTGTGCGGCATCGAATTCATTGACTGCTTTCGTTGTTGCGCGGTTTTTGCAGGGCATGGGCGGTGCCATGATGACGCCGGTTGGCCGTCTTGTGCTTATTCGTTCGACCCCGCGTAGTGAACTTGTGTCGGCCATGGCTTGGCTTACAATCCCAGCGATGGTCGGGCCTCTGGTAGGGCCGCCTGTGGGTGGCTTCATCACCACCTTTTTGACTTGGCACTGGATTTTTCTGGTTAACGTGCCGATTGGTTTCGTCGGCATCTGGTTCGCCACACGGTTTCTGCCCGACACAGAAGAGCGTATCGTAAAGCGCCTTGATTGGATGGGCTTCTTTCTTTCAGGGATAGCAATGTCGGGCGTTGTGTTCGGGTTGTCGGTCGTCAGCCTGCCAGCCCTACCGCCGGTGGTTGGCTTTACAACCCTTGCAATTGGTGTTGTCTGTACGGTTCTCTATCTTCAGCATGCGAAGAGGGTCGATGATCCTCTACTAAATCTTAAGCTTTTCGATAACCAGGTATTTCGTTCTGCAGTTATCGGTGGCAGTGTCTTCCGGTTCGGGATTGGCGCGATTCCGTTCCTGTTGCCTTTGATGTTCCAGCTTGGTTTCGGTCTGACGCCGTTTCAGTCCGGTATGATGACCTTTGTTTCGGCGATTGGCGCTATCAGCATGAAATTTGGTGCGAAGCGTATCTTTGTTCGTGTTGGTTTCCGCCGAGCGCTGATGACAGGGTCTCTGATTTCGGCTTGTTTCATTGCCGTCAATGGCTTGTTCACGCCGACAACGCCATATTGGATTATCATTGGTTTTCTGCTGGTGGGAGGCTTTGCACGTTCGCTGTTTTTTACTGGTGTCAACGCGCTAGCCTTTGCCGAAATACCCGATGAAAAGACCAGTCAAGCGACGCCTATTACTGCTGTTGCCCAGCAGGTTTCTATTGCTATTGGTGTGGCTCTGGCGGGCGGCATTCTGGAAATCAGCACGTCGCTACGTGGAGCCCATCTTGAACTGGTGGACTTCCACATCGGTTTCTTTGTGGTTGCTGCCGTTTCAGCCCTGGCGTTCCTTTGGTTTGCTCGGCTCGCACCGGATGCTGGCAAGGAACTTGCCGCACCGACTGTCGTGAAACATCACAGCAAAGAACGCGCAACCGTAGAAGCTGCGAGCACCTCTGCTGGAAAATAAGCCTTAGCCCCTGAAGTCGCGGGCAAGCAGATAAAGCTCGACGGATTCGGCGCGGGATGCCGGCGGCTTTACATGATGCACGGAGCGAAATTTCTGCTTGAGTAGTGCAAGGAGTTCGTTTTCCGTGCCGCCCTGAAATGTCTTGGTAAGAAAATGTCCGCCTGGCTTCAGAACCGAAATAGCAAAATCAGCAGCGACTTCGCACAAATGCACTGTACGCAAATGGTCAGTCCTGCGGTGGCCGGTGGTTGGTGCAGCCATATCTGAAATGACGAGATCTGGTTTGTCGCCGAGCGCGTCCATCAGCTTCTGCGGGGCCTCATCATCAAGGAAATCCATTTCCAGCAGCACAACTCCGGGCAGGGGATCGACATGTAGATAGTCGATGCCCACAACATGCGGGTTCTCGTCGGTTGAACCTACGATCTTGGCGGCGATCTGTGACCAGCCGCCCGGCGCAGCGCCGAGATCGATGATTTTCTGACCCTTCTTGAGCAGATCATAACGATCATTGATTTCAATGAGCTTGTAGGCCGCGCGCGACCTATATCCATCCTGCTTGGATTTGTGTACATAGGGGTCGTTCAGGTGGCGCTGCAGCCAGCGGCGCGACGATTCCTTGATCGTGCCCGCCTTTTTCTTCACACGTACCTGCAGATTGCTGGAACCCGCGCCGCCGCGACCGCCAGTTTTCACTCCACCTTTGTTTCCGCCTGCCTTGCTCATTATCAGTGCCTGTTTCTAGCGCCTGTCGCGCGATTGTGTCGCCATGCGCCATCGCGCGACATCAGTTCGGTCAAAATGCCTTCACGCAGACCACGATCGGCAACAAGTAGTTTTTCACTGGGCCACACTTTGCGTATCGCATCAAGAATAGCACAGCCTGCCAATACCAGATCGGCGCGATCCGCGCCAATACACGGGTTGGCGACACGAGCTTCAAAATCCCACGACAGAAGGCGATTAGTCATTTCTGTCACATCTTCGGCGCCCATCCACATCCCGTCAACCCGACGGCGGTCGTAACGATCAAGACCGAGATGAATTCCTGCCAGCGTGGTTACGGTTCCAGATGTACCCAACAGGTGGAAGCGTGGGCTTGCAGTCAGATTTCCGAGACACTGGCGCTCGGCAAATTGCGCAAGCAGATCGGTTACATGGGAAACCATGGAATCGAAGCTTTCCTGCGTGACATTGCGCCCACCGAACCGCTCCGCCAATGTCACGACACCGACCGGAAGGGACGTCCAGGCCATGATATGTTCCGCAAGACGCGGCGACCGTCGGCGGGAAACATCAATCAGTGCGATTTCCGAAGAGCCACCACCAATATCGAATAGCACGACGGCGTCTGTTTCACGGGTAACCAGTGTACCGCAGCCGGAGACAGCCAGCCTAGCTTCGGTTTGGCGGTCTACAATCTCCAGTTCAAGCCCGGTTTCCGTACGGACTCGTGTCAGAAACTCTTCGCCATTTGAAGCTGAACGACAGGCCTCGGTCGCGATTAGCCTTGACCGTCTGATTTTCTTCCCTGCCAGCTTGTCGCGGCAAATCTTCAGTGCTTCGACGGCGCGGTCCATCGCACTGGTGCTCAGCTCGCCAGTGGCGCTCAAGCCTTCTCCCAACCGTACGATGCGCGAAAAGGCATCGACTACGCGAAACTGACCCGGTCTGGTCGGCGAAGCTACCAGCAACCGACAATTGTTGGTGCCGAGGTCCAGAGCTGCATAAAGCGGAGCATCGCTCTTTTCGTGATGCGATCCATTAGCTGTCCGGGGTGTTTGGCTATTACCGCTCTTCCACTTGCTTTGCATTGAAGCGTGTGGGTAATCCGCCCGCACGGTATTCTGTGGAGTCTTGACTGTTGATTCAGCCGTCAGAGGCATCTGCCCGCCTTGCTGCCGTGCCTGCTTCTTCTTGCGAGCTCGGCGGCGGCGATTCGAGATTTTACCGGAGGGTCGCTGTTGGTTGTTTTCTGCTTCAGTCGTGGTTGGCTTTTGTGCAAAAGCTTCAACACTGGATACAGACTTACCACGCCGACGCCGACGCGCACGTTTACGCTGGCTCTGCGAGCCGGGATTGTCGGCCTTGTCCTGTGATTTTGGGCGTCCTGAATCGGATGCACTACGGGCATTACCGATATCTGTAACGGCTTTTTTCCGCGGTCTGCGCTTGCCGTTATCGGACGGACTCCGAGCTTGTGAATTGCCCGATTGTCCGCTGGACGCCCCTTGATGCACCATTTCGGCGGTGCGCTCGTCGGGGTTTTTCAAGGTTCATGTCCTTATGGCGCCGCGCGAACCGATAAGGACGCAAGCAAGGCGCTTCAATTTCTACGTTGTGCATAATGTAACAGTGGTTTTCTATTTTACCAAGGGGCAGGCTGTCGGGAGCCGCCGGAAATTTTGAAAGCACGTACTAAATTTGAGTCAACGGCGTGCCGGAGGGCTTTCGCTGGTGGCGAAAGCCCCTTGCTTATGGCTTGAATATTCCTGCAGTCTAGATGTCGTAGGTATGGGCTGCGTTGATCGTGGCGACGAACTTCTTTGTACGTTCGCGCGAAGGTCGCGTGAAAATCTCGTGTGCAGTACCGGTTTCGACGATATTGCCTGACTCGAGAAAGACGACATTTTTTGCAATCTTGGATGCAAGCCGCAGATCATGCGTAGCGATCACCATGGTCGTGCCTTCCTTGGCAAGCTTGCTCAGAACATCAACGACTTCGGATGCAAGTTCGGGATCAAGTGCCGAGGTGGGCTCGTCGCACAAGAGTACGCGCGGTGACGGGGCCAGTGCACGTGCAATTGCGATACGTTGTTGCTGACCGCCTGACAACGTTGAAGGCCAAGCATCCGCTTTATGCACCATACCCACTTTTGTGAGCAGTTCCATAGCACGTTCTTTCGCCCTGTTCTTCGGCCATTTCAGAACCGTAACAAGACCTTCCATCACATTCTGGATTGCGGTCTGGTGTGGAAAGAGCTGGAAGTTCTGAAACACCATGCCTGTTTGACGGCGGATTGACTGGATCGCTTGCCAGCTGGGCTTACGGTCAGGCTCGAAGCTGAGGCTCTGGCCACCTAGAACAAGAGTGCCCGACGTCGGAATCTCGAGTAAGTTTATACAACGCAGCAACGTACTCTTGCCACCACCGGACGGGCCGACCAGTGCTGTTACCGTACCCTCCGCTATCGCAACGTTGATATCGTTGAGAATAACCGCGTCATCGAAACGTTTTACGATGTGTTGCAGCTCAATCATGCATTTGTCTCCAGCGTGCCGCCATAACGTCCGAAGCGCCTTTCAAGTCGCACTTGCAGCGCCGAGAGCACCGAACTCATCACGAGATAAATCAAGGCTGCTTCGATATAGAGGATGAGAGGCTCATAAGTGGTTGCAACGATACGTTGGGCGGATTGGAAAAGCTCCGGCACCGTGATTGCTGCAGCAAGCGATGTGTCCTTGACCAGAGAAATGAAGGAATTTGAGAGTGGTGGCACCGCGGTTCGGGTTGCCTGAGGCAGGATAGTACGCGCAAGAGCCTGCCGCCAGCTCATACCGATGGAGTAAGCTGCTTCCCATTGACCTTTGGGAACGGCGGATATGACAGCGCGGATGATCTCAGAACTATAGGCACCGACACTAAGTGTGAAGCCTATTACCGCTGCGGGAAATGCATCAAGATAAATGCCAGCGCTTGGCAGACCGTAAAAGATCACGAATAGCTGCACGAGTAGAGGCGTACCGCGGAATATCCAGACATAGAAACGGGCTATAGATGAAAGCCAGAGAGGAGCGAACAATCGCACGAGCGCAGTCAGGAGCCCCAATGTAAGGCCGAAAGCAAAGGACAAAAGGGTGAGTGGAATGGTAAAAATCAATCCAGCCCACAAAAGGGTGGGCAGGGATTCTGCCATCAGTTGAAGCCAATCGGGCACTTTTCGGCTCCTTAACAATGCACAAAGTCAGACTGAAATGAACTTGCGCTGATGAACCTGCGCGATGTTATCTTATACGGTCCGGCACTCATGTCTTGGGAATAGTTTTTACGATCACAATAAAACGAAGCCGAAATTAGTTTCCGGCTTCGTTGCATGAGCCTAGAAAAACGCTTACTTGGAAACGTCCTGACCGAAATATTTCTGTGCGATCTTGTCGTAGGTGCCGTCGGCCTTGATTTCGTCCAGCGCCTTGTTGATCGCTGCAACAAGATCGTCGTCGCCCTTGCGAACGATGATGCCCGAAGCGTCAGCATTTTCCTTCTCGGCCACGATCTTGACCGGAGCCTTCGGCTGATGCTTCTTGAAGTCGAGGAAGGATAGGCTGTCATTGAGCGTCGCATCGGCGCGGCCCGTTAGAACGAGCTGGATCGACTGGTCAAAACCGTCGGTAGCCACGAGTTCCGCACCGGCTTCCTTGGCGATTTTGCCATAGTTGCTGGTAAGCGACTGTGCCGACTTCTTGCCTTTCAGATCGGCAAAATCCTTGATCGTGTCGTTCTTGTCGTTGACGATCAGAACAACCTTGGAAACGATATAAGGATTGGAGAAGTTGAACTTCTTCTTGCGCTCTTCGGTGATGCCGACCTGATTGATAACGGCATCGTAACGGTTGACGTCGAGACCGGCGATTAGGCCGTCCCATTTGCCTTCGACGAATTCCGGCTTTACGCCGAGCTTGGCCGCCACGGCTTCACCAATTTCCACGTCGAAGCCGACGAGCTTGTTATCCTTGTCGTGATAGGTGAACGGCGCATAGGTGCCTTCGGTGCCGATCTTCAGAACGCCCGCCGACTTGATGGCGTCGAGATTTTCTCCGGCCATTGCGCCGGTGAAGAGGGCTGCCTGAATGATGCCTGCGGTAGCGATGATCTGAGCGAATTTCATTTTCGGTATCCGTGAACTGGTTGATGTTCTATTGATCGCAGAAATTTAATTCTAAAGATGCGTCCAAAACGACCGTTAAGGCACAATTATTAGGATGCGTTCCTAATTATCTGACGAATTTGAGTGAATAATTCTAACATTTTTCGGTGTGGATCGGAAGGGCGGAAAAAGCATTCGCGTGCCTCGTGCTACAGAATTGATTTTACCGATTACTCAGGCTTGCCGAAGCCGCCGCCGGTCGGCGTGATGATGGTGAAGGCTTCGCCCGCTTCGAGCACGGTCTGATCGCAATTGCCGAGTATGTCGATGGAACCGTCCTTACGGCGCACTTCGTTGCCGCCGGTCTGACCGGCTTCACCGCCTTCCAGACCAAAAGGCGCCACGCGGCGATGCCCGGAAAGAATGGCGAATTCAAGCGTCTTCAACGCACGGATTGTGCGCTTGGTGCCATCGCCCGCATGCCATTTTCCCTTTCCGCCGGAACCTTTGCGAATATGGAAGTCTTCCAGCAAGACGGGGAAACGGGTTTCCAGAATTTCCGGGTCGGTCAGGCGCGAATTGGTCATGTGGGTATGCACGGCGTCGGCGCCGTTGAAACCGGGACCGGCGGGCGCGCCGGAACAGATGGTTTCGTAATATTGATACTCGTCATTGCCAAAGGTCAGATTGTTCATAGTGCCCTGTGCTGCGGCCATGGCCTTGGTCGCGCCGAACAGACAGTTGGTGACGGCCTGACTGACCTCGACATTGCCTGCCACGACCGCCGCCGGATATTGCGGCGAGAGCATCGAGCCTTCCGGAACAACAATCCTGATCGGCCGCAGGCAGCCTGCATTCATCGGAATGTCGCCTTCGACCAGCACGCGGAAGACATAAAGCACAGCCGCGCGGGTCACGGGTTCCGGCGCGTTGAAATTGTCGTTACGCTGCTCCGAGGTGCCGGTGAAATCGACAGTCGCTTCGCGCTTTTCCCTATCGATGGTGACGCGCGCCTCGATCTGGCAGCCCTGATCCATCTCATAGATGAAATGGCCATCCGGCAGTTTATCGAGCACGCGGCGCACGCTTTCAGCGGCATTGTCCTGAACATGACCCATATAGGCTTTCACGACATCCTCGCCGAAAAGACCGATCATCTTTTTCAGTTCGGCAACACCCTTTTCGTTGGCGGCGATCTGCGCCTTCAGATCATTGACGTTCTGCGTCAGGTTGCGGACAGGGTAGGTCGCGCCAGTCAGCAGAGCGGCGAGCGCTTCCTCGCGGAAGGTGCCGCGATCCACAAGCTTGAAATTGTCGATATAGACGCCTTCCTGCTCGATACTGACGGCAAGCGGCGACATGGAGCCGGGGGCGATGCCGCCAATATCGGCATGATGGCCGCGGCTTGCCACCCAGAAACGGATTGCATGGCCCGCATCGTCGAAGACGGGGGTGCAGACAGTGAGGTCCGGCAGGTGGGTGCCGCCATTATAAGGCGCGTTGATAAGAAAGACGTCGCCTGGCTTGATGTCCCTGTTTTCGCGAATGGCGGTGGCGACGGAAGCGTCCATGGAACCAAGATGTACCGGCATGTGCGGTGCATTGGCGACGAGATTGCCTTCGGCATCGAAGACGGCGCAGGAGAAATCCAGACGCTCCTTGATATTGACCGAATAGGCGGTGTTTTGCAGCGTCACGCCCATCTGTTCGGCGATGGACATGAAGAGATTGTTGAAAATTTCCAGCATCACCGGATCGGCGTCAGTGCCGATGGCCGTGCGCGCGGGCAGGGCCTTGATGCGCGTCAGCACCACGTGGTCATGGGCGGTCAGGCGGGCCTGCCAGCCATCTTCGATGACGATGGTCTGGTTTTTCTCGATGATGATCGCCGGGCCGGTGACAGTCTGGCCGCGCTGCATCTGCTCGCGCAAGACGACGCCCGCATCGTGCCACGCGCCTTGCGAGAAGAATCGGGCCCGCTTGGCGGTCGCAGCTTCCAGATCGCTGTCGAGCGATTGGGCGCTTTCGGTTTCGCCTGCGCCGCCGCCCACGGCTTCGACTTCCACAGCGTCGATAACCAGAGCCTTGTTCTCTGCAATGAAGCCGAAACGGCGCTTATGGGCGGCCTCAAACTCGGCGCGAAGACGGTTCACATTGTCCTCTGTGGGGAAGGTGGCCTCAATGGAGAGCACCGTGTCGGTGCCCGCATAGCGAATATGCGCGCGCAGATGGCGCTGCACGGCGTTGGCCTCGATACCTTGGGTCAAAAGTTCAGCCACACATTCCTGCGCCAGTTCTTCACCGAGTTCTTTCAGAGCTGCGGGCGCTGCCGGATCGAGCGCAACGCCGAGCGCCTTTTGGCGGGTTGCGCGAATATCGGCCAGGCCCATGCCATAGGCCGAAAGCAGGCCGGACATTGGATGAAGGAGAATATTCTTCATGCCAAGCGCATCGGCCACGAGGCAGGCGTGCTGGCCGCCCGCGCCGCCAAAGCAGTTGAGCGCATAGCGCGTCACGTCATAGCCGCGCTGGACGGAAATCTTCTTGATCGCCTCCACCATATTGGCAACCGCAATGCGGATGAAGCCATCGGCAACCGCTTCCGGCGAGCGGCCGTCGCCGATATCGGCTGCGAGCGCGGTGAAGAGTTCACGTACCCGCTCCACGTCCAGCAGCTGGTTCTGCTCGGGGCCGAAAATCGCCGGGAAGAATTCCGGCAGCAGTTTCCCCAGCATGACATTGGCGTCGGTGACAGCGAGCGGTCCACCGTTGCGGTAGCAGGCCGGGCCGGGATTGGCGCCTGCCGAATCCGGGCCGACGCGGAAACGCCCGGCGTCATAATGCAGGATCGACCCGCCGCCTGCGGCAACAGTGTGGATCAGCATCATGGGCGCGCGAACGCGCACGCCAGCCACTTCCGTTTCAAAAGCGCGTTCATATTCGCCATCGAAATGCGCAACGTCCGTGGAAGTGCCTCCCATGTCGAAGCCGATGACTTTCGGGAAGCCAGCCGTTTCGCCGGTCCGGGCGAGGCCGACGACACCGCCGGCCGGGCCCGACAGGATTGCGTCCTTACCCTGAAACAGGTCGGCTGCCGTGAGACCGCCGGATGACATCATGAACATGACGCGCGCGCCGGTGCGCTCGACATCCAGCTCGTTGGATACCTGAGCGACATAACGGCGAAGGACCGGCGACAGATAGGCATCGACGACCGTGGTATCACCACGCCCGACCAGCTTGATCAGCGGCGAAACCTCGTGGCTGACGGAGACCTGCTCGAAGCCAAGACTGCGCGCTATGCGAGCAATTTCAGCCTCATGCGCGGGAAACTTATAAGCATGCATGAGGGCGATGGCGACGGATTTGTAGCCCTGTTCCTTCAGCGCAACCAGTAAGGCTTCCGCCTCGGCGGGATCGAGCGCCGTTTCAACAGTGCCGTCTGCCTGAACGCGTTCGTTCAGTTCCACAACCTTTTCGTAGAGCGCTTCCGGCTTGATGATTTCAGTCGCAAAAATCTTCTTGCGTTCCTGATAGCCGATGCGCAGCGCATCGCGAAAGCCCCTGGTGGTGACAAGGGCCAGCCGCTCGCCCTTGCGCTCCAGCAGCGCATTGGTGGCGACCGTCGTGCCCATGCGAACTTCGCCGATGATACCGGCGGGAATCGGTTCGCCGGTCCTGAGGCCAAGATGCAGGCGAATGCCGTGCACGGCGGCATCCCTATAGGCAGACGGATTTTCCGAGAGAACTTTGCGTGCATGGAGCTGGGCCTGCGGATCCCGCCCGATGATGTCGGTAAACGTACCGCCGCGGTCGATCCAGAAGTCCCATACGCCGCGTTCCGTTCCGCTCATTGCTGGCTCCCTTACACAAATTTCTAGCTGTTTGCGTGACGTGCTCTCACTATTTGTTTATACGCACATCCCGAAAACCGTTTCACCCTTTTCGGGTTATATTCCAAAATCTTCTTGGCGACTGGCTGTGTGACAGCCTCGTCCCCAATTCGATCCCATGGGCAGGACTTCCCGATGAGCGTGCTTTTTGAGAAAACCTATCCGCGCACCGTTCATGCGCTTGTCGAGCACTTTCTGAAACCGGAAATGCGCGGCGCGAAGGTGGAGGCCTGGCTGTTCGATGACCAGCCGAGCCGCTTCGCCGCGGAAACGAAGCTGCGCGAAGCGGGCGTCGAGGCGCGGCTCTATTCGGCTTACAAGCCGCTCCTGCATTTCTTTCTGGAAGAAGTGGAGGGCTCGGCCCTGAAGTCCGCTGCGATCCGCTATCCGCATTATGATGCCTGCATGCAGAACCGTTTCCTGCTCGAAACCTATCCTTTGTCGGCTTTGCTGCCGGGGGTGGACGTGACTTTCGCCGAGTCTGGCAAAGACGATTTTCATTATGACGTCGATCTGGTCTTTGCCGATGACCATATCGAGAGCCACCGGGTTTTCGCACCGAACCGCGTGCATGTGGATTTCATCGGCGAAACGCTGGTGTCGCCAACCGGCTGGTTGACCGTTACGCAGAACGGCAAGACCGAAAGCGCGCGCTATGAGACAGCCTATGAGAAGCTGTTTCAGGACACGGTCTCGACCATCGCGGCCCATGACTGGAAGCGTGGCGAACCTTATTTCAACGAACTGAACATCGCGGTCAGCCTGCCGATCACCGACCGTCGCCTGCCTTATGATGAGGAAACGCTGAGCCTCACCGAGGCAATGCATGAGGATATTTATTTCTCACTGCTCGAAGTTTTCCAGAAAAAGGCTGGTCGCCCTATCGGGGACCGTAGCTTGCAGCCGGGCCAGATTGTGCCGGAAGTCCGCTTCCGTGATGCTGAACCTTCGGTCAAAATGGAAACACGGCCGCTTTCAACCGATGATATGCTGACCGCGGAACAGATTCTGGAGATAGCGCAAGCACCGCTTTCCGCCGGTCAGATACGCCGTGAAATCGTCCGTCTGGGCGGTGAGCCTTTCGAGGCGAAAACCCGTTCGGGTAGGACGGTGCGCGCGACATATATCAAGGGCAGCGATGCCGCGATGATGATCAGTGCCGGACAGCATGCCAATGAGACGACGGGCGTTGTCGGCGCGTTGCGTGCGGCCAACCGGCTTGCGGCGCGCGAAGGCGCGCATTTCACAATCTCTCCGCAGGAAAATCCGGACGGTTACGAGCTACACAAGCGGCTTTGCGCGCTTCAGCCGCATCATATGCATCATGCGGCGCGCTATACGGCATTGGGTGACGATCTGGAATATCGCAGCGGCGAGCGACTTTACGAAAAGGCCATTCGCGTCGAGGCTGAAAAGCTGACGGATGCGAAACTGCACGTCAATCTGCACGGTTATCCGTCGCATGAATGGACGCGTCCGCTCTCTGGTTATGTGCCCCGTTCTTTTGCCATGTGGACGCTGCCGAAGGGTTTTTTCCTGATCATGCGCTACCATGCTTCCTGGGAGAAGGAAGCTGAAGAACTGATCGACCGCGTGACGAAACATCTGGCCGCGATTGACGGCTTGGTTGCCTATAACAACGCGCAGATCAGGCTTTTCGAGCAACATGCAGGCGAAACGGGCTTCCGCATCATCAATGGATTTCCGTGCCTTGTCGGTGTCGATGACCGGCACACCGTACCGCTGACGCTGATCACCGAATATCCGGACGAGACGGTCTATGGGGATGCCTTCGTCAAGGGACACACGACCCAAATGGAAACCGTGATGGCATCATATGATGCCTTGCAAGCGCTGTTTCCTTCGGACACGGTCGCTTAAAGATAATAGACGCCGATACGTTTGCCGCCGATGATCTCGACGGCAATCTCCATTTCATAAATGTCGCCAAGAATTTCCGGGTGAATGAGTTCATCCGGGTTTCCCTGATGCACAACCTTGCCGTGGCGCATGGCGACTATATGGTCGGAATAGCACGATGCGAAATTGATATCGTGCAGAACCAGAACAACAGTTTTTCCAAGTTCGTCTGCAGCTCGCCGCAACAGCTTCATCATTGAAGCGGAATGCTTCATATCGAGATTGTTGAGCGGTTCGTCCAGCAGTACATAATCTGTATCCTGGCATAGCACCATCGCCACGAATGCGCGCTGGCGCTGTCCGCCTGAAAGCTCATCCAGAAAGCGTCCGCTCAGATCGTCAAGGCCGAGATAGCCGATGGCCTGTTCGACATGTTTGCGATCCTCATCGTTTGGTCGGCCTTTGGAATAGGGGTAACGACCAAAGGTTACGAGGTCGCGCACGGTCAGACGGGAGTTGATTGCATTTTCTTGCCGCAGAATCGAAAGGCGCTTTGCCAGTATGTCACCGGATGTGGTTGAAACGTCGAGCCCGTCTATGGTGACGCCCCCTTTGTCCATCGGCAGGAGACGGCTCACCATCGAGAGCAACGTGGACTTTCCCGCCCCATTCGGTCCGATGATCGAGGTTATACCGCAAGCAGGCAGTTTCAGGGTTACATCATCGACGACAAGCGCGCCGTTGTAGGATTTGCTTACCTGGCTGATTTCTATCAACGCGCGTGCCCCCTGACGAGAAGGATGATGAAGACGAGGCCGCCCAGAAACTCGATGATGACACTGAGTGCGGTGTTGAACGAGAAGACGCGTTCAAGAATGGTTTGTCCGCTGACAATGCAGAGGATTGCAAGCAAGACGGCTACCGGCAAGATAAACCTGTGTTTTGCCGAACCGGCAAGCATGTAAGCCAGATTGGCGACCAGAAGACCAAAAAAAGTAATGGGACCAACCAGCGCGGTGGAAACGGAAACCAACACCGTGACCATGAACAGGATTTTGCGCACGATCCGCCGATGATCGACGCCCAGATTGATTGCCGGATCCCTGCCGAGTGACAGGACATCAAAAACATATACGAAGCGCAGACCATAGAGCGAAACTGCAGCAACGATGACGGCTGACATAATCAGAATATCGCTGTTGATGGTATTAAAGCTGGCGAAGAAACGGTCTTGTAGAACAGCGAAAAGATTTGGATCAAGCATCCGTTGCATCAGGTTGGAAATGCTGCGAAAAAAGACTCCGCATACAATGCCGACCAGCATAACGAGATGCAGGCTGCGGGTCGCTCCCGAAAAGAGCCAGTAATAGAGCGTACCGGCGAAAACCACCATTATAAAGGTTTCAGCCAGAAACCGAACATTCGGGCCAACCCAGTCGATCTGAACGGCACCGAAGAAGAAGACCACCAACGTCTGGATCAGTATATAGAGCGCATCAAACCCCATGATCGAAGGGGTCAGGATGCGGTTGTTCGTGACGGTCTGGAATAAAACCGTTGAAACCGCAATCGAGTATGCGACCAGTATCATGGCAGCAAGCTTGGTGCCGCGGAAGGTCAGGATGAATGACCAGCTTCCCTTTGCACCGATTGTCATGAATGCTGCCACCGCAAGCAGAGTAAGGGTGCAAAGCAGCAAGAGAATTATACGAGGACGCTTAAGCAAGGCGTGAACCCCGCCGCAACAGCAGGTAAAGAAAGATGGCACTTCCTACGACGCCCATCATTGTGCCTATCGGGATTTCGTAAGGGAAGCGGACCAGTCGCCCAACGATGTCACAGGCAAGAACGAGCCCGGCCCCGAGAACCGCTACCCACGGCACTGCGCGCCGCATATTGTCGCCAATGAACATGCTGACAACGTTCGGGACGATAAGACCGAGGAAAGGTATCATGCCAACAGTCACAACGACCGATGCGCTGACCATCGAAACAATAATGAGGCCAAGTGTAACCACGCGCCGGTAATTGAGGCCAAGATTAGTGGTGAAATCCTCACCCAGGCCCGCCACCGTGAAGCGGTCGGCGGCAATGTAGGCGATAACGGTCAGGAAGAATGCAAGCCACAAGAGTTCGTAACGGCCACGGAGGACACCGGAAAAATCTCCAGTTGTCCAAGAATTGAGCGATTGCAGGAGATCGAAACGGTAAGCAATGAAAGTGGTTATCGCACTGACGACGCCACCGAGCATGATGCCGACCAATGGCACCACAAGAACAGACCGCAATGGAATTGCGCGAAGAATACGAAGAAACAGAGCGGTTCCGGCAAGAGCTGTAACAGAAGCAACCAGCATTTTGCCGATTACAGGCGTTTCCGGTGCAAACAATATGACTAGAAGAATACCGAAGCTGGCAGATTCCACTGTGCCAGCCGTTGATGGTTCAACGAAACGGTTGCGTGTAAGCATTTGCATGATCATGCCTGAAACAGCCATGGACATGCCCGCCAGAATGATTGCAAGGGTGCGTGGAATGCGGCTGATGAGGAGAACTTCGGTTGCGCGATCGGTGCTTCCAGCCCCGAAAAGTGCGCCCAGCGACACATCGCTGACGCCGATAAACAGGCTGATTACAGCCAATACGGCAACAACGGCTATGGCTGCTGCAAGTCCCTTCACACTCATTTCCTGTTCTGTTGCCTGATCACGATTCCGGGCCACCTGCTGTAATGGGTGGCCCGACCGGATTGGGTTTGGGAGCCCGTCACTTTGCCTTGTCGAAAGCCTGGGAAAGTTGATCGATGGTGCTGTGAAGCGCGCTGAGACCGCCGCCGATCAGATACCAGTTCTGAGCGTTCAGATAGACAAGCTGATCCTTTTGCCAGGCATTGGTCTGGCGCACGAGCTCGTTGTCGAGAACCTGCTTGGCTGAATTGCCTTCACGACCAATAGCAGCATCACGGTCGATGACGAAAAGCCAATCGGGATTGGTTTCAAGAATGAATTCCGAACTGACAGGCTGGCCATGATTGCCGATTGAAAGGTCCGGCGCAGCAGGTTTAACCCCGAAGCTGTCGTGCAGGACGCCGAAACGCGAACCGGGACCATAAGCACTGATCTTGCCGCCGGAAGTGAGGATCAGAAGGCCGGTGCCCTTGTTGGCGGCCTTTTCTTTCAATGCAGTAAGTGCCGCGTCAAACTTCTCGGCTTCTGCCTTCGCTTCTGCTTCCTTCCCGAAAATCTGGCCAAGTTTCTCGACATTGTCTTCCGTATCGGCGATGAAATTCTTCGCATTGGTCGTCAGATCAATGGTAGGAGCAATTTTCGAAAGCTCACCGTATTTAGCGGCGGAGCGACCTGCCACGATGATCAGGTCCGGTTCTGCCGCATTAACGGCTTCATAGTCTGGTTCAAATAATGTGCCGATTTTCGCATAATCGTCGCTCTGATATTTCTTCAGATATTCAGGGAAGGATATGCCGCTTGGAACACCCGTCACCTTGACACCAAGGCGGTCCAGATTGTCGAGAGTGCCTAGATCGAAAACCAGAACCTTTGCCGGTGAGGCTGGAACTGTCGTCTCACCCTGCGCATGCTTGATGGTTAGATCAGCAGCATTTGCAGTTGCAGTTGCAGCAATGCCCAGCGCCACGATGGCGGCACCACACAAGCGTGTAACCTGTTGAGCGATATTCAGCATGGTGTTCGATCCTTTCATCAATCCTGTGCTTTATAGTCAAGTATCTTCCTCGTCAAAGACCGAAAGATACAATTCAGTTGTTTTTTGTCTGTGGCGCTTGTTTGAGCAGGAAAAAATTGAGGCTGTCTTCCACCGTTAACGGTATCATCGAGCCGTGGCTCTCATCCTCGAAACGGTGAAAGATTGCGTCGATTTGCGGAAGTTCGGAAAGCTCTTTGAATACATCTGAACCGGAAGGTCCGCCGCGCAGCTTTTTCAGTCGTTCACTATCCTGCTTCGTCTGGCCTGGGCGGCTACCGCGTTTACCGGAGGTCTCTATGAGCAAGCGGATCGGGTGAGGTGCATTTTTGAAGGCGAAGATGAATTGATCTTTGTCTTTCAAAATTGATCGGTCGTTCCACCAGATTGACGGGTCAGCAGCGCTGTAACTCTGGAAAGAATCTCTATGGTTGAACAAGGCATAGAGTGTGAACAATCCACCTAATGAATGCCCAAACAAGGCTTGTTGTTTTTTATCGATGTCGAAACGCTTTTCGATTTCAGACTTTACCTGATTGTCGATGAATTCGAAGAAAGCATCCCGTCCTCCAGTCTTTGGCACATCGAAGTGAACCGGGATCAAGTCGGCAGGCGTCGAAGGTGTAAGGTCAAAATATCTCAGGCGAATAATTTCGTCCTGATTATCGGTCGGATAGCCGACACCGACAAGAACAGCTTTCAGGGCGTCATTTTCTGCCATGAGTTTTGCTGCAATCGGCGACATGCGATTGCCGTCGACCATGTATATAACTGGATAGCCGCCTTCGGGTGCCGCTGCATCGGGGACTGCGGTGAATATGCGATAGGCGAGGCCGTTAACTTCCATGTCAAAGGACGAAGTGAGGGGTTCAGCAGCTTGCACAGTGGAAACCATTAGTATCCCTACCGTTACCTGGCACACCTTTTTTACGGTATTCGTCAGTATGCTCATATGAGCTTCCCACTCATGGAAAAGACGCCGACCGTTGCAGGCTGGCGTCCTGTTGTTGCGATCTTAGAAGCGGGAGGTCATGCCGACCCAAAGCCGGCGGCCGTCGACAACTGTATTGAAATCGTCCACGTCGATCTTCTTGTCGAAGATGTTATAGACGGCAGCATTCAGGGTGACGTTCTCGCTGAAGTCGTATGAACCACCGATGTCGAAAGTGGCATAAGGCTTGTATTTGGCCGCGATAATTTTGCCGTCGCGATAGATTGGTGTTCCAGCTGGTGTCGTACCGAGCCGTGCGCTAGCGTTGATTTCTTCCCCATGATAGTTGCCCGCCGCCCAAGCTTTGAGACCATCAACAGGAGTAATCCAATCGGCGCGCAGGCTTGCCATATGCTTTGGGGTGCGGGCGAGCGGCAGACCTGCAAAGTCACCGGTCTTTTGCTCCGAATCCGTATATGTATAGTTGCCACGAACGGTGATGCTGTCTGTTGCTTCCCAGTTAAAGGTCAATTCGACACCCTGCATGACCGCATTGTCGATATTGAAAGCATACCATAGGCGATAATTTGGATCTTCACTCCAACGAAGCGGGTTGCCGTTGGCATCGGTAACTAATGCATTAGAAATCTTATCCTTGAAATCGGTATAAAAATAGGTTGCACCGAGACGTAGGCCCATCTGGTTGTCCCACAGCGCGCTGGCTTCATAGCTGGTGCTCTTCTCCGGCTGCAGATTTGGATCGCCGATAATGACGCCACAGGTGCCGTTCGGGCCATAAGAACAACCGCCGCCTCCAGTCGTATAGGCATAGCCCGGAGCAATGGTACGGATTTCCGGAGCGCGGAAGCCGGTCGAGATGCCGCCCTTGAGGGTTAATTGCTCGGTAGCGTGCCAGACTGCATATCCGCGCGGGCTGAAATGTGAGCCGTAAATTTCATGGTCGTCCATCCGGAGACCGCCGGTGAGAGCGAAATCTGGGGTGATCCACCATTCGTCTTCTGCGAAGAGCGCCCACTGGCGTACGCTGAACTCCTCGTCCAAGCCGGTACGGCGTCCTGGGTTCTGGTCGGTTAGCACCGATTGTGTGAACTGCCCGCCGGTTACGAGTGTGTGATTGCCGTAGAATTCGAATGGTGTTGTGAACTTGCCATCGAGTACTGAATTGCGGATATGCGGCGAGCGCAGATTCTCGACGTAGCTCTTGGCCTTGTTGTCCCAATTGAAATTGGTGCGTTCGGCCCATTCCTGCATGAATGAGAATTCCGATGTGGTAGGCCCCCAACGGCCAGTGTGGCTGATCGACCAGTGATCGCGATCATTGTAATTGTAAGCGTCAACGGGATTTCTGCCGCTGGCGTCGATCGTGTTGCCCACGGTCATGTCACGGCGAAGGCGTGTCTTGCCGAGTTCGAGCATGATATCGTGATCTTCATTCGGTGTCAGCGTAATGCGACCGGTAATGTCGACATCCTTCTGCTCAGGCGTGCCACCGATAACACTGTCTTCTTGACGTTTCAGACCCCGTCCCCATACCTGAACACCGACAAGGTTCGGAACGAGCGGCCCCGTCATGTAATAGGAACCTTGCAGGGAATTGCCGAATTTAGAGTGCTGTTGCACCGTGCCATCGACCGTAAAAGATCCGCTCCATGTGTCGGATACTTTTTTGGTGATTATATTGATGACGCCGCCCATGGCGTCCGATCCGTAAAGCGACGACATGGGGCCGCGAATGACTTCGATCCGTTCGATGGCATTTGCAGGTGGCAGGAAGCTCTGTTCGAAGCCGGAGTTACCATTGGTACGGGCATCACGGGTGCTCTGGCGTTTTCCATCAACCAGCAGCAATGTATAGGAACCGGGAAGACCGCGAATGAAGATGTCTTTCTCAGCGGACGGACCTGTCACCGCAACGCCCTGAACATCCTTCAGAGCGTCGGTCAGGTCGCGGTAGGCCCCCTTTTCGAGTTCTTCGCCGGAAACGACAGTGATGCTCGCCGGAGCGTCAGTGATATTCTGTTCGAAACCTGTCGCTGTCACGACGATTTGGTTAAGCTTAACAGCGCCATCCGCGGTCGTTTCGATGCCTGCATCCGTTGCAGGTGCCTTCTTTTTAGCGCTTGGTTCGTCTGACGTTGCTTCTTCCGCGGCGTTCGTGCTCGTTTGCGCAATTGCAATTGTTTCGCTCAGAAGTAGTGCTGTGGAAAGACAGGTCCCCGCAAGGATCGCCCGATAAATGAGCGATTTGTTGGCCAAACGCCTGTTTTGTGTACCGTCGGCCCACAATCCCCGAAACAAGCTGGTCATTTTCGTCACCGTTTTAAAGTTGAGTTTTCAACTCTCCTTATGTATGGCAGTGAGGTGACGTCAATCGTCATGTTTTATAAGCATTCTAAGTTTCAAAAACCGCAAATGAGCGAGCAACAAAGCGATGTCAGGCAAGCAGGTGAAAACGCAGCAACAAACGGGGAAAGGCGAGAACGAAAGCCTTCGTTTGGGGCAATTGCGCTTGCTGATCGCTCTTGATGCACTTCTTGTGGAAGGTAGCGTTGGCGGTGCTGCCAAGCAGATGGGGTTAAGTATTGCGGCTATGAGCCGACTGCTCGGACAGATTCGCGAAAAGTTCAACGATCCGATACTGGTTCGTTCTGGCCGAAACATGGTGGCCACACCGAAAGCCGAAGCGCTGCGTGGGCGTCTGCGGCGGTTGGCGAATGAAGCCGAAACACTGTTGAGTTTAGACCTTACTGAATTACCGAAATCGAGCTGCACCGGGCATCGCGGGTGGAAGCGAAGCGCGATCGTAGCACCGCCGCCGCTTGGTATCCGTAAGGTCGTTGAGCTCGAAAACCATCCGACGCCGGAACAACTTGCAGCACAGTTCTCCAACATTCAAGACGAAAACGATCCAGTCAGGCGACTTGCGAAATATATTGCTGTGGTAGGGCGAAAAGCCGGGCACACCCGTCCATTAGAGATGTCTGAAGCCGATGATGCATTCACGACGATCTTTACGGGTAACGCCGATCCGATGCAGATCAGTGCATTGCTCCGGCTCATTCACTATCGTGGGGAAACTGCACCGGAACTTGCTGGCATGGCGCGAGCAGCGAGACGAATTTATTCCGTGGATGCGGGCTTGAACATGCCTGCGCTGGACTGGCCAGCTTATCTATCGCCGAATTCTGTGCAGTCACCGTGGTTCATGCTTTCAGCCTTGCTGGTCGCGCGGGCTGGTTATCCTGTTGCCTTACACGGTAATTGTGGCACAGGTGAAATCTCGGGCAAGCTTGAGATCGCGGCTGAAGCCATCAATCTCCCGATCGCGACATCACATTCGCTCGCGGAAGGTGCATTGAGCGCGCATGGCATCTGTTTTATGCCGTTGGCCGGTTTTGCCCCTCAGATTCATGCGCTGATGGCACTTTACCCACTGTTCGAGTCGCGCTCATCAATGAATAGTCTTGTTCATCTACTCAATCCGATGAATCTCAAGGCGTCGTTTTTGGGTGTGACACAGCCCACATATCGTGAGTTACACCGCGATGCGGGTGTACTTCTTGATGTCCCTTCTATTTCGGTAGTTTCGACCAGCCGGGACGTCGCCGAGCTAGTTCCGCATCGAACGCACACGATCCATAGGCTTCTTAATGGTCGTGAAACGGATTTGTTGCTTCCGACGCTTTCCAAGGAAAGTGGTGACAAGCATTCGAGCTTCAGTTCATTCGAATATTGGTATGGCATCTGGTCTGGCGCGGCAAACGACAAACGTGCAGAAAATACAATCATTGCGACGGCTGCCTTGGCGATGATGACGGCCACCGCCGCAGACAACGAAAGTCATGCGCAATTTTTCGAGAAAGCCGAAGAACTCTGGCGAAATCGCCACAGTCGAGCGGCGTCCTGATTCAGGTGTAGCCATTTAAACCGGCTTGCCGCTCGGCGTTGTTCCGGTTGTTACCACCTGAGCCAGTTTCTCGAGCGGCTAGTCTTCAATCATATGATGGGCACGGTCGCCAATCTGGATCGGTCCACATCATTCAACACTCTGATGATGCGATCATTCCATTAATTCGCCTGATCGCGGGACCGACTTTTGTCAGCTCTTTGGCCATAGTGCTGTTCACTGTGGCAATTACGTCTCTATGCGCGCTGAGAATTTTCAGGAGTTTTCAATGGTTGTATACATCACTTCAATCAATCTACATTTGCTTGACTTTCCGTTTCAACGGAAACGCTGAGGAGCGTAGCAATTTCATTGAGGAGTTGCGCCAAGCACTACAAGACCATGGCCTTTTCTTTTTTGCGGGTACAGCTGGATCCGAAACTCGTGGAAAATGTGGTTACCACGGCAAAGAAGTTTTCCGTGCTTCCAGCAGACAACACTAGCCCAGCTTTGCAAAAATTTCGGCAAATTGACCGTTTGGTTGTCATTTTGAACAATTTTCTCCCTCTAAATTTAACAAATCCACGGCTTGATCGGTCAAAGCATCGATGGAAATCTCCCTTACCTTATATAAGCGTGACGTAGGGAGGGGATCGCTGAAATGCCTGTAATGCCCGAATTGTGTGCCGATACCATAGTTTATAACGGTACGATCTGGTGTGGATATGAAGAGGGCACAGTCGAAGCCCTGGCCATCTGGCAAGGCAAGGTGCTTGCGACGGGTACGAAGGGCCAGATCTGGTCTCTGAAGGGCGATAATACACGTTTGATCGATCTCAAAGGACGCTTTGCTACGCCCGGGCTGAACGATTCTCATCTGCATCTCATTTCCGTGGGACTGACACTCAAGTGGATTGATGCGACGCCGCAAGCGGCACCGACGTTGCAAAGCTTGCTTGATGCCATTCGGGAGCAGGCGGCTTCCGCACCTCCAGGGGCATGGATCAGGGCGCGCGGCTATGACCAGACCAAACTCGATGTCGGTCGCCATCCGCATAAGTCGGAGCTTGATGCTGTTGCTCCAAACAATCCCGTTATGGTGGTGCGTGCATGTGGCCACGTTTCGATCTTCAATTCCAAGGCATTTGAACTGGCAGGTATTGACGAAAATTCGCCGGTACCGGAAGGCGGGCTGATCGAGCAGAAAAATGGTACTCTGACAGGTATGGTTGCCGAAAATGCTCAAGGGGCTGTCCGCAAGGCCATCCCCAAGGCAACGACGGAAGAGATGATCGAGGCCATTGAGGCTGCGGGAAATCTGCTTCTTTCCTATGGCATAACCAGCGTTATGGATGCTGCTGTCGGTCAGGTCGCAGGGTTCGATGAAATCCGCGCCTATAACCTCGCCAAGTTGGATAAGCGCTTGCCGGTGCGTACCTGGCTCGTACTGCTCGGTGACCCAGGGCCGTCTATTGTTGAGGAATGCTACAAAGCAGGACTTGTTTCCGGCGTCGGGGACGACATGCTGACGATAGGAGCTGTCAAGATTTTCCTCGACGGCTCTGCAGGCGGGCGAACTGCATGGATGAACAAGCCGTATCTCGGCGACGATAACAATATTGGCGTTCAGATATTGCCGGATGCGGAACTGGAAGCGTTGGTGCTGGATACCCATAAAAAGGGCTATCAACTGGCATGTCATGCTATCGGCGACGCAGCCATCGGCCAGTTGATCACGGCGTATGAAAAGGCGCTCGCTGTTTATCCCGATCCAGATCGCCGCCATCGTATCGAACATTGCGGGTTCTCTACGCCGGAACAGCATGATCGGATGAAAAAGGCTGGCATTTATCCATGTCCGCAGCAGGTTTTCATCTACGACTTTGGTGATGCCTACATTTCTGTTCTTGGCGAAGAGCGCGCAATTTCAAGCTACCCGCTGAAAACCTGGAAAGATCTGGGCTTCAAGCCTGCGACTGGCAGTGATTCACCGGTTTGTCATCCGAATCCCTATCCGAACATCTATTCGATGCTGACGCGCGAAACGGGCAAGGGAACGGTGATGGATGCCCGCGAATGTGTGACCATCGAAGAGGCTCTGCAGGTCTACACGGAGTTCGGTGCGTTTTCTCAGAAGCTGGAGAATGTGAAGGGGAAGCTTGTACCTGGACAGGTTGCTGATATTGCGGTCTTTTCACGCAATATGCTCACCGCGAAGCCGGAAGAGATTCTCAACGAC
Organism: Brucella oryzae; assembly: GCF_041929965.1. Lineage (NCBI taxonomy): Bacteria > Pseudomonadati > Pseudomonadota > Alphaproteobacteria > Hyphomicrobiales > Brucellaceae > Brucella > Brucella oryzae. The sequence goes on along the minus strand of NZ_JBHEEO010000001.1, from coordinate 208,875 downwards.
ACGCATTGTGTTCTGACCATGCGTGACGGTGAGGTCGTATTCGAACGGTCGTGAAAAAATGCCCTCGTTTTCCGGGGGCAATGAAAAGAATTGAAGCGTAAACGCTTCGGGGCAATTTCGGGCAGCGAGGTTTCGGCGTAGCCGCCTGAACGAACGGTTCATCTGAACCGCAAGAATGACACTTATGAAGGGGAACAATATGAGAAAATTTGCATTGCTGGCGGCGTTGTCCGCAGTTCTGTTGGCCGGAACGGCGGCATATGCTGCGGACGAGCCGCGTTCGGGTGGCGTCATCAATTTCGTCGCACCTTATGGCGATAGCTTCTCGACGCTCGACATTCAGGCTTCGCCTGCCACGCAGGACGAGTTCTACGCCAAGGCCATTCATCGTACGCTCTATGATTGGGATGCTGATCTCAACAAGCCTGTACTCGGACTTGCGACTGATGTGGCCGTGTCAGACGACAGACTCGTCTATACCTACAAGCTTCGTCAGGATGCATTTTTCCACAATGGCAAACCTTTGACGGCAGATGACATTATCTGGAGCTACACTCGGATAATGGATCCGAAAAAGGCTTTCCCACCAGCACGCTACATCGCTGAAATTAAGGGTGCTGAAGAGTATACGCAGGGCAAGGCCAAGGAAATTTCCGGCCTGAAGAAGATCGATGATCATACGCTCGAGATCACACTGGAGCAGCCAATTGATCCCGGCTTCCAGTTCATGCGCAATAACACTGCCATTTATCCGTCAGGTGAGGGCGATAGCGAAGAGTTTCAGCGTCATCCGATCGGTCTCGGACCATATAAGTTTGCGGAATATGTTCCCGGCTCCCGCCTGACGGTTGAGAAGTGGGACAAATATTATGAGAAGGGCAAGCCTTACGCCGACAAGATCAACATCATGATCATGGGTGACGCGGCCGCGCGTGACGTTGCGTTCCGCAACAAGGAAATTGACGTAGCGGTGCTCGGGCCAGCGCAGTATACAGCCTATCTCGCCGATCCCGAACTGGCGAAGAACATGGTTGAGGTGGCCGAGGTTTACACACGCGCCGTCGGCTTTAATCCGGATTTCAAGCCGTTCCAGGACAAGCGTGTTCGTCAGGCAATCAACTACGCTATCGATAGCGATCTCATCATCAAGCGCCTTGTCAAAGATAAGGCTTATCGTGCTGTTGGTTGGCTTCCGAACTCATCGCCAGCCTTCGACAAGGATGCGAAGCCTTATCCGTATGATCCTGAAAAAGCAAAAGCTTTGCTTGCTGAAGCTGGGTATCCTGACGGCTTCGAGTTTGAGTTGACGGCAACACAGAACGAGAGCTGGGGCTTGACCATCGTTCAGGCAATCATTCCGATGCTCGCCAAAGTCGGTATCAAGGTGAAGGCAAAGCCAGTCGAGGCGTCGGTACTTGCGGATGTGGTTCCGGCAGGCAATTTCCAAGCCTATATGTGGTCGCTCGAAAGCGGCCCGGACGCACTGACCGCGATGCAGTGCTTCTATTCCACGACTCCACAATCTGCGTGTAACTATCAGAAGTTCTCCAATGCGGAATTCGACAAGATTGTCGATGAGGCAAAGGTGGCGAAAACCGAAGAAGAGAAGAACGAACTTCTGAAGAAGGCCAACAATTTGCTGCAGGAAGAAGCGCCGGTGTGGTTCTTCAACTACAACAAAGCCGTCATGGCACATCAGCCGTGGCTGCATGGCCTGCAGCCGAACTCGGCAGAGCTCGCAGTTCAGTCCTATGAAAAGCTGTGGGTTGATGACACGGTTCCATCCGGTCGCTAATTCCGGCTGATCTGGATCGGCCCGCTCGTCATCGGGCGGGCCATTGATCCCCTTTGCTCCAGCGTCTTTTGCGCTGATCCGAAAGGAGGACCATGTGCTCTATTTTATTATTCGGCGCGTCTTGCAGATGATACCGACTGTTGTTGCGGTGTCGCTGCTGATCTTCATCATTTTCAGTGTTGTTCCGGGCAGTATCGCTTCTGGCCTTATTGCCAATGGCAAGGGCATGAACGATCCGAAGATGGTCGAAAAAATTACACAGGAATTTGGGCTCGATAAACCTGTTCACGTGCGCTTTGGCAGCTATCTGGTTCAGTTGGCTCAGTTCGATCTCGGGACTTCGTATCGTTCGAGACAACCGGTTGTTTCGCTTATTCAGGAGCGTATGTGGCCAACGCTGAAGCTTGCTTTCGCGGCCATGGGCTTTGCGATCCTGATCGGCGTGCCATTTGGATTTATAGCAGCACTGAAGCCTGGAAGCATTCTCGACAGCGTGACCATGATAGGAGCGGTCTCGGGTCTTTCACTACCACAGTTCTGGCTGGGCCTGCTGGCCATGTATCTATTTGCACTGACGCTCGGATGGTTGCCGAGTTTCGGTTATGGCGATGGCGGTATCCGAAACATTATCCTACCAGCGCTGACCTTGGGTGTTGCGCCATTGGCGTTGCTGGCAAGAACAACACGTGCAGCCGTGCTGGAAGTTATGGGGGCTGACTTCATTCGTACCGCCCGCTCTAAAGGCATGAGCAGCTTTCGATTGGTGAAATGGCATGTCATGCGCAATGCGCTGGTGCTGATTATCACGACCATCGGCCTACAGTTCGGATCGATGATGGGACAGGCCGTGGTGGTGGAGAAACTATTCTCGTGGCCGGGTCTTGGCTCCTTGCTGATCGATAGCGTTTCTTTGCGCGACATTCCTGTCGTACAGGGGGCAATTCTCGTAATCGTATTGTGGTTTCTGGTCATCAATACGATCGTTGACATTCTCTATGCGGTTATCGATCCGCGCATAAGCCACGAGTAAGCCCATGAAGCTGCGTTTCAATCTCGTATTCGGTGGGTTCGTGTGCATTGTCATTGTGGCTGCGGCTGTCTTCGCGCCGTTGCTGGCACACTATAACCCGGTTCTCGATGCCGACCTGATGAATGCCGAACTTCCGCCTGATGCACAGTTCTGGTTCGGCACGGATGCACAAGGCCGCGATGTTTATTCGCGCATTCTCTATGGCGCGCAGGTGTCTTTGACCGTTGGCGTGGTCTCACAGTGCATCAACACTGTTATCGGTCTGTGTTTTGGCATTTCGGCCGGTTATTTCGGCGGCTGGTGGGACGATTTCGTCAACGGCCTCACCAATCTGATGCTCGCAATTCCGTCACTGATCTTCGCGCTGGCAATCATGGCTGTCCTTGGCCCTGGCTTGCCGAGCCTTCTGCTTGCACTTGGTCTGACGAACTGGTCCTGGACTTGCCGCATTGCGCGAAGTTCTACTCTGTCGCTCAAAAAGCAGGGCTATATTCAGGCTGCCAAAATGCTTGGTTATAGCGACGTGCGTATCATGATCACGCAGATCGTGCCCAACATGATCGGACCTGTTCTAGTGATAGGCACGCTCGGAATGGGGGATGCAATTCTCGCCGAGGCAGCACTTTCCTATCTTGGTCTCGGTATCAGTCCGCCAGACCCAAGCTGGGGCAACATGCTTACTGATGCGCGTGAGTTGATCGTGAATGCGCCTTGGGCTGCAGTGTTTCCCGGCCTCGCCATCTTCTTCACAGTACTTGGGCTCAATCTGTTCGGCGACGGTCTTCGCGACTGGCTCGACCCGCATATGAGGACCCGTAAGATATGAGCGAACAAGCACTTCTTGAGGTAGAAAACCTTCGGATCGATATCGTCTCCGGTTCGAGCAAACATAATGTGGTCGAGGATGTATCGTTCACTATTGGAGCTGGCGAGACATTCGGTCTGGTCGGAGAGTCTGGCTGCGGAAAAAGCATCACCGCGCTGTCGATGATCGGGCTTCTGCGCAAGCCGCTGTCGATAACCGGAGGAGCGATCCGCTTTAAAGGGCAGGACTTGCGGTCCATCTCGTCGCGCGAAATGCGCAAGCTGCGTGGCAATCGTATAGCGATGATCTTTCAGGAGCCGATGACTGCTCTCAATCCGTTGTCGCCAGTAGGTCGGCAGATTGCGGAAATGTTCGTGCTGCACCAAGGTGTCACTTGGCACGAGGCTGAGCGCAAGGCGGTCGAAGCGCTTGCCAGCGTTCAGGTGCCTGCGCCAGAGCAACGTGTGAAGAACTATCCGCATCAGATGTCGGGTGGTATGCGCCAGCGTGTGATGATTGCTATTGCACTTGCATGCAATCCTGATCTGCTGATCGCTGATGAACCCACGACTGCGCTCGATGTGACGGTTCAGGCGGAAATTTTGCGTCTGATGCAAGAACTTTGCACAGCGCGAGGGACTTCCGTTCTGATGATCAGTCACGATCTGGGTGTCATTGCGAAAATGTGCCGTCGCGTGGGTGTGATGTACGCAGGACATCTGGTCGAAGAACGCATAACAGCGGGCTTGTTTCACCATGCTGCGCACCCTTATGCGCATGGTCTTCTGGCTTCGCTCCCGCAGCTTGGTTCTCGCCAGAAAGAAGGCCAGTTGCGGCTGCAGGAGATCGAAGGTGTCGTGCCGTCGATTTCCGCTTTTCCAAAAGGCTGCAGGTTTGAGCCGCGTTGCACGCGCGCGACCGATGTTTGTCGTGCGCAAAAACCGGGCTGGACGCCACTTGAGGATGCCGGTGTGGTGAGGTGTTTCCATCATGAATGACATACATTCAACCAAACTGGTAGAACCATTGGTCCGCATCGACGATGTCTGCGTTTACTTCCCGGTGAGCGGTGGCATTTTCAGTTCTTCCAAGCAAATGTTGCGCGCCGTTAATAATCTCAGCCTGACTCTTAACAAGGGTGAGTGCCTTTCGATTGTGGGAGAATCTGGTTGCGGTAAGTCTACACTTGCACTGTCCATCGTCGGTTTACAGAAGCCCACAAGTGGGCAGATTTATTTCGAAGGACGTCCGATCACCGGAAAGAACGAACCATCCCGGTTGGAACGAGCCAAGATGGCGCAGATGGTCTTTCAGGACCCATTTGCTTCACTCAATCCGCGGCAGACAGTCTACACGTCGCTAGCTGCACCTCTGCGACTTCACGGTGTGACGTCGCGTGGTGAAGTGGATGGACGTATCGAAGAAATTCTGCGTCTGGTCGGTTTGAAGCCCGAGCAGGCAAAGCGTTTTCCGCACGAGTTTTCTGGTGGCCAACGCCAGCGCATAGGAATTGCCCGCGCATTACTCCTCAATCCGAAAGTTATCGTGCTTGATGAACCCGTGTCGGCGCTTGATGTTTCAATCCGGGCACAAATCATCAATCTGCTGCTGGAGTTGAAAGAGCGACTTGGCCTTTCCTATATCATGATCAGCCATGATTTGAGTGTCGTGGAGCATATGAGCGATCGGGTGGCGGTGATGTATTTTGGCCAGATTGTCGAGAGTGGGTCATGGGACCGGATATTCTCAAATCCGATGCATCCTTACACCCGGCGGTTGATTTCGGCCATCCCTGATCCTGTGACGGAATTAACAGGCGGTCGTCTGATTGATGACACGAACCCGCCTCAGGCACCGGAAGGTTTTGCGTTTTATCCTGAAAGCTTCGGCACGCATGACGTGCATGAAGTCCCGCCGCCAACGCAATTTATTGATATTGGCGGTAATCAGCGTATTCGCGTTATCGAGAAAATTGGTCTCAAATAAAGGTTAAAAAGCGCCGCTAAACGGCGCTTCAGACTGCTGACAAACCTCCGGCAGGGTCAAAATGACCTCAGATTCACGGAACGTCCCAGATTCAGAACGTGAACAAATCGGAATCAAAACCCCTCGTTTTTGACTGCTTCCAAAAATCGAGGGGTTTGTAATCAATCTGAAGCGCCGCTAAACGGCGCTTTTTATTGTCATCTTGTTGGTTAGCCGCTGATCAGCTTTACTTCCATAAAATCTTCCAGGCCCCATTTGCCACCCTCGCGACCATTGCCTGATTGCTTATAGCCACCAAATGGGCTGCCCGGCGCGCGTGACGTGCCATTGATCTGTACCATGCCAGCGCGCAATTTGCGGGCCACGCGTTTTGCGCGTTCCGGACTTCCTGTCTGGATATAGGCGGCAAGCCCGTAAGGCGTGTCATTGGCAATGGCGATGGCCTCTTGCTCCGTTTCGAACGGGATCATCGCAAGCACCGGTCCGAAGATTTCTTCGCGGGCAATCGTCATGTCATTGTTCACATCGGCAAAGACAGTCGGCTTGACGAAATCACCTTCGGAGAAGCCATCAGGACGCCCTGTACCACCCGCAACGAGCCGTGCACCTTCATCAATGCCTTTCTGAATCAGCTTTTGAACCTTTTCAAACTGGATCGAAGAGGAAAGTGGACCGATATGATCGCCTTCCTTTGCCGGGTCGCCAATCTTAGTTTCTGTGGTAAGTTTCTTCGCGATTTCCACGGCCTTGTCGTAAACGGAGCGCTCCACCAGCATGCGTGTCGGTGCATTGCAGGACTGTCCGGTATTCTCGAAGCAATGCGCAAGGCTGCGTGCCATTGCTTTTTCCAGATCGGTATCGGCAAAAACGATGTTTGGTGACTTGCCGCCAAGTTCCAGCGAAACCCGTTTTACCGTCGCTGCGGCAGCCCTTGAAACTGCCGTTCCTGCGCGGGTTGAACCGGTGAACGACATCATGTCGACATCTGGATGTTGCGACAATGCTTCGCCAACAACAGGGCCTTCTCCGTTGACGAGATTAAATACACCTTTTGGGAAGCCTGCCTGATCGACAAACTCGGCGAAGAGCATTGCCGACATCGGCGCAATTTCTGAAGGCTTGAGTACGACCGTGCAGCCAACCGCCAATGCAGGTATAACTTTCAGCGCGATCTGGTTCATCGGCCAGTTCCACGGTGTAATGAGGCCGCAAACACCAATGGGCTCGTGAAGCACGGTCTGGTTCGGATATTTGGGGGAAAGAATTTCTTCAAACTCGAAATTCTCGAATGCGGCAATGAAAGCTTTTGTATGCGAGAGGCCAGCCGCTGCCTGCGATTCCCTTGCGAGCGTGATTGGTGCGCCCATTTCAAGTGAAATGGTCTTGGCCATTTCGTCCAGACGCGCTTCGTAGATTTCAACCAGACGCCGTATATAGCCGATGCGTTCTTCTGCTGGCGTTTCGCTCCAGGACGGAAAAGCCCTGCGTGCGGCTGCGACCGCCAGATCAATGTCTTTCGCAGAACCCGCAGAAATTACGGCATAAGGCTTTTCATTGGCGGGATTGATGACCTCAATGGTCTTGGCTTCTATTGGAGCGCGCCACGTTCCGTCGATATAGAAGTCCGTTTTCTGGTCGAGGTTTTTCTGAAGCATCGTGCCGTCCTCCGTCGTGCTTAATGTTCAGGGCCAGCACAAGCCAACCGATTTTCGTTCGACACTAATGCGCGGATATGTCGGCGTCAAAACAGAAGGGCCATGGAAACATCAATTTTTCTTATTCATTGTCGTAGGCTTCGACATCGAAGCCCAGGGCGACCAGTCCTTCCTCCAGATAATCTCCCAGAAGTGGTGTACCGATGAGATACTTGGCTTCGCGACCATTGTCGCGATCAGCGGCTGTCGAGAGGGCGTCGCCCCATTCATCAGCGCTGAAATCCCCGCGGCCTACCCACATAAGCGCCAGCAATTCCTGTCGCTCATCGATGTTCAAGGAGCGGATAGCCGCGAAAAGTTCCTTGCGGGTGGGGTTTGCCAGCGAGGCATCGAGAATATCAACTTCATTGTCGTCACTAGCGTTAGAACCGGATTCTTCATCGATCACAGGAACCTGAACATCATATTCCCGTGCCTTGGCAATTATAAATTCCAGATTCTCGATATTATTAACCAGCTCGACCACGCTTGCCTCCGTCACCTTGGTTATTTGGCAAACAACGCTTTCGCAAAGGCTTGGTTCCGGCTTTCTCAGGGAGCTGGATCAGCTTCGCGCAGCCTGTAGCCGACGCCTGTTTCGGTTAGAATATAATGCGGCTGATCAGGAGATTTTTCAATCTTCTGTCGTAGCTGACGGACATAGATGCGAAGATATTGAACGTCAGCTGCGGGTCCCCAAACCTGGTTGAGAATGAAATGGTGTGTCAGCACTTTCCCGGAATGCTGTACGAGGAGTCGAAGGATGTCATATTCCTTCGGCGACAATTTAACTTCTTCACCGTTGAGCTTCACAATGCGGCGAACAAGATCGACCGTAAGGCCGTCGCTTTGGAAAAGCGGCTTTTCTCCCTGTTGTTGCAGCCTGTGTCGCAGTGCGACCCGTAAACGCGCAGTAAGTTCTTTCATACCGAAAGGTTTTGGAACGTAATCATCAGCTCCTTCTTCAAGGGCACGGACGATTCCCGCTTCGTCGGTCCGGCTTGAGAGGATAAGAACCGGCAAAGTCATGCCGGTTTCTCTCCAGCGTTGCAGTAGAGCGTGCCCGTCAGTATCTGGAAGTCCCAGATCGAGAAGCACGATATCGGGCTTTTCCGTTGCAATGTGCGCGTCAGCTTCGCCGCCGTTCACCGCCTCTATAACAGTATAGCCTTCCGTGGTCAGCCCAACCCGCAATAACTTCCGGATAGCTGGTTCATCGTCGACAACGAGAATTTTTAATTTAGGATCGTTCATACGCTTCTATCAACTTCATCTGCAAGGACGGGTAAAGTAATTATAAAAACGGCACCGGTGCCTTCATGCCGATTGCTTGCCCGAATAGTACCGCCCATTGCTTCGATGAAACCGCGAGCGATTGAGAGCCCTAGTCCTGTACCGGCCTGCACATGATCGCCTTTACGCACGCGATAGAACGTATCGAACACGCGCTCCAGATCATCCGGAGGAATACCTGGACCCCGATCACTAATTTCCAGTGTTATACGAGACGGTTCAGCATTGGCTTTAATCGTAATCGGTGTGTTTTCAGGGGCATATTTCGCTGCATTGTCAAACAAATTGAACAGGACTTGCTCGAACAGAACGGCATCGAGCTGAACCATAGGCAAATCAGCCGGAACGGCAATATCGACCTGATGATGGACCAGAATCTTGGCTGCACGATTCAGGGCCGCCCCAATGAGGTCACCAACATAATGAAGTGACAGATTGGGCTTCATCGCACCTGCTTCGATTCGTGTCATATCGAGAAGGTTGGCGATGAAACGGTTCAAGCGCTCCGATTGGTCCACCATGGTTGCGACCAGATCGGACCGGACGGCATCTGGCAGAGAGTTGGAATAATCACGCAAGGTTGTGGCGGTACCAAGAATTGCTGCCAGTGGGGTCTTCAGATCGTGCGAGATTGAGGTGAGCAGTGCTGAACGCAGCTTGTCGGCTTCCGCTGCAAGCTTGGCCCGCTCGACATCACCGACAAGCTGAACGCGCTCGATGGCAATTGCGGCCTGATCGGCCAAGGCTTCGAAGAGGCGTTGCTGTTCAGGCGTGAGGATAGGCCCCATGCGATCATTGTCTAATCCGATGACGCCCACAGATGTTCGTGCGGTTTTGAGAGGCAGATAGAGCCGTTTGGCACCCGGCAGTGTATTGGCCCCGCGCCCGGCGGGCAGGTCGTGTTCCCATGTCCAGTGTGCGGCAGCGATATCAGCGTCGCCCAGAGTGTCATCGGGCGGATATGCGCCCCTGACAGTAATGCTGTTTCCATCAGGAAGGAGGATCACAACGCTGACCTTGAGCATCGATGCGATTTGGAATGCGGTTGCCCAAAGCACGTCATCAAGTGAGCCTGTTCCGGCTAGTTTTTTGCTAAAAAGATACAGATCTTCCGTCATGCGCGCACGCTGGCGCGCCGCTGCGGCCTGGCGCTGCACGCGGCTTGCCAGATTGCTGGCTATGAAACTCACAAACAGAAAGAAAACCAGTGCTACGACGCTCTCGGGATCGGCGATAGACAATGTGTAGAGTGGTGAAAGAAAGAAGAAATTATAGGCAAATGCGCTAAGGACTGATGAAAAAAGAGCTGGCCAGAGGCCAAGGGTAACCGCAACACCGAGGACGCCGACAACAAATACAAGAGCTATGCTGCGCACATCCAGAAACTGGTCGAGCAGCAATCCTGCGATCAGCGCTATGCCAGTTATGGCAATACCGATCAAATACGGTCGGATATCGAGCGTTGTTTTCTGCCTGGCGGTGCTGACCTTGCGGTTGGCTCCGCCGTTTTCGTGCTCGATACCTGCCGTTATATGAATATCGATGGCGCCGGAAAGCCGGACAAGCTCGCGTGCAATGGAGCCGTCAATCATCTCACGCCAGCGCGACTTTATGGACTTTCCGGCGACGATCTGGGTGAAATTGTGGGCTGAAGCGTAGCGAACAATGTCTTCGGCTACGGATTGGCCCGGAATGGTGATTGTTTCCCCGCCAAGCTGTTCGGCAAGTTTCAATGTTGTCGCAAGCCTGTCCTTTGCTTCTTCAGTAAGCCCGGCAGAACGTGCGGTTTCGATATGAATGGCCGCCCACGGCGCACGCAGGCGGTCCGCCAGCCGACGTGCATAGCGAACCAGCGATACACTACGGGGACGATCATCGACTGCAACTAGTATGCGGTCGCCAGCTGCCCACGGCCCTTCAATAGCGTGGGCACGCATATGGCTGAGCAGCTGCTCGTCCACGCGCTGGGCCGTACGGCGCAGTGCCAATTCACGCAGCGCGGTTAGATTTCCCGGAGAAAAATAATTGCGTATTGCCCGCTTTGCAGTCTTCGGGAGATAAATCTTGCCTTCATTGAGGCGCTTGATGAGATCATTCGGCGTGAGATCGATCAATTCTATGTCGTCGGCACGGTCGATGATACTGTCGGGCACGGTTTCGCGTACCCGGATGCGGGTGATTTGCGCCACGACGTCGTTAAGGCTTTCGACGTGCTGGATATTGAGTGTTGTATAGACATCAATCCCACGCGCCAGAATTTCCTCGACATCCTGGTAGCGCTTGGGGTGCCTGCTGCCTGCTGCATTCGTGTGCGCCAGCTCGTCCACAAGAACCAGTTGTGGTCTGCGGGTCAGCACCGCATCGATATCCATTTCATCAAGTTGATGACCATGGTAGGACACTTGCGCACGAGGCACGATTTCAAGCCCCTCAGTCAGGGCTTCGGTTTCCGCTCGCCCATGTGTTTCCACAACGCCGATGACGACATCTATTCCGTCGGCTTTGCGTGCGCGGCCCGACATCAGCATTTCATAGGTCTTGCCGACGCCCGGCGCAGCACCGAGAAATATCTTCAGGCGGCCACGCGTTTCGCGTTCCGCCTGTTCAAGTAGAGCATCGGGAGAAGGTCTGTTCTCGCCGAAGCGACGCGGGTCCGATGTCAAACAAAACTCCTGAAAGGAAGGGGCGGCAAATCATGCCGCCGCCAGTTATTCTACTTGGTGTCGGTCCTGTCCAGAACAAGGTTCAGCTTCAAAACATTGACTACCGGTTCACCGAGGAAGCCAAGTTCACGAGCTTCAATCTGTTGCTCGACAATTCTACGCAAGGCGGCTTCATCAATACCGCGCGCTTTCGCAATGCGAGGCACCTGATAAAAAGCTGCCTCTGGCGAAATATGCGGATCGAGACCGCTTGCGGATGCTGTCACAAGGCCAATCGGTGGCGGCATAGAGCCTTCGCCTTGTGATAGGGTAGTTGCGTCAGCTTTAATCCGCTCAATCAGCTTTGGGTTGGTTGGGCCGAGATTAGAACCGCCGGAACTTGCGGCATCATAACCGTTTTGTCCTGCCGCAGATGGGCGACCGTGAAAATATCGATCACTGGTGAAACTTTGTCCGATCAACTCAGAGCCGATGATCGAACCGTCTTTTTCGATAAGGCTGCCACCAGCTTTGGCCGGAAAAATTGCGTGTGCGATACCAGTCATGCCGAGCGGGTAGAGCAAACCCATTATGACGGTAAGCGATACGATCATGGCAAGTGCTGGACGAAGTTGTTTTAGCATTTTTGCTAGTCCTTATGCGAGGCCAAGGGCAGTAATGGTCATATCGATGGCCTTGATGCCGATAAACGGCACGATAACGCCGCCGAGGCCGTAGATCAGTAGATTGCGCGAGAGGAGCGCTCCTGCACCGACCGGTTTGTAGGTCACGCCTTTCAATGAAAGCGGTATCAGAGCGACAATGATCAAGGCGTTGAAGATGATGGCTGACAAAATGGCGCTCTGTGGCGTAGCCAGACCCATGATATTGAGCGCCCCAAGCTGTGGATAAAAAGCCAGAAACATTGCCGGAATAATTGCAAAATACTTTGCGATATCGTTGGCGATGGAAAAGGTGGTCAGTGCTCCGCGCGTCATCAGCAATTGCTTGCCGATTTCAACGATTTCGATGAGTTTGGTAGGGTCGCTATCGAGATCGACCATATTGCCCGCTTCGCGCGCTGCAACCGTGCCAGTGTTCATGGCCACGCCGACGTCGGCCTGGGCAAGGGCAGGGGCGTCGTTGGTGCCGTCGCCGCACATCGCGACAAGCTTGCCCTTGGCCTGTTCCTCGCGGATCAGCGACAGCTTGTTTTCCGGTGTGGCCTGCGCAAGAAAGTCGTCCACACCGGCTTCGGCGGCAATGGCTGCTGCGGTCATTGGGTTGTCGCCGGTAATCATGACTGTGCGGATACCCATCCGGCGAAGTTCTGCAAAGCGTTCACGGATACCGCCTTTGACGATGTCCTTCAGGTGCACGACGCCGAGAAGATGTCCATCCTTGGCAACCGCAAGCGGAGTGCCGCCAGCTTTGGCGATTGTGTCAGCGATGGATTGCAGTTCCGACAGTGTTCTTTCATCGGCGCGGCTGCTCTGTCCCACATAGGCAAGCACCGCATCAACCGCACCTTTGCGAATGACGGAGCCTTCAATGTCGACCCCGCTCATACGGCTCTGTGCTGTGAATGGTACGAAATGTGCGTGAAGCCCTTGCATGTCGCGACCGCGCAAGCTGTATTCTTCCTTGGCCAGAACGACGATAGAGCGACCCTCCGGTGTTTCGTCGGCAAGCGAGGCCAATTGCGCTGCATCAGCAAGCGCCTGTTCGGTTACGCCGCTCACGGGGACAAAAGCGGTCGCCTGACGGTTGCCGAGTGTGATCGTGCCGGTTTTGTCGAGAAGAAGCGTGTCGACGTCACCTGCGGCTTCGACCGCCCGGCCGGACATGGCAAGCACGTTGAACCGAACGAGACGGTCCATGCCTGCAATACCAATGGCAGAGAGCAAGGCACCGATAGTGGTTGGGATCAGGGTGACGAAGAGTGCAACCAGCACTATTACTGGAATGTAACCGCCTGCATAGGTCGCAAAGCTCGGGATCGTTACGACGGCGAGAACGAATATCAGCGTCATGCCTGCAAGCAGAATATTGAGCGCGATCTCATTTGGCGTTTTCTGGCGTTCGGCGCCTTCCACGAGACTGATCATCTTGTCGATGAAGGTAGAACCTTGTGCGGCTGTGATACGAACCTTGATCCAATCGGACAGGACTTGTGTTCCGCCCGTAACGGCAGAGCGGTCGCCACCGGACTCGCGGATGACGGGTGCGGACTCGCCGGTAATGGCCGCTTCATTAACGGAGGCAACACCTTCGATGACTTCGCCATCTGAAGGGATGATGTCATTGGCTTCCACCAGAACGATGTCGCCGACTTTCAGGCTTGTTCCCGGCACGCTTTTCCAGTTTGATCCTTCCGGGTTGTCCAGAAGTTTGGCCTGCGTTTCCGTCCGTGTTCGGCGCAGTGAATCCGCTTGTGCCTTGCCCCGACCTTCGGCAACCGCTTCCACAAAATTCGCAAACAAGACGGTAAACCACAGCCACAGAACAATCTGGAACGAAAACCCGACATTCGGATTGCCGGCAGAAACGTCTTTCAGAAGCAATAGAGTTGTCAGCATTGAAACAACTGCAACCACGAACATTACGGGATTACGTGCAAGACTCTTTGGATTGAGCTTGCGAAATGCATCGCCAATGGCGGGTATAAGGATGCGGGCATCGAGAATGCTCGCGGATTTGGACTGGCTCATAACAAAGGCTCCAGTAAAATTACATTTCCGTTCGGAAAGCTCAGATCAACCCGGCAAGCTGAACCGCGAGAAGAAGCACGGTCGTTGCCAGAAGGATCGAGAGAATGCAGCTTGAAGGTTTGAGCATCAGAACATCTGCCCCTCAATCAGCGCGAAATGTTCAGCGACCGGGCCAAGCGCCAGCGCCGGAAAGAAGATCAGGCCGCCGACCACAAGGATGACGCCGATCAACAGGCCGACGAAAAGCGGGCCGGTTGTGGGGAACGTACCTGCCGATTGCGGCGCGGCCTTCTTGGCGACAAGCGAACCGGCGATAGCGAGCGCGGGAACGATCACGAGAAACCGCCCCATCAGCATGGAGAGACCGATGGTGATATTGTACCAGGGTGTATTGCCGGAGAGGCCTCCAAAGGCCGAACCGTTATTCGCTGTACCGGAAGTATAGGCGTAGAGGATTTCCGAGAAACCATGCGGCCCAGGATTGGCGACGGAGGCCAGGCCCGTCGGCAGAACCGAAGCGATGGCTGTAAACCCGAGAATGGACAGCGGAAGACAGAGAACGGCGAGCATCGCCATTTTCACTTCCTTGGCTTCGATTTTCTTGCCCAGATATTCAGGCGTGCGCCCAACCATCAGCCCCGCGACAAAAATGGTCACGACAACAAAGAGAACAATGCCGTAGAAGCCCGCACCGACACCGCCGATGATGATCTCGCCCAGCATCATATTGATCATGGGGATCATTCCGCCCAGCGCCATCATGCTGTCATGCATGGCAATCACCGCACCACATGACGCAGCCGTTGTCACCACGGCAAAAAGCGCGGACATTGCAATGCCGAAGCGTGTTTCTTTGCCTTCCATATTGCCGCCATCGATACCCAGCGCATGGATGAGGGGATTACCCGCCGCCTCCGCCCAGTAGCAGATTGCAACGCCAGCGACGAATAATATGCCCATGGCAGCAAAGATCGCCCACCCCTGTCTTTCGTTGCCGACCATTCGCCCGAAGACGTTGGTAAGCGACGCGCCGATGGCGAAAATCGCAACCATCTGGATCATGTTGGAGATGGCATCGGGGTTTTCGAAGGGATGCGCCGAATTGGCATTGAAGAAGCCACCGCCATTGGTGCCAAGCATCTTGATAGCAAGCTGCGAAGCCACCGGCCCGAGTGCGATCACCTGTCTCGCACCTTCCAGCGTCGTTGCTTCGGCATAAGCGCTGAGCGTCTGCGGTACGCCGAGGCTGACAAAAGCCAAAGTCAGGACAATGCACAACGGCAGAAGGACGTAGAGCGTGCAGCGTGTAAGATCGACCCAGAAATTTCCCAGTGTCTTCATGGATTTGCGCGAGAACGCTCTGATGAGCGCTATAGCGATGGCAATGCCTGTCGCAGCTGAAACGAAGTTCTGCACCGTTAGCCCTGCCATTTGGGTCAGGTAGGACATGGTGCTTTCGCCGCCATAGTTCTGCCAGTTGGTGTTGGTGACAAAACTGGCTGCAGTGTTGAAGGCAAGGTCTGCCGGGACGTTGCTCATACCCATTGGGTTGAAGGGCAGAAAGCCTTGAAACCGTTGCAGCGAGTAAAGCAGCAGAAAACCGGCCAGATTGAATAGCAGCAAGGAGACGGTGTAGGTCGTCCAATGCTGTTCTTCGCGTTCACTTGCGCCTGCGAGACGATAAAGCCCGCGCTCGACCGGAACGAGGATCGGTGAAAGGAATGTCCGTTCACCGCTGAAAACGCGCGTCAGGTAGCCGCCGAGCGGTCTGACGAGCAAAATGATGATCCCGCAGAAAACGAGAATCTGAATCCATCCATTGAGTGTCATGATCTTTTCCGAGGCCTGAAAGGCTGCCGATTACGCGGAATGAACCGGAAACCGGTCTAAAACCGCTCCGGTCGTATAAGCGCGTAAAGGAGATAGGCGGCTATGAAGGCCGCAACCAAAGCGCCAGCGATATACTCGATCAACATGGCGACACCTCAAAGTCTTTCACAGACGCGCAGATAGCCGAATAACAGCGCGAAAAAGCCGACACCGATCGCAAGGACGGCGAAATCCATAATCATGCCTGAATTGCCCGAAGGGCTCCCTGTTTCTTACAGGAGCATTATGGTGCCGCACGGCATAGGGTTTCGAGAGCGGGCCGGGGGCCAAAAAATAAAAATCTCATATATGGAATACGGATGAGGGGAGAACAGCCTGCATGTTGCACAGCAGGCTGTTCAGGAATTAGAGCGATGTTGCAGCCACAACCGCACGACCGGCTATGCGCCCGGAAAAGATGCAGCCGCCAAGAAATGTCCCTTCAAGCGCATTGTACCCGTGATAACCACCGCCGCCGAAGCCGGCGGCCTCACCTGCCGCATATAGGCCAGGGACCTTTTCGCCAGCTTCATTCAGCACTTGTGCGTCCAAATCGGTATGCAATCCGCCCAGTGTCTTGCGCGTAAGAATATGAAGTTTGACGGCGATGAGCGGCCCGTTGGCGGGCTCCAAAAGCGGATGCAGAGGCACGGCTCGCGTGAGACGATCACCGATATAGGCTCGGGCATTATGGATTGCCATCACCTGAGCATCCTTGGAGTAACGGTTGACGACCTGGCGATCTCGCGCTTCAATTTGACTGCGAATATGGTCAGGCTTCAGAAGTTTTTCTCCAGTCAGACCGTTCATTCTTGCAATGAGCTCATCCAGTGTTCCGGCTGTGATGAAATCTGCTCCGTTGTCGAGAAATGCTTTGACCGGCGGTGGTGGCGTTTTACCAAGACGGCTTTTAAGCAAAAGCTTCCAGTCTTTGCCAGTAAGATCCGGATTTTGTTCCGATCCAGACAAAGAGAACTCCTTACGGATGATTTTCTCGGTCAGGATGAACCACGAATAGTCGTAGCCGGTCGAAAGAATATGTTTGAGTGTGCCAAGTGTGTCGAAGCCAGGAAGATAGGGAGCGGGCAGACGATTGCCATTGGCATCGAACCACATGGACGAAGGCCCCGGCAGAATGCGAATGCCATGGTTTGGCCAGATCGGATTCCAGTTTCGCACGCCTTCCGTATAGTGCCACATGCGATCGGCATTGATGACATGCCCGCCCGCAGCCACGGCAATATCGATGCCGCGCCCGTCGACATGAGCCGGAACACCCAATACCATTTCTTTTGGAGGAATGCCGAGTCTGTCGCGTGGCCATACCCTTCGAATCTTGTCGGGGTCACCGCCTATGCCGCCAGATGTGACGATTACGCAGTCAGCAAAATAGGCAAATTCGCCAATAGTGTCGCGTGACGAAGATTGCCCGCGCTCCACAGTCGATGGTGCCAACACTTCTCCGTAGACACCACTGATCCGCCCTCCGGTCGTGGCGATGCTGTTAACCCTATGACGGCATTTTAGAATTATGAGTCCTTTGCTGATTGCTGTGTGCAGCGAGCGTTCGAACGGTGCCACGACAGCAGGTCCTGTTCCCCAGGTAACATGAAAGCGCGGCACTGAGTTACCGTGTCCATCCGCTTTTGCTCCGCCACGCTCCGCCCAGCCGACAACAGGAAACCAGCGCATGCCGAGACCATGAAGCCACGGCCGCATTTCTCCGGCAGCAAACTCCAGATAGGATTCAGCCCAGCGTTTTGGCCAATGGTCTTCGGGGCGGTCAAATTGCGCCGATCCGAACCAGTCCTGCCGCGCGAGATCGATATTGTCCTTTATCCCAAGGCGACGCTGTTCGGGGCTGTCAACCATGAAGAGCCCACCGAGAGACCAGAACGCTTGTCCACCGATGGAATTCTCACCTTCCTGTTCGAGAAGAATGACTTTGCGTCCAGCTGTTACCAGTTCATGAGCTGCGACAAGTCCGGCTAGTCCTGCTCCAATGATTATCGCATCAGCATCGGCCATCTCCGCTTCCTCTCTCCCAAAAGGCGCATGATGAAAGCATCGTGACTGAAGGGGTGAAGTGTTGCAAGCAGTGACCGAATGTATTCAACCGAAGAAATAAGGCACAATCCAATCGCCAATCAGCTTGATGGAAAGTCCAAACAAGGTCAGCTGCACGAGCAGGAAAAATGGGCCGTCGGGCATTATCCGGGTTAGTTTGGCTCCGACGAAGGTGCCGATGACTGCGGCAGGGACCAACCAAAGGCCGAGCGAGGTATCGAGATTGGAGAACTGCTGTAACTGCCAGTAGGGCACGAGTTTCACAGCATTGACGATGGCAAAAAGAATAGTCGAGGTGCCGGCGAAGATCAGTTTTGGAAGATGCTGCGGCAGCACGTACATCTGGAACGGTGGCGCTCCGGAATGAGAGACAAAGCTGGTCAGACCTGTGAGAATGCCCCAGAAGATACCGCCAGGAACATCCGCCTTTCGCGCGCTTTTGCGGTAACGCGCCCCGAACCAAGCATTAAAGCAGAAAAGGATACCGACCAAGCCGACCAGCATTCCGATGAAGGTAGGAGAAAGATGTGCGCTAAACATCCAGCCAACGCCAACGCCAAGAATTGCTGCTGGGGTCAGGATTGCAAGATTGCGTGCCGAGAAGTGATGGCGATAAAGATATAGGCCAAACATGTCGCTGATGACATAGATCGGAAGCAAAAGCGCGGCGGCCGTGACCGGCGATATGACCAGCGCCATCAAAGGAACCGCGAGCGTACCGACCGACGGCAAGCCACCTTTCGAAAGCCCGACAAGAAATGCCGCAATGACTGCGATTGCGAGAAAAAGGGGCGTGTGTTCGATCATGTGATGGGGGTAGCTTTGCGGTTGGGGGAAACATCTCCGACGTTGGGCCGGAGATGTAGTGATTGGATATCAGGCGTGAGCCCATTCCCAATAAAGAGTACGAGCGCGTTTGGTCAGCGGCCCATATTCCAGTTTGCGATCATCGAAACCGATAATCGGCACGACTTTGCTCATATTTCCGGAGGAGAAGATTTCGTCTGCCTGGCGGAAGTCTTCGATCTTTAGTGTCGTTTCATGAACGGTGATGCCCGCTGTGCGCAGCAAATTGATGACACGCTGGCGCGTGATACCGTTTAGGAATGTGCCATTGGGAACCGGTGTGAAAACCTCGCCGCCACGCACCATGAAAACATTCGAAGTGGCGGTTTCTGCGACGTTGCCAACAACGTCGGTCACCAATGCGTTGTTAAAACCTTTCGCCTTTGCTTCACGCAGCATGCGCGCATTGTTTGGATAGAGGCAGGCCGCCTTGGCGTTGACTGGCATGACTTCCAGATATGGTCGACGGAATGATGTTGTTGTGATGGTGAACCCCTTGGGCTCGACCATAGGGATCGCCTCAAGGCAGAGCGCAAAATCCGTTGACGAAGCGAGCGGAGCGACTGCGCTGGCGTCACCTTCTTCTGCCCAGTACATGGGGCGGATATAAACGTCCGTCCCCGGCGTGAATTTTTTCAGGCCCTCGCGCGCAAGTGCCTCGATATCATTGGCAGAGAGCGTCGGTTCCAATCCCAAAGCACGAGCTGAGTCGTTGGCACGTGCAGAGTGACGGTCGAGATCGGGTGTAACACCTTCAAACAAGCGTGCACCGTCAAATACCAGTGAACCAAGCCAGGTCGCTTGTGAAGCTGCGCCGAGAATGCGAACATCACCCTCACGCCATTCGCCCTTGTAATAGGTCCACATCGCCCGTTTATCGGTCATTTCCCTAGTCCTTTGCCAATATAATTCTTGTGTTTTAGCCCGTGCCAGAGCGCTTACAAGCAGAAATCGCTATCGAAAAAATGCTCGGAGCGTCTCTATATGGTTGAATCAGATTGATCTCCTAAGTACTTCTGTTTGAAGTATTATTTCATTGATCCGGTACGGGTCTCCGCATCGTAGGAGGAGGCAACGCCGTAGACAAGCGCGAACTTGTCAATGTCGCCGTCAGGATTGTTCCACTTTATCTTCAACGAGCGCTGGAGTTGGTTCCGATGTGACAACAGCCGGAGGTCCCTCAACTCCGCGTTGTTTTTCGCGGATGAAGGTAAAGAGACCGGAAATGGTGATGAGAACAATGCCGATGAGCATGGGCATGTCTATCTGATCATGGAAAACGAAGTATCCGAACAAGATCGCCCAGATCATCTGGCTATACTGTGGGGAGGCGATAGCACTCGCCGGCGCACGCTGGGCAGCAAGCATCAGCAGAATATTGGCGAGGGCAGCAAGAAGACCATAACCTGCTAGATAAATCCATTGCACGGTATCTGGCGTTTCGTAGGAGGGGACCATCAACGTTCCGCAGATGATGATGGGGCCGATTAGCCCGCTTGTATAAAGTGATATGCGCTTTTCGTGCTTGCCCATGACGCGGAAGATGATGATGTTCATCGCGCCCCCCATACCAGCGGCAAGCGCGCCGAGATGACCGATGGAGAGCTCCCTGAATCCGGGGCGAAGCACAATCAGAACACCGACAAAACCGATGAGAACAGCCGACCATCGCCGCCAGCCAACCTGTTCTTTCAAGAACACCACTGAAAGTATTGTCACATAGGCGGGAAGAAGGAAAATGAGTGCGAAAGCTTCTGCCATAGAGAGATGCGTGAATGCTGTAACGCTTCCTATCGTTCCCATCGCTGCCGTTACGGTTCGTAACAGCCACATCTTAACATTGGTGGTGCGGAACATATCGAGCCAGACATCGCCAGCTTTCTTTGTGAACGGGATGGCAAGCAGACCAAGTACGGCACCAAAGAATGCAGTTTCGTATGGCGATAGCGTGCCATCGAGAAATTTGACGCAGGCATCGCTGATTGCGAAAGCCGCATATGATGCAAACGCGAGAAAAATACCGTAAAGCATGACAATGTCCGAGGGGAACGGGAGGAAGAGTTCGTTCCTTCCGCTCACTTAATCGATTAGAGGCCTGTTGGCAAAAGACATTTCCGAAAATCGGGATTTAAGTCTATAGTTTAGCCGTTGCTTTGAAGAGAAGTAAATTTGGCCTTTTCAAGGTTTTGAGTTCAAGCAAAAACGCATGCCTCATTTGCAATCATATCCGTGGTGGAAATTTAGGCAAACGCCTATTTAGCAATCATCCAAACGAGGAGAAAGCAAATGAACATTCGTCAGAAAGTACAGCAGTTCGTATCCCGCCGCCGCGCTATTCGTGAACTCGGTGCGATGGACGACCACCTTCTTGCCGATATCGGTGTTTCGCGTTCGCAAATTCATAGCGCTGTTTTCGGTAAGTAATAACTTATGGCGCATCTCCCGAAAGATCGCTCCGTATGTAAAAATCGAATAAAGTAACAAAGCGTCGGTCTCCAGTCCCGGCGCTTTTGTTTTATGTATTGCTCATTTAATTGATTCTTTGACCTGAGATTTCAGCGTTGGCTCACCAACGGTATTTACACGCTGTTATCGGCGCGAATCCAACCTGCTTATTCTTCACCTATGCATTGCAAATGAGACGTAATCCGTATCATTTTGGGACAGATGGCAATTGCCACCCTCCTAATTTTCCGCCAATTTGTGTTCGTGGGGGCAAGCGATGAAGGTACGGCATTTCCGCAGTAGCTGCAGTTGATTTGCCGATCTTCATCGCCTCTTTTCCCATAGTGATGTTTATTGCAGCGTGGAATACAGGGGCGTAGGTAGACCTAGCTCTTGCATCATCGGGCGGTGTCGGGCTTATCTGGTTACCCGATGACGCATAGGCAGATACTTTATGGACATTATAGGACGCGGAATTCTCGTTGGGATCGGCGCAACGGTTGTAATGGATATATGGGCGCTTGTGCTGGCCGCGATGCCGGGGCAGGCACGTCCCAATTGGGGATTGGTCGGTCGCTGGTTCTGGCATCTTCGCCACGGACAAATTTTTCACGACGATATTTCCAATGCTGAGCCTTATGAACATGAAATAGCGCTCGGCTGGGTCGGGCATTATGCGGTCGGCATTCTTTACGGTGTCATCTTTGCTGCCTATGGTGGCGCGGAGTGGTTTTCATATCCCGTATTTCTGCCGGTTTGGATTTTTGGTATACTCACCGTGGCCGCAGGGTGGTTTCTGTTACAGCCCGGCTTGGGAATCGGCTGGGCGGCATCCAAATTGCCGAATGCACGCAACGTGCGTTTGCTCAATCTTATTGCACATACGTTTTTTGCTCTGGGCATGTACGGCACAGCTTTGCTGTTACAAAGTTCATTTCAAACAGTCAGTTAGAACTATCAAAGCCGCTCTCCCGAGCTGTCTTTTTTGAATCTGTTTCAAATATTTCCCCGCAAATGAGTGACTGGCGCGCGGCGAAATCTCAGTCCACACTAAATCATGTCAACAAACTGGCATTCACACGGCAGAACTGTGCTTTTGACCGCGATGGGTGTATGGGGAACATGTCCGACTGCAAATCTGTAGCGGCAACTAACATTATGGCAATCGCATAGGTTGCCTCAGCTCGACATATTACGAAGCGCAACAAGTTGCGCGTCGCAATTTAACGCGAACTGAGGGGCTCATTGACGGGCGATTGCCTTGGAGGGACGATGCTCGAAAAGCTGTTCAAATTACAGGAACACGGCACTACGGCGAGAACGGAAATTATTGCCGGCGTGACGACCTTCCTGACGATGTCTTACATCATCTTCGTAAATCCGGACATTCTGTCCACTACAGGTATGGATCGAAACGCCGTTTTCGTCGCCACCTGCCTTGCGGCAGCTCTCGGCTCGATCATCATGGCACTCGTCGCGAACTGGCCTATCGGCATGGCGCCGGGCATGGGCCTCAATGCCTTCTTCGCCTTCACCGTTGTCGGCGCGATGGGCTTTTCCTGGCAGCAGGCGCTTGGTGCCGTTTTCATTTCCGGCATTATCTTCCTGATTTTGACGGTGACAGGTATACGTCGCTGGTTGGTTGAAGGTATTCCGCATTCTCTGCGTAGCTCGATTGCCGCAGGTATCGGTATGTTTCTGGCTCTGATCGGCCTGAAGAGCGCTGGTGTGGTTGTCGGCAATCAGGCGACCTTGGTTGGTTTAGGCGACCTGACGAAGGCAGGACCGCTCCTGGCAATTGCGGGCTTCTTCATTATCGCTGTGCTGGACGCTTTGAAAGTGCGCGGTGCGATCCTCATCGGTATTCTTATCATAACTGTGGCATCGATCGCTCTTGGCATCAGCCAGTTCGGTGGCGTCTTCTCTGCACCGCCAAGCCTTGCACCGACCTTCCTTCAGCTAGATGTGATGGGCGCTCTGCATACTGGCATTCTGCACGTCATTCTAGTTTTCGTTCTGGTTGAAGTTTTCGACGCTACCGGCACGCTGATTGGTGTGGCGAAGCGTGGAGGGCTGATCGAACCGGGTAAGCCAAACCGTCTTGGACGCGCACTTTTTGCCGACAGTACTGCAATTCTTGGCGGTTCGCTGCTCGGCACGTCTTCCACGACGGCTTATGTCGAAAGCGCATCGGGTGTTCAGGCTGGCGGTCGCACAGGTCTGACAGCTCTGGTTGTCGCACTCCTGTTCCTCGCAGCCCTGTTCATTTCGCCGCTGGCTGGCTCTGTTCCTGCATATGCAACAGCACCGGCTCTGATCTACGTTGCCTGCTTGATGATGCGTGAGCTGACCGAGATCGAATGGCACGACGTAACAGAAGCTGCACCTGCCGCGCTGACGGCCTTGGCTATCCCGTTCACTTATTCCATCGCGAACGGTTTGGCCTTCGGCTTCATCAGCTATGTCGTGCTCAAGGCCTTCACCGGGAAGGCGCGTGACGTGCATTTGGCAACCTGGCTGGTTGCAGCACTCTTCGTCATCCGCTTCGCATTCTTTGCGGAGTGATAATAGAAGCGCCGAGCTTAAGACAGCCCGGCGCTTTTCTGCAACATCGGAGGAATAGAACTGTGCAGACAGATGAACTGAAACTGCTTGAAAAGCTGATCGACGTTATCGAGCAGAATGTCATTCCGCTGACCGAACGTGGCGTGGCAGAGGGCAACAAGGTTTTCGGTGCAGCTTTATTGCGCAAATCGGATCTATCTCTTGTTCTTGCGGAAACCAACAACGAGACTGAAAACCCACTCTGGCACGGTGAAGTGCATACCTTGAAGCGTTTCTACGAAATGCCGGAGAGTGGACGTCCGGATACGAAAGACATGGTCTTTCTTTCCACTCATGAGCCTTGTTCCATGTGCCTTTCGGCAATTACATGGAGTGGTTTTGACAATTTCTACTACCTGTTCAGCCATGAGGATTCACGAGATGCTTTCTCGATCCCTCACGATTTGAAGATCCTCAAGGAAGTCTTCACGCTGGAGCCGGGTGGGTATAACCGCGATAATGCCTTCTGGCACAGTCATTCAATTCCGAAGATGGTTGCGTCGCTACCAGACGCTGACCGCCAGCGTCTCGGCAAAAGGCTCGATGCCATTTTCGCCAAATATGACGAATTGTCCGGCACTTATCAGGCAAGCAAAGATGGAAACGCGATTCCTCTCAATTGAGGAGAAATCGTTTCATATGGTCATACGCCTGAAATAGGTGCATGTCAGACGGGATGCGCGATGTCGGATATTCGGCTCGCGCATTTTTTATGTCTGACAGGACGAGCATCATGACCTCTGACCACACAATATCAGCGATTGGCTTCTGCACCCCGACAGGTGACGGCAATTTCAGCACGCTTGAGGGCGCAATCCGCAACATCGTCGAACTTGGTTCGGAAGCTGTAGAATTGTCGCTATATGGCGAGGAAATAATCTCAGGCGGTCGCCTGATTCCGCACCGTGTGGACCATCTTGTCAATATCACCAGACAGTTTGATACGCGCTACAGTGTCCACGGGCAGATCGTTTCCAACTTCATGGACCGCGAGCATCTGGAGTATCAAAAGGCTGTTGTTCGAGCGATGCTCGAACTTTGCGACCGTGTCGGGGCGGAAATTCTGGTTCATCATTCTGGCCATGCTCCAATGCCAGCGCTTTCTCGTATTTCTGACCTCGACAAGATGGAACGAGACGCGCTCACCGAACTAGCGGAACTTGCAAAAACTTATGGTGTCCGGATCGCGCTGGAGAATATCTTCGCAATGAGCGATGCTGAATATCGCCAGACACCAGCCCAGGTCGCCGAAACGGTTGCTGCGGTCAATCATCCGTCCGTCTGCGGACTGATCGACTTCAGCCACGCCTATATTGAATGCACGCGCCTGGGTCTCGATTGGCGTCCGCAGATTCGCGCCATGGCGCCTGTGACGGGACATCTGCATATACACGACAGTTTTGGTCGCCCCTACACGATGGACAAGTTTTATCATCCTGCTGAAGCAACGGCACTCGGTATCGGCGATCTGCACCTGCCGATCGGATGGGGTGATATTCCGTGGGAAGAAATTTTCGATGAACTGACTTTCTTGCCCGATACGTTCATGATTATGGAAATCGGAGAAGATCGCTTCAGTACCGAACAAGCCGATAGTCTTGCACGTGCCCGCAAGCTGGCTGAACGGGTCAACAATGGTCCAAGGGGTGTTTGAATTAAATAGAATAGGCCGCGTAATCAGCGCGGCCTACATGTGTGGTTTCCGGGTTTCTCTACTTACGGATTTCACTAAGCTGCTTTTGTACCGCGTCGATAATATCCTCGCCGATCTGAGACTTATACTTGTCGTAGATCGGCTGGGACTTCTCTAGCATACGAGCATGTTCTTCCGGAGAAAGCGTGTTTACCTCCAGACCCGCTTCCTTGATCTTCTCAAGCGACTTCTGGTTCAGTTCGCGAATGACCTTGCGTTCAACGTCCCGGCCGACAACTGCACATTCACGCAAGGCCGCTTGTTCTTCCTGTGAATATGTGTCGAAGATTGGCTTGGAGTACAGAAACAGAAACGGCGTATAGGCATGTTTCGTTTCCGTTACGTATTTCTGCACTTCGTAGAACTTTGATGTATCGATCGTAACGTAAGGGTTTTCCTGCGCGTCGATAGCTTTTGTTTCCAGCGCCGAGAAAATTTCACCGAAAGCCATTGGCGTCGCGTTGGCACCGAAATTCTGGAATGTGTCGAGGAAGATGTTGTTCTGCATCACGCGGACTTTCATGCCGCTGAAATCTTCCCACTTGTTGACCGGACGTTTTGAATTTGAAAGGTTTCGGAAGCCGTTTTCCCAATAAGCAAGATTGACGAGCCCGACAGAAGCTAGCTTTTCGTCCATCATCTTGCCGAAGGGGCCGTCGACGACGGCATCTGCCTCTTCATCGTTGGCAAAGAGAAATGGCAGGTCGAAAACGCCAAGCGCGGGAACGATGCCGACGAGTGGTGATGACGATGTGACAACGCCTTCCTGTACACCGGAACGCAGGGCCTGTGTTGCCTGCAAGTCGCCTCCCAATGCTCCGCCCCAGAACGCGGTTATCTTCATCTTGCCGCCGGACTTTTCAGCAAGGCATTCATTCATCGCCTTGATGCCGTTGCCGACCGGATGATCCTCGTTAATGCCATTCGAAACACGGATGTTGCGATCCTGGAACTCGGCAAATGCAGGTACGGTCAGCGCTCCTGCCATGAGAGCAGTCGTTGCCAGCATAATCAGTTGTTTCATTGAACTCTCCTCCCAGAGTTGATGTTAAACCTAATGAAGCCAGTTCATAGGTACGAGTACCAGACTTGGAAACAGAACCAGCAACAACAATACGATCACTTGCGAAATCAGGAACGGATTTACGCCTGCGACAACTTTTCCGAGCGGTACCTTTGATACGCCGCTGACTACATTCAGCACGACGCCGACCGGCGGAGTGATAAGTCCGATACTAGTATTCATGATGAACAGGACACCGAAATAGGCCGGATCGATACCTGCCTGTTTCACGATAGGCATCAGAACTGGTGTCAGGATGAGAATTGTCGGCGTGAGATCCAATGCCGTTCCGACCACGAGCACCAGGATCATGATTGCAAACATCAACAGTTTTGGGCTGTCGATTAGGGGGGCGATATATCCGCTGATTTCCGCCGGAATGTTTGCCGCCGTTATCAGCCATGACGAAACCAGTGCCGAGGCGACAAGAAACATAATGATGGACGTTGTCTTGGCGGCTCGCAGAAAGACGCCGTAGAGATCGATAAATCTCAGTTCGCGGTAGACGAACATACCGACAAGGAGGGCATAGGCTGCTGCTACTACGGCCGCTTCCGTCGGTGTCATGACGCCCATACGAATGCCACCGAGAATGATGATCGGCATACCCAGCGCCCATAGCGCGCGTCCAGTTGCTCGCAGCCTATCTTTGCCGGATTGCTTGGGCAGTACTTTGAGGTTGTCTTTTCTGACGACGATCTGCCAGGTGAAGAGCAGGGCGATACCCATCAACAGACCTGGCACGATGCCAGCCATGAAAAGCTGCGTTATGGATACATTTGCAGCGACACCGAATACGATCATTGCCATGGATGGTGGGATGACCGGTGCGATAATGCCGCCGGCAGCCATCAGTCCGGCTGAACGCGGGATGTTATAGCCTGCTTTCGCCATCATAGGGACGAGAATGGTTGCAAGCGCCGCGGTGTCAGCCGCAGCTGAACCCGATACGCTGGCCATGATGATGGCTGCAAGAATGGCAACGATACCGAGGCCGCCGCGAATATGGCCGACGCAAGCTATGGCGAAATCAATGATGCGGCGGGACAAGCCGCCCGAATTCATCAGTTCACCGGCCAGAATGAAGAAAGGGATTGCCAGAAGGGTGAAGGAGTCGACCCCGGCAATCATGTTTTGCGCGATGATTTGCGTATTGAACATCCCCATGTACAACATGAGAACGACACCGCAGAACATAAGCGAGAAGGCAATCGGAACACCAATGGCCATAGCGCTGAGGAGCGAGCCGACAAATACCACAAGCGTCATGTCGTCTACTCCATCAGATGGTCGAGCGAATGTTCGCCCGCAAAGGTGGCAATTTCCTCATCGGTCAGACGACCGGTAACGGCACGAAGGAAACGTTCAGCTGCAATGATGAACATTGCGCCGCCGGTAAATAATCCGACGCCGTAGACCCAGATCATCGAGAGCCCGGTAACAGGTGCGACCATGCTGGCGTTGATGTCGAATTGCTTCCATGTGCCCCAGAAGAAAATTCCCGAGCACAACAGGACAATCAGATAGCTGACTGCCATGCATATAATGCGGCCTTGTCGCCCAAAACGGGCAACCAGTGACTCGATGCCCAAATGGCTGTTCTCTCTAAATGTGAGAACAGCACCGAGAAATGCTACCCAGACAAAGAAATAGCGTGAAAGCTCTTCTGATACGGTCAGTCCGGAATTTGCGGCGTAGCGCAAAATCACGTTGACGAAGACCATTATAGCCATGCCGGCAAGGAGAAAGACGAGAAGTGCACCAAGTATCTTGTAGAAGAAGTCTATGGCTTTCGTCATCTAGTCGCCCTCAGACTTTATCGAGCAGATCGCGGGCCTGCAGATTCTTAATCAAGGCTCTGATGCCGAATATCCATTCCGGGCAATTGTCGGTTCGGTCGACCCAATTGACGAGGCGGCCGAGCTTGGGAGTTGATATCTCCACACGGTCGCCGACTTCGTGGGTGAAACCTTGTCCGGCACCGCGACGGTCCTTGACGGGCGCGAACATTGTACCGAGGAACAATACTGCGCCATCCGGATACTGATGATTGCGGTTCATCATCTGCGATGCGAGATTTTCAGGATCACGGCTGATTGCTTCCATCGGGCTTTCGCCGGTCATCTCGAAGCCATCAGCTCCGTGGACAGTCAGCGACAGCTTGAGCTTGCGCAACACATCCATGGTGAATTCGCTATCGAAGAGGCGAATGAACGGGCCGATAGCACAGGAAGCATTGTTATCCTTGGCTTTGCCAAGCAGGAGAGCCGAACGTCCTTCGATGTCCCTGAGATTGACGTCATTACCCAAAGTTGCGCCGACAATGCGTCCGTCCGAAGCGACAACCAGTACGACTTCAGGTTCGGGATTGTTCCATTGTGAAATCGGAAGAATGCCGACGGTTGCGCCGCAGCCAACCGCAGACATGGGCTGAGATTTGGTGAAGATTTCCGCATCAGGGCCAATGCCCACCTCAAGATATTGGGACCAGAGCCCCATTTCCTGCAGGAGTGCTTTGACGCCCGCCGCTTTCTCTGACCCCGCCACGACACCCCGCAAATTGTCGCCGATGACAGGGGCGAGACGTTCGCGAATTTCGCGGGCGCGGGAAGGGTCACCTTTTGCCTGTTCTTCGATCACACGTTCAAGCATGCTGTCAGCAAAGGTGACGCCTGCCGCTTTGATGGACTGCAAATCGATAGGAGCAAGCAACTCTCCGCGTTCACCGGAAAGGAAATCGTCCACAGAGCCGAGATTTGGAAAGCTTTCTGTAGCTTTCAATTCGTTTATCAGCGAACTGCGCTCCAGAAGGCCAGAAACCGTAGCGGACAAGCTGGATAGATCATGCACATGACCGTTTTTCACCAATACTGGGCAGGGGCCGTTTTCGGCCTTTGACCACACACGGCCGATCAGAACCGCTGAATGGCTGTCGTCAGGCAAAATTGTCGTTGCTTTCAGTTCACGCTTGTCTTGCACAGATATCCTCCCAATGCATGACCGTTTCCCACAGGCCATATGTTGTCAGGATGTCTGACAACAATAGTGCTATTGTTATTAGCAGTCTGGAGTTGAGTCCAGCCTTCAGTCCGTACCGCCTCAAAAATTAGATCGATCTGTTTTTCTGCGGCTGACACTGTAAGCCTTGTCCATTTCTGGATTGAGTTCCATGCCGAGCCCGGAGCCGGGCGGCACGGTAATCATACCGTTCTTGACCTCGGGCAAAGCCGTTACAAGATCGCGATACCAGGTTTTGTAGAATGCCCGAACGCTTTCCTGAATAAGTGCGTTCGGAGCATTCAGTGACAGGTGCGTCGAAGCACACAAAACGACAGGACCGGTGCAATCATGCGGAGCGACCGGTAGATGCCAGGCTTCTGCCATAGCTGCGATCTTACGCGCTTCTGACAGGCCGCCACACCAGCTCAAATCGAGCATGACAACGCCAGCAACACCCGTTTCGAGCAGATCGCGAAACGCCCAGCGGCTTCCTAAAGTCTCCGAGGCACAGATCGGCGCAGTGCTTGCTTCCGCATAACGCCTGAGACTGCCAAGACTGTCCATCTTGATCGGGTCTTCATGCCAGAAGGTCTTGAAAGGCCCAAGTTCACGGGCGATCTGCATAGCGGGCAAGAGCTGCCACATTGAATGGAATTCAACCATGATATCCATGCGGTCACCGACAGCTGCACGGATTTTCTCAAAAGGTTGCAATGCCGCCTTCAGATCAGGTTGGGAAATATACTGTCCACGTGTTTTCTCTGCGGCCATGTCGAACGGCCAGATTTTCATTGCCGTTATGCCCTCGTCCAGTAACGAAAGTGCAAGTTCGTCTGCCCGGTGCAGGAAGCTATTAAGATCGTCATAATCAGCTCCTGCACCAGCCAGGCCATAATTGGCGGATTGCTGGCCCGTTGCCTTCTTGATGTATTCCGTTCCGGCGCAGGTATTATACGTGCGGATGGATTGACGGCTGAAGCCGCCGAGAAGTTGGGCGATCGGGAGGTTGGTAGCCTTGCCGTATAAATCCCACAGGGCGATATCGAAAGCGGAGTTGCCACGCACTTCCGCGCCAGTTGAACGGAAACCGAGATACCCCACAAGGTCAGAAGCCAGCAGATCGATCTGCAGTGGATCGCGACCGAGAACGCGTGGCGCAACATATTCGTGCAGATAAGCCTCAACAGTCTCAGACATGAAAAAGGTTTCACCGAGTCCGGTAATTCCTCCGTCCGTGTGAACTTCCACCCACAACAGGTTTGGCCGTTCGGCGATGCGAATGGTTTCGATTGCGGTGATCTTCATTGCACCTCCCAAATGCAATTGGATTGTCTGCGTGCTAGCCTCTATGGCTCTCGTTGAGCTTTTCGAGATGCAGGAGCAGGGCGCTGTGATCCTTCTCGCCACCGCCTTCCTCCACGAAAGCTGCGAAGGCTTCGCGTACAGTCTCGGTCAATGGCAAGCTTAACGACAGGTCGCCTGCGGTCTTGAGGATCGAATTGAGGTCTTTAAGCTGAATGCGCGATGTGCCGCCCGGTTCGAAATTACGGTCAATCATCCGCTTGCCATGCAGTTCGAGAATGCGGCTTTCACAGAAACCACCGCGGATAGCATCTCGGAATGCGGCGCGCGATCCTCCGCCCTTTTCGACCAGAACCATTGCCTCTGCAATCGCTCCGATGGTTACGGCAACAATCTGCTGATTGGCAAGTTTTGCGAGCTGACCGGCACCTGACGGACCGACGCGGGTGAGGCGACCCATTGGTTTGAACACATCGGCGAGGCCGGAGATGATCGCTTCGTCTCCTCCGGCCATGATGGCAAGCGTGCCTTCATGGGCGCCCACTACACCTCCGGAAACCGGGGCATCGATATGATTAACGCCTTTTGCCTCCAGACGCTTGGCATGCTCGCGCGCGAAGTCTGGCGAAGTTGAACTCATGTCAATGACGGTACTGCTTTTTTTCAAGGCGGCAGCGACCCCTTGGTTGAAAAGAACGTCGCGTACTGCCGGGCCATCAGTCAACATCATGATGATTACGTCCGCGGTCTCCACCGCTTCGGTGGCAGATTGAGCGAGTTTGGCACCTTTTTCTGCAAGAGAGGCAGACTTGACGCTGTTCCGGTTCCAGGCTGCTACATCAAAGCCCGCATCCAGAAGCCGACTGGCCATTGGTACGCCCATCAGGCCGGTTCCAAGAAAAGCGATCTTGCGTGTCAAAGTTTGCCTGCCATTTCATCTTCAATGTGAACGCGAATGATCTCATCAAATGATGTTTCTGCGGTGAAGCCAAGAGCCTGTGCGCGTTTTGCCTCAAAACCGGGTGCCCATCCTGCGACCATACGCATGATCATTTCGTTTGGTTCACGTCGGATCAGAGCGACGGCTTTTTCCCCGGCAATCCGACGCAATGCCTCAATCTGTTCGCCTATAGTGGCACTGAGACCTGGCATGGAAAGATTGCGGCGCGCTCCAACCGCTTCCGTATCGATGGTAGCTCCATGGATCAGAAAGCCGACCGCTGATCGCGGCGAAGCATGCCAATGCCGGACACCCTCAGGAACAGGCAAGACGGCTTCCTGTCCAGCGAGCGGTTCGCGCAGGATGTTCGAGAAAAAGCCGGATGCGGCCTTATTTGGTTTGCCCGGTCGTATGCAGATCGTCGGCAGGCGAATGCCGATGCCGTCGAAGAAACCGCGCCGCGTGTAGTCTGACAACAGAAGTTCGCTGATTGCCTTCTGCGTACCGTAACTCGTCAACGGGGTGGTGTGAAATTCGTCGGGGATCGGATAGGGGAGCGGGGCGCCGAAAACGGCGATGGACGACGTGAAAACCACACGAGGTTTATAGCCATCGGCAATGTGCGCAAGCCTGATTGCGTCGAACAGATGCCGCGTGCCATCCAGATTGATTCGATATCCTTTATCGAAGTCGACCTCTGCTTCACCGGACACGATTGCCGCGAGGTGAAAGATAACGTCAGGGCGTCCTGACACGATCTTCTGAGCGGTTTCCATGGTGGATATATCCGCAGCTAGAGTATCGGCCGATCCTGCAAAACCGATTGGAGGTTCTGCTGCTATGATATCGATAAGGGTAAGCTTTTCAACGGGCTTTTCCCCAAGATGACCATCGTTTGAAAGGCGCTGGGTCAGCTTGCGCCCGACCATACCAGCAGCGCCGATAATTGCGACATGCATTTAGAAAGCCTCCTCCCAGCTTTGCAGCTGACTCCTATTCGAAAACCTGATGTTGGCTGCCATCACGACACTTATCCAGTCTCCCACCAGATTTGTGTTGTAGGGTTGTCTGATAACCTTATATGTAGGCGTTGAAAACAGTTTTTCCATCTTGCTACAGGAATGAAACGGAAAAGCCTGTCGCATTTCAAAAACTGTCATACACCCGCGACAGCACATTGCGCATCGGTAAAGCCAAGAGGATATCATGTACGGTTCGGGGCACATGACCGGAAACAAGCAAACTGATCTCGTTGCTCTTTTGGGCGATGATTTGGTTATGACCGGGCAAAACGACATGTTTGGCTATTGTCGCGACTGGCCGGGAGATGTGGCAAATACGGCGGTTGCCGTCATCCGTCCGCGTTCGACAGAGGATGTTTCTGCTGCGGTTAAAGCCTGCGCTTCACTGGGATTGTCCATCATTCCGCAAGGCGGAAACACCGGTCTTGTGCAAGGCGGCGTGCCGGACGGTCAAGATAATCTTGTTGTTCTAAGCCTTGAGCGCATGAACCGTATTCGGAAGGTCGATCCGGATGATTTTTCTGCGGTTGTGGATGCCGGTTGCATTCTCTCCGAACTGAAAGACAAACTGGCAGCCGAAGGGATGTTCTTTCCATTAGCACTTGGTGCGCAGGGAAGCTGCCGCGTCGGGGGAAATGTCAGCACCAATGCCGGCGGCATCAACGTGTTGCGATACGGCATGACCCGCGAGCTGGTGCTGGGACTGGAAGTCGTCCTGCCCGACGGTACGATATTCAATGGGCTTTCGACACTGAGGAAAGACAATCGCGGCATTGACCTGAAACAGCTATTTATAGGGGCAGAAGGCATTCTGGGAGTGGTGACCGGTGTGGCAATCAAACTTATGCCTTTGCCAGACAAGGTGGAAACAGCCCTGCTGGGGCTCAATTCGCTCGGTGATGCGATTGCACTTTATAGGCGCGCGCGTGTGCAATGCTGTGATTTGATGTCTGCTTTTGAATTCATGCCGCCGGCGGCATTTACATTGGCGCAAGAGGCGATGCCAGAGCTTGCCATGCCGCTTGGACAGTACCCCGCCTATGTCTTGATGGAGATTTCAGGTTCGGGGCTGGTCGATATACTATCCTTGATGGAACAGTTTCTTGCAGGAGCAATGGAAGATGGCATCGTTCTTGACGGGACCATCGCGTCCTCTCGTGCACAAGGTCAAAATCTCTGGATGTTTCGCGAGGCCATGAACGAGGGCCAGGCGTTGCGGGGCAAACATCTGCGCACCGACATATCAGTCCAGCTTTCAAAACTGGCGTCATTCGTCGCCGAAGCTGAGCGGGAACTGCTGAAGATTCTCCCAGATTGCCTCGCTGTTTCTTACGGACATGTCGGCGATGGCAATGTGCATCTCAATGTCATTCCAGAAAGCAATCTTGATGCCGCGTCGAAAGACGAGAAGATCAAGCTTGCCAAGGAGACAATCAATGCCGTTCTGGATCGTTACGCAGGCAGCATCAGCGCTGAGCACGGTATCGGTCGCCTGAAGAGGGAAGATTTCGAGAAGCGCATTGACCCCGTGCGGCGAAAACTGCTTGAAGGCCTCAAGCAAGTCATCGATCCGGACAATATCATGAATCCCGGCTGTCAGCTTTCGCTTGACTCTTCAAAAGGCTGACGACACACCAATCGCACGGGCAATCAGGGAGACATTATCATTTTGTTTGGTGAAATCAGGCGCAATGAACAGCTTCCCGGACGCATTGCTTCCGAAATTACGCGGCAGATCGGTGAAGGCAGTCTTTTGCCAGGGCAAAAGTTGCCGACAGAACATAATCTCGCGCAGAGCTTTGGTGTCAGCCGCTCAGTTGTGCGCGAAGCGATAGCCCAGTTGCGCAACGAGGGCTTGGTTGAAACTCGACAAGGTGTTGGTGCTTTTGTAACGGAACCCGATCGGCGGCATGCCCTCCGCATAGAACCTGAAACGCTTGCCAATCGAGACAGTTTCCGCAGCCTGTTCCAGTTGCGAATGGCGTTGGAGATAGAAGCTGCCGGACTTGCAGCAGTGCATCACGATGAACACGACATGATGCAACTTAATGAAGCACTCGCAGAAATGAGCGGTTCGAAAAAATGGACAGATACAGGTATAGCTGCCGATCTCGCATTTCACCGCGCACTCGCTTCCGCAACACATAATGAGTATTTTCCATTGGTTCTCGGTTTCATTGCCGAAAGGATCAATCAGGCAATCAATGCCGCGCGTGCACGAGCGGTGCTTGAACAGATTGTCGAAATCACAATTGATGAGCACACCGCAATCAGAGATGCCATCCATTCACGTGATCCCTTGCGAGCGCGCGAAGTGATGCGCCACCACATTGTGCAGGCAGCAAGCCGTGTCGGCCTCAAGCTGGAAACTTTCTGATGGCTTCTTCTTTTGAGCTTTTTAGTCTGGAGGGGCGTATAGCCCTGATCACCGGTTCCAGCCAGGGTATCGGTTTTGCATTGGCGCGAGGGCTCGCAGAACATGGGGCAACGGTAATCATCAATGGTCGTGATCGAAGCAAGGTGGATGCGGCGGTCACACTGCTAGAAGACGAAGGCCATACCGTTTTTGCTACCGTGTTCGATGTGACCGACGCAGAAGGAGTTCGTGCAGCCATCGATGTAATTGAAGAGGAAATCGGGGCGCTCGATATTCTGGTCAATAACGCGGGGATGCAGCATCGCGCACCGCTCGAAGATTTCCCGATCGAGAAATGGCGGCAGCTCTTGGAAACTAATATTTCCAGCGCTTTTTATGCCGGACAGGCAGTTGCAAGTCATATGATCCCGCGAGGACGTGGCAAGATAATCAACATTGCTTCAGTTCAAAGCGAATTGGCGCGACCTTCTATTGCACCCTATACGGCGACAAAGGGAGCTATACGTAATCTGACGCGCGGCATGGCCACCGATTGGGCGCGACATGGTTTGCAGATCAACGCGATTGCACCGGGCTATTTCAAGACGCCACTGAATCAGGCATTGGTTGACAATCCCGAATTCACGGCGTGGCTGGAAAAAAGAACGCCGGCCGGTCGTTGGGGAGAGGTGGAAGAGTTGGTCGGTGCTGCAGTTTTCCTGAGCAGCGATGCTTCCACTTTCGTCAATGGACAGGTTCTGCACGTCGACGGCGGCATGACCGCGAGCGTATGAGGAATTGATGCTGCGTATTATCGTGATGGGTGTTTCCGGTTCTGGGAAGTCGACTGTGGGCGAGAAGATTGCCGATGCACTGGCGCTGCCGTTTCTTGAAGGCGACTCTCTGCACCCGAAATCCAATGTCGATAAGATGTCGGCAGGCATACCTTTGCAGGATGAGGATCGTTGGCCTTGGCTCGATAAAATCGGTGAACGACTTGCGGCCTCGACCGACGGAATTGTCGTTTCCTGTTCTGCACTAAAGAAAAGCTATCGTGATCGTCTTCGCTCCGCTGCCGGTACGCCGGTGCTGTTCGTCTTCCTGGATGGCAGTTTTGAAGTTTTGCATGAGCACATGGGGCATCGAACCGGGCATTTTATGCCGGTAACGATGCTGGAAAGCCAGATCGCTACGCTAGAAAGCCCCGTCGGGGAACCGCTGGTATTTCGTGCAGATATTGCCGAGACCGTAGAAAAGATCGTTTCCGACAGCCTTAAATGGATACGCTCAGTCGAGCTTTAGCGCTATTTCAACGGCCAGAAGAACATCAATGTTGGAACCGTTACAATCGCTATAATGACTGATAGTGGTAATCCCAGACGCGGATAGTCGCTGAATTTGTAACCTCCTGGTCCCATGACGAGCGTATTGCATTGATGGCCAATCGGCGTGAGAAAATCACATCCAGCGCCTATCGCCACTGCCATCAAAAAGGCTTCCGGTTTGAAACCAAGTCCGGAAGCAAAACTTGTTGCGATGGGAGCCATGACGAGCACCGTCGCGGCATTGTTGAGAAATGGTGTCACCATCATCGCGGCTACAAGAATTAATGCCAAAGCACCTGCTGGCGGTAATTGATGACCGATGGTGGCAAGCCCTTCGGCTATGATATCCGTGCCGCCGGTCGTTCTCAGCGCGTCCGAAACAGGGATAAGTGCAGCAAGCATGACCAAAATTGGGCCATCGATTTCATCATAGACCTCGTTGAGTGGGATCACTTTGAACAGCAGCATAGCGACGGCAGCCGCGAAGAAAGCGACTGCCACAGGGACAAGGCTTAAAGCGGTTGCTCCGATGGCAGCAATCAGGATAGCGAGCGGGATCAATCCACGCCTAACGCTGCCGAGCATCAACTTGCGACGAGCAAGCGGTAGCAATTCGAACTCCGGCAGAAAAGTGGATAGATTTGCCTGTCTGCCTTGCAGCACGATGACATCGCCGAAGCGCAGAATGACTTCGCTAAGACGTTCGGTAATACGTTCACCCGGTCGGCTCACTGCTAGTAAGTTCAGATCATAGCGTGCAAAAAGGGCTAGTCTTTGGGCGGTTAGACCGATAAGGCGCGAGTTCTTGCCAATAACAGCCTCAACGGCCTCAATGTCGGTGGAGCCGCTGGTCTCTGAAGGATTGCGGTTTTCAGATAGAGTGAGTTTTCCGGCGCTTATGATTGCATCGAGCGCTTTGGGGTCGCCTTCCAGAAGGACCACGTCCCCTTCGTTCAGAATTGTGTCGGGAAGCGGCGTCAGTCGCTGGTTGTTACGTATGACGGAAGTCACCATCGCTTCGCCTTCCGCCGCCTTGATAAGATCGGTCACGCGTTTGCCGGTCATCGTCGAAGTTTTGGTGATACGTGCTTCGGAAGCATAATTCTTGATCTTGATTGCTTCATCCAGCGAAACATTTTCGCGAGTGCGCTGCGGAACGAGCCAATAAAAAAGTACCAGATAGACGAGCCCCACGGCTGAAAGTACCGCCCCGACAGGTGTGAAGTCGAACATGGTGAACGGCTCTCCGACCATTTCACCACGGATGCGGGAAACGACGATATTGGGCGAAGTACCCACCTGGGTCATCAATCCGCCGAGCAGCGCGCCGAATGCCATTGGCATGAGAAAGGTCGACGGGGAAACGTTGGAACGGCGCGCGAACTGAAAAGCAACTGGAATCATGATTGCCAACGCACCGACATTTTTTACAAATGCGGAGAGAACAGTTACCACCGCGACGAGAACAGCGAGCTGCAGTCGTACGCTATTCATTTCCGGCAAAAAACGCTGAACTGCCGCCTGCATAAGGCCGGAGCGCGCCACTCCGGCGCTGACCACTAAAGCGCTGCCAACAATAATGACAATGTCGTCGCTGAAACCTGAAAAAGCCTGATCGAAGGGGACAACGCCGACTGCAATGCCTAGAAGAAGTGCACAGAGGGCGACCACATCATAGCGGAACTTGCCCCAGATAAACGCTCCCATCATGAGTATGATTACCGCGAAGGAGAGTATCTGCTGATGCGTCATCTATCGGAATTTCCTCACAGGCGGAAAAATATTCCACTTCTGTGTAGCCGATAAATTCTAAAACAGAAATCGATTATTATAGCCGGTTGCGTCCTTTTGAAGAACGCAACCGGCTATAATGTCAATCATTTATGCGCTGACCGTCACTGCCGAAAATATGCATATTTCCTGCGAGTGCACCGACTCTGACAGTCTCGTCGATATTATGTGCAGAGCGTCCGGCAATACGGAAAATAAGCGGCTTACCGTCCGGCAAGGCGGCGTGAATGTAGCTTTCAGCGCCGACCAGTTCGACAGCTTCAATACGGACGGTCGTATTGAATCCGTCGGTATCCGGCTCTCCGTCTTTCAGAATATGGATATCTTCAGGACGGACACCGATGGTGAATTTTCCCGCAGGTGTTCTCACAGCGTTGCCGGTTGTCCAGCCGGTGGAATCGCTTTGCAGCAGATTCATTGATGGGGAGCCGATAAACGTTGCAACGAATGTGGAGGCTGGCTTTTCATAAAGCTCGATCGGCGTGCCGACCTGTTCAATATGACCAGCATAGAGCACCACAAGACGGTCTGCCATGGTCATGGCCTCCATCTGGTCATGAGTGACGTAGACGCTGGTGGTGCCGAGTGAACGTTGCAGACGCTTGATCTCCACGCGCATCTGCACGCGCAGCTTTGCATCGAGGTTGGAAAGGGGCTCATCGAAGAGGAAGGCCGCAGGCTCGCGCACGATGGCGCGGCCCATGGCGACGCGCTGGCGCTGGCCACCAGAAAGCTGGCGCGGCTTACGCTCAAGAAATTGTTCAATTTCGAGAGCCTTCGCAGCCTTCGCTATGCGACGTTCTATTTCGTCTTTTGGCGTTTTGCGG
This sequence comes from Brucella oryzae, assembly GCF_041929965.1. Classification (NCBI taxonomy): domain Bacteria; kingdom Pseudomonadati; phylum Pseudomonadota; class Alphaproteobacteria; order Hyphomicrobiales; family Brucellaceae; genus Brucella; species Brucella oryzae. Next base: position 169,769 of record NZ_JBHEEO010000001.1, on the reverse strand, counting down.
TTCTTCAAGCCGTAGGCAAGATTTTCGCGGACCGTCATATGCGGGTAGAGCGCATAATTCTGAAATACCATGGCGATATCGCGTTCAGCAGGTTCAACATCGTTGACCACGCGGCTGCCGATGGAAATGGTACCGGATGTAATACTTTCGAGACCGGCAATCATGCGCAGGAGTGTGGACTTGCCGCAGCCCGATGGGCCTACCAGTACCACAAATTCGCCGTCGTTGATCTCCAGCGATACGCCTTTGATGACTTCGACATTGCCGCCATAGCTCTTGCGGACGTTATCAAGAACGATTTTACTCATTACTTTTCCGTTTCAACGAGACCTTTGACAAACCAGCGCTGCATCAACACCACGACGAGGATCGGTGGGATGATGGCCAGAATGGCTGTTACCATGACGTAGTTCCAAGGCGTGGACGCATCGGCCCAATCGACCATACGGCGCAGACCGATGATGATCGTGTTCATCTTGGCATCATTTGTAACGAGCAGTGGCCACAGATACTGGGTCCATCCGTAAATGAAGAGAATGACGAAAAGCGCTGCAATATTCGTCTTTGAAAGGGGGAGCAGGATATCCCGCATGAAACGGAATGGTCCGGCGTTGTCGATACGCGCTGCTTCAACCAGTTCACCCGGAATGGTGAGAAAGAACTGACGAAACAGGAAGGTTGCCGTCGCTGACGCCATCAGAGGCAGGGTCAGCCCGGCATAGGTGTCGATCATGCCGAGATCGACGATCACCTTGTATGTCGGCAGGATGCGAACCTCCACTGGCAGCATCAACGTTATGAAGATCATCCAGAAGAAAAACATACGTAGCGGGAAGCGAAAAAACACAATCGCGAAAGCTGACATGAACGAGATGATGATCTTGCCGACCGCGATTGCCATGGCGACCACGAACGAGTTCCATAAAAGCCGCTCTAGACTGACGCCGACAACGCGCTCCACGCCACCGAAGATAGCCTCGCCGTAGTTTTCGACGAAATGATCGCCGGGCAGCAACGAAATTGGTGGGCGAATGATCTGTGTCGAAGTCATCGTCGAAGCGACGAAGGTATAGTAGATCGGAAAGGCGACGATAATAATGCCTACGATCAGGATGAGGTGGCCGATCAGGTTTGAGACTGGGCGTTTTTCTATCATTGTCGCCTCACTCACGAATAATGTACGCGCTTCTCGACGAAGCGGAACTGGAAGGCGGTCAAGGCAATAACGATTGCCATCAAAATGACGGACTGTGCCGAAGAGGAGCCCAGGTTGAGATTGACGAAGCCGTCGTTGTAAACTTTGTAGACCAGGGTTTCGGTAGCTTTGGCAGGTCCACCACCTGTAACAGCATGGATGATGCCGAACGTATCGAAGAAGGCGTAAACCGTATTCACGACCAGCAGGAAGAAAGAAGTTGGCGCAAGAAGCGGAAATACAATAGACCAAAATCTCCGCGATCCGCGCGCGCCATCGATGGCGGCTGCTTCGATCAATGATTTAGGAATCGCTTGCAAACCCGCAACAAAGAACAGAAAATTATATGAGATCTGTTTCCATGCCGCGGCAACAACGACCAAGCCCATGGCTTGATTGCCATCAAGCAGTGGATCCCATGCAATACCATTGCGCCGCAGTATATAGGCAAAAGTGCCCATCGCGGGATTGAACATGAAGAGCCACAACATGCCTGCAACGGCTGGAGCCACGGCATATGGCCAGATCAGAAGCGTACGATAAAATGTCTTTCCGCGGATGACGCGGTCCGCCGCCGTTGCAAGCAATAATGCTGCGCCCATGGCCAGCAGCGCGGTCAGAATGTTGAAAACTATCGTCACTCTGAATGAATGTAGATAGTTGGGGTCGGCCAGAACGGTTGTGAAGTTAGCAAGTCCCACGAAGGTGGACTTTAGCCCGAACGCGTCTTCACGCATGAAGGATTGATAAATTGCCTGACTGGCTGGCCAAAAGAAAAACACCACAGTCAGAATGATCTGTGGGGCCAGCAGGAAATAGGGCAAGATTTTATTCGGAAAGGTAACTTTCTGCACGGGGAGCTTCCTCGTGGGGCAACAGGGCCGCCCGCCAAGAAGGCAGGCGGCATCGTGTCAATTGGTCAATTATTGCTGAGCTGCGGCAATCGCGTCATTGGCGCGTTTGACACCGTTTTCGAGTGCGGTTTTCGCATCCTGCTTGCCGCCGAGCATGGCTTCGAACTCTTCGTTCAGAATATCGCGAACCTGCGGCAGGTTGATAAGACGAACACCCTTTGAATTTTCAGTGGGTGCCTTGCCCATCATCTGGAGAATAGGTGTTTCACGGCCTGGGTTTTTTTCATAGAAATCCGATTTCTTGGTTTCCTCGTACGCAGCCAACGTCACAGGCAGGTAGCCGGACTTTTCGTGCAGCTTGACCTGAATTTTGGTCTGCGAGAGGAAGTTGAAGAATTCTGCGACGCCTTTGTACTGTTCGTCGCTGAGACCGGCGAAGACCCATAGAGCTGCACCGCCCGGGATCGTGTTCTGCGGACCGTGACCTTCATAATAAGGCAGCTGGCCAATGCCGTAATTGATGCCCGACTTTACAACGTCTCCGAGACCGCCGGAGGATTCGGTCAACATTGCGCATTCACCGGAGGTGAAAAGCTGTTTGGCTTCCGATGTGCGGCCACCGTAACGGAACGTACCGTCTTTCGCGAGGTCAGCAATAGACTGGAAGTGCTGAATGTAAAGCGGTGAATTGATTTCAAGCTTCACATCGGTACCGCCGAGACCGTTTTCATTCGTTCCGTAAGGAACGTTGTTCCAGGCAGCAAAGTTTTCGGTCTGAATCCAGGTCAGCCATGTGGAGGTGAAACCGCACGGTGCCGCGCCGCTGGACTTGATCTTCTTGGCTGCTTCGAAAACTTCCGGCCAGGTCTTTGGCGGATTTTTTTCATCGAGGCCAGCCTTTTTGAAGGCGTCCTTATTGTAATAGAGTATTGGCGACGAGGAATTGTACGGGAAGGACAGCATGGTGCCATCCGGCTTGGAATAATAAGCCACGATGCCCGGTAAATATTGCGACTTGTCGAACTTATAGCCGCCCTTTTCGAGCACCTCGGCAGCCGGGACTACTGCGCCTTCGGCAGCCATCATGACGCCGCTACCGGCATCGAAGACCTGAAGGATTGCAGGCGGCTGCTTGGAACGGAACGCGGCAATGCCGGCATTCAACGTTTCAGGGTAGGTTCCCTTATAGACGGGAACGATCTTGTATTCGCTCTGGCTTTCGTTGAACTCTTTCGAAAGCTCATTGACCATTTCATTGTTGGCACCGGTCATGCCGTGCCACCATGCCAGTTCCGTCTGGGCGAATGCCTGCGAACCGATGGTGAGGGAGAGGGCGCCGGTCAGCGCTGAAGTCGTGATCAGACGGATAAGCATGTTTCCTCCTCGAGTGTGAGAGTACGTGAACATTTGAGCTCCTTCGTAATGGTCTCAAAGTTCCGACATCTGCAATATATTCATTGCACTTATATGAATGCAATTTTTGCCAAAGGATCAACCTTCGAATCTTCCAATGGCAGAATAAATTCGAAAACGATAGCGTTCTAAATGAAAAAAAGTGAAAGGCGGGCGACAATGATGGGGAGAGCATGTGAAAAATAAAACATTGGAGAATACCTCCTAATCTCATTTTCTCACGATGGTTCGAGGTTCTGCGTCCAGCGGATTGACCAATTCATAAGTATCAATTGATTATACGCGCTTCGAATCCGGTCGACGGGTCTTGTCGAATTTTATCTTTAACCGGATCGGATATTGCTCAACTTGCTGACAGGTGAAGTTATGTCGAGTGACGATCGCAGGAAAAGTCGCGTTACGCTACTGGATGTGGCACGCCACGCCAATGTATCGCGCGCGACAGCTTCCCTTGTCATCCGCAAAAGCCCGTTGGTGGGAGCGGCGACGCGCGAAAAGGTGGAAAAAGCCTTAAAGGAATTGGGCTATGTTTATAATATGGGGGCCGCTAGTCTCCGGGTAGAGCGGTCGAATACGGTTGGTGTCATCGTGCCTACCCTCGGCAACCCGTTTTACGGCGAGTTGCTTTCAGGAATAGACAGTGTTGTGGGTGAAGCTGGGCTGGTCGTTCTTCTGGCAAACAGTCACGAGAATTTCGCCAACCAAAGCACTCTTATGCAACGCATGCGTGAACATGGCGTTGACGGCGTGATCATGTCGCCGACAGCAGAAACTGCACCGGAATTCATCGAACAAGTCGCTGACTGGGGCTTACCCGTGGTGCAGGTCCTACGTCATGTGAGTGATCGAATCGACTATGCAGGCGTTGATTACGCGGGTGGGATGCGGCAGGCGGTCAATCATCTTGCCAGGCTTGGGCATAGGACAATCGCATTTGCTGTGCACGGTCCGGTTCATTCCGCATATCGCGAGCGCGTGGAGGGGTTTCGCGATGCGATGCAGCAACGAGGCCTCGACCCCGAAATGATTGTTCGCTTTCCGCATACGATGCCGGAAATTGCCAAAGCTGCTCCGATACTCTTTCAGGAAGGTCGTGAGCCGACAGCGGCAATCTGCTTCAATGACGTGATTGCGTTAGGCCTTTCGGCTGGCCTTTATGATTGCGGGAGAAAAATAGGTGAGGATTTTTCTCTGATAGGCTTTGATGATGTAAGCGATGCCGAAGCGACGCGTCCGCGCTTGAGTTCTGTATCAACTCGGCCTGTTACAGTGGGCCAGAACGCTGCTAGATTGCTTCTATCCCGTTTGGCAAACCCAAAAACCGAAGCGCAACGGATTGTTAGTGAAACATATCTGCAGGTAAGGCAGTCCTGCGGTCCGGTAAAAGCGTCCGTCATCTAGTCCGAATTAATGATTGACGAACGAGGTTAAACGCATTTAGATCGATCTAAATTTATTGCCGCCAGGAGGAAAAGTCGGCATAGTTCGTGTACCGGGAGGTTCAGCATTGTATAATTTCAACTTCGCGCCTGTTTTCGCGTCGATGGACAAGCTGCTTGTCGGCGCATGGCAGACAATTGAGCTTTCCTGCGCTGCTATGGTGCTGGGCCTCATCGTCTCGGTTGTCTGCGCGGTCGGCAAGACGTCTGGACCAAAGCCGGTTCGCTTTATCATCGACACCTATATCGAAATTATCCGTAACACACCGTTTCTGGTGCAGATTTTCTTCATCTTCTTTGGGTTGCCGTCTGCCGGTTTGCGATTATCGCCCAACAGCGCGGCGCTTCTCGCGCTGGTGGTGAATTTCGGCGCCTACGGCACGGAAATTATTCGCGCCGGTATTGAATCTATTCACAAAGGCCAAGTGGAAGCGGGGACCGCGCTCGGTCTCTCCAAACTGCAAGTCTTTCGCTATGTCATCATGAAACCGGCCTTGCGGACGGTTTATCCGTCACTGACCAGCCAATTCATCTATCTGATGCTGACCTCTAGTGTCGTTTCGGTCATATCGGCGAATGAGCTTGCGGCTGCCGGTAACGATCTGCAATCCGCGACTTTCGCGAGTTTCGAGGTCTATATCGTTATCACGCTCATGTACCTTGTCATGTCCATCGGTTTCTCGGCCATTTTTGCGCTGATCGAGAAGATGGCATTTAAATATCCGTTGAGCCGATAGGAGCGGGCCATGATCAGACCTTTCGGCTGGAACGAATTCCTCATTATCGTCTATGCAGCGCAATGGACTATCGCTCTTTCCGCTATTGCTTTTGTCGGTGGGGGAATCGGTGGGTTGCTTGTCGCGCTGATGCGAGTCTCTGATGCTCGCGTTCCACGTTACGTCGCACTCGGCTTCATACGGCTGTTTCAGGGTACGCCGCTTCTGATGCAGCTATTCCTGGTGTTTTTTGGCCTGAATATTTTTGGTCTGGGTATCAATCCGTGGATTGCTGCGACGATTGCACTGACATTGCATGCGAGCGCGTTTCTCGGTGAGATTTGGCGCGGTTGTATCGATGCAGTGCCGCCTGGCCAACGTGAAGCAGCTACGGCGCTGGGGCTACGCTACTATAACCGCATGCGCTACGTGATCCTGCCGCAGGCCGCTCGCATTTCTGTCGCGCCGACCGTGGGCTTTTTAGTGCAACTCATCAAGGGCACGTCGCTTGCCGCGATCATCGGTTTCACAGAACTGACGCGACAGGGACAGATCATCAACAATGCGACGTTCAGCCCGTTCATGGTGTTTGGCACAGTAGCGGCTGTCTATTTTGTCCTTTGCTGGCCGCTATCTATTTTAGCGCGTCGCATGGAAACGAGGTTTTCTCGCGCTACAGCTCGGTAACTGGGGGGGCTTGGGAAAGACGAACGGCGCTTCCGACTGAATGTGGCACGATACTGCATCAGCGAATTTGCCGAGATAATGAAACGATGCCGGTGAGGAGATCGGCTATTAATAGGGAAGGAATAAGCATGACTATCACCAGACGTTTGGCAATGGCCTTGATTGGTGCGGGAGCTCTCGCGACGGTGTTGGCACCGACAGCTTTTGCACAGACTGTTGACGGCATTAAGTCTGCCGGAAAAATCAAGATCGGTATGCTGGTCGACTTTCCGCCGTTTGGCATCATGAACACTAGCAATGAACCGGATGGCTATGACGCCGATGTAGCAAAGCTGCTGGCGAAGGAACTGGGCGTTGAAGCTCAGATCGTACCGGTTACCGGTCCAAACCGGATCCCATATCTGCAGAGCGGGCAGGTCGATGTTCTAGTTGCCTCGTTGGGCATCACCGAGGAACGCGCCAAGAGCGTTGACTTCTCGCAGCCCTATGCGGGCATTTCGATCGGCGTGTTTGGGCCAAAAGATATTGCTGTTGCAAAGCCGGAGGATATTTCCGGTAAAACCATCGGCGTCGCGCGCGCGTCCACACAGGACACAGCAGTAACTAAGGTAGCACCACAGGACGCAAACATTCGTCGCTTCGATGATGACGCAAGCGCTGTGCAGGCTCTGCTCTCGGGGCAGGTTGAGCTTATCGGTCTTTCCAATGTCGTGGCTGCCGAAATCGAAAAGGCTGCGCCGGGCCGTTATGAGCAGAAAATTCAGCTCAGCCAGCAGGTGCAGGGTATCGCTGTTCGTAAAGGTTCGACGGAAATGCTCGAATTCGTCAACAAATTCATCGAAAAGGTGAAGAGCGACGGCGAATTGAACAAGATTCATGAGAAGTGGCTTGGTACGCCGCTGCCGGATTTTGTTTCTCAGGCAAAGTAAGCTCTCGAATTTTGTCATGCCCGCCGAATGGACGGGCATGACGACCCAGTCCACGAAAGTGAGTTTCTCGACATGAACCAGATGGCTCAGGGAAGAACGAACCGGCTTCCGCAGGATGTTTCCGATCCTGCAGTACTCATGCAGGGAGTGAACAAGTGGTACGGTAAGTATCACGCACTCAGAGATATCAATCTGACAGTGGCTCGCGGTGAGCGTATCGTGATTTGCGGTCCGTCTGGCTCGGGAAAGTCGACCCTTATCCGCTGCATCAATCAGCTGGAGACCATTCAGGAGGGCCGCATCGTTGTCGACGGCCATGACCTGACTGCAGGTGGAAAGAACGTGGATATTGTCCGACAGGAAACCGGCATGGTTTTCCAGCAGTTCAACCTCTTTCCGCATATGACGGTTCTTGAGAATTGCACTTTGGCTCCGATGAAAGTGCGTGGTGTTTCCAAGTCTGAAGCCGAAAAGACAGCACGCAAATATCTGGAGCGCGTTCGCATTCCTGAACAGGCGGATAAATATCCGGCACAGCTATCCGGCGGTCAGCAACAGCGTGTGGCGATTGCACGTGCACTCTGCATGAATCCCAAGATCATGCTTTTCGATGAACCGACTTCGGCACTTGATCCTGAAATGGTCAAGGAAGTTCTCGATACCATGATCGATCTCGCCAAGGAAGGTATGACCATGCTTTGCGTTACCCATGAAATGGGCTTCGCACGACAGGTGGCAGACCGTGTCATCTTCATGGATCAAGGGCAAATTCTCGAGATGGCGGAACCGGAGGAATTCTTTGGTAATCCGAAGCATGAGCGCACGAAGGCATTTATTGGTCAGATTTCCTGATCATCTCCAATAGTTTAGTAATGGAGTTTGAAGTGACGAACGAAGTTCTGCTCATAGAACCGATGATGCCGCTGATCGAAGAACGATTGGATGCATCATACAAGGTTCTTCGGCTGTACAAGCCGGAAGACAAGGCGGCAATCGACGCAGCCCTCGGCACGATCCGCGCCGTTGTTACCGGCGGCGGAACCGGGCTTTCCAACGAGTGGATAGAACGTCTGCCGTCCCTCGGTTTGATCGCTATCAACGGGGTTGGAACGGATAAGGTTGACCTCGCCTTTGCACGGGATCGCAAAGTGCATGTCAGTACTACACCGGGTGTTTTGACCGATGATGTTGCCGATATTGGTATTGCCCTTATGCTTGCGGTGATGCGCCATGTTGGTGCAGGTGACCAGTTTGTGCGGCAAGGCAAATGGGCCCGCCGGGAAGCATTTCCTCTTGGGGTTAGCCCAAAGGGCAAGCGGGTTGGCATTCTGGGGCTTGGCCAGATCGGAAAGTCGTTTGCACGACGGGCAGAAGCATTCGGTATGGAAGTGCATTACTGGAATCGCTCGCCTGTCGCTGGCACAGACTGGATTGCGCACACGACTCCGGTGGAGCTCGCGCGGGAAAGTGACGTGCTCGCAGTCTGTGTTGCGGCTAACCCATCAACGGCCAATATCGTCAACTCGGATGTTCTCGCAGCGCTTGGAAACAGGGGCTATCTGGTCAATGTCGCCCGCGGCAGTGTCGTTGATGAAGAAGCGCTTCTGGCTGTATTGAATAACGGAATTATCGCTGGAGCTGGTCTTGACGTCTTCGTGGATGAACCGACGATACGCGAAGACTTCCTGACCGCGCCAAATACGGTGCTGATGCCGCATCAGGGCAGCGCAACTCTAGAAACACGTGTCGGAATGGGCGAACTCGTGCTCGTCAATCTCGCAGCATATTTTTCAGGCGATATTCCGCCGACCAAGGTAAACTGAGTTATTCCCATGATTGTCAGACAAGCCTTTTTTGAAGGTGCTATTCATGCTGGGCGCGAGAATGCGTTCAAAGCCTATGTGGCTGATATCCTTATGCCGATGTGGCTTGATTTTCCGGGCATCAGGGAAGTTCGTGTCCTTTACGCTGTCGAGCGCGACGAAGGTGCGCCCGCGTACCCGATGGTTCTCTGGACCAAATATGACAGTAGAGAGACTTTGGCGGAAGCGCTTGCTTCACCTGTTCGATATGCAAGTCGGGAGGCCACGAAGGGCCTCCTGGAAATGTTCGACGGGCATATACATCATCATGTTTTTGATCTCACCCCTGAGGGGTGAGATCTTTCTTGTTTAGGCGCCCCATGTCCGTTCAAGCACATTGATCCAGTTCGCATGAGCCAACTTGACGATGGAAGCATCGTCATAACCGTGTTTACGGAAGGCCTCTATGACGAGCTGAAGATCGCCGACATCGCGAAGAGTAGAAGAAATTGTGGTGCCGTCAAAATCGGAACCCAGAGCCAGATGGTCGATTCCGATGCGGTTGACGATGTAATCAGCATGGCGAACGAGTTCGCTCAGATCGGTATTCGGATCGCGCTTTCCGTCTTCACGCAGGAACGAAACGCCAAAATTAAGCCCGACGAGGCCGCCAGTATCACGAATGGCATCGAGTTGTTTGTCGGTCAGATTTCGGCTTTGCTGGCAAAGCGCGTGAGCATTGGAATGCGACGCCACGAGGGGTGCATCGGAAATTGCTGCGATATCCCAGAACCCTTTTTCGTTCATATGGGAAAGGTCAACCATGACTTTAAGTTCATTGCAGGCGCGAATGAGTGCCTTGCCATGATCCGTGAGACCGGGGCCGATATCAGGCGACGCTGGAAACCGGAAAGGTATGCCGTGGGCAAAAATATTTGGGCGGCTCCAGACAGGTCCCAGCGTTCTCAAGCCGGCCTCATGCAAAACATAAAGGGCATCAAGGTCTTCGCTAAAAGCCTCCACACCTTCGATATGATAGACAGAAGCGAAAATGCCTTTGGCAAATGCATCGCGAATATCGGCTGCCGTGCGGCAGATGCGGACGTTGCCCTCTGACGCTCGTTCGATCTTCAGAAGAATGGCCGACATAGCGAGCGTTGCCTTCATCGCATCCGTCTGGCTTGGCGTTGCGAGGTTGCCATTGGCGTCCAGTTCTCGTGAAGGTGAGGGCACGTATACTGCGCACAGACCGCCGCCGAGCCCCCCTTTCTGGGCACGTGGAAGATCAATGTGCCCGACATTCTCTCCTTCAAGAAAGCGCTTTTCCGGCTCGGAAGCGTCAGATGACCATAGGCGCAGTAGCACGTCGTTGTGGCCATCGAAAACGGGGATCTTCTGTTGTGTCGCCATGGGGAAGCCTTTTCAAATCAAATCCAGGATTTCAGGGCGGTGATGGACCCAAGTGAGAAGAATTGCAAATGCGATTTCGGACGCTTGATATGACTGCCCTGCATGAACAGCGATTCTTTCAAGCAAAAGGTCTCTTTTAGTTTGTCCTCATGCAAACTCTGCATAGGGAATGCAAAATTCTGCATTGGCCCCTGCCTCCGCTGACGTGATAGCGGGAAGCTGGAAAAATGTATCCAGAGATAGAACGCTGTCTATATGGTTCCCGATAACAGGAAGCCTTTCAGAAAGCGTTGCAAGAGGAGCTCTCAATGATTTCAAGACGTGGTTTTCTGGCAGGCGCTGCTGCCGTTCCTTTCCTGTCCTATGCAAGCATTTTGCCTGCAATAGGAGCCGGGCGTCAGGACATTCTGGTTGTGGCCCAGCAGCTCGACAATATGACCAGTCTTGATCCGCATGAGAGCTTTGAAGCTGTCGGCAGCGAAATCTGCAACAACATGTATCAGCGTCTGGTACATCCAAGTCTTTCCAATCCGGATCAGGTGGAAGGCGGCGTTGCTGTTTCCTGGGAAGCCGACGCTGATGGAAAAGCCTTCACCTTCAAGATCGATCCGAATGCAAAATTTGCAAGCGGCGCACAGATCACAGCTGATGATGTTGCCTTCTCGCTGCAGCGCGCGATCAAGATGAACAAGGGCCCAGCTTTCATCATTGGCCAGTTCGGTTTCACGCCTGAAAATGTGGAGAAGAACATCGTTGCAACTGATCCGTCGACATTGACTCTGACGGTTGAGCAGTCAACGTCGCTGCCTTTCCTGCTGTATTGCCTGTCGGCCAGCGTCGCCAGTATTGTTGAAAAGAAGGCCGTTCTGGAAAATGCCTCCGGTGACGATCTCGGTAATGGCTGGCTTCAGAAAAACAGCGCCGGTTCGGGTGAATGGGTTCTCGTTTCCTGGAAGCCGAGCGAAAGCATTATGCTGAACGTTAATCCGCATGGCGCATACAAGGGCAATGTGAAGCGCATCCTTTTGCGTCACGTTGCGGACCCGTCCTCGCAGCTTCTCATGCTCCAGAAGGGGGACGTCGATATTGCACGTAACCTCACTACCGAGCAGCTTCGTGTTCTGGATGGCGATGAAAGCTATAATCTGGTGCGCAAGGGTGTCGGCGGTTTGATGCTGATGTCGCTCAACCAGAGCGTGGAAGTTCTTGCCAAACCGAAAGTCTGGGAAGCAATCAAGTGGGCTGTAGACTATGATGGCATCCAGAAGAATATCGTGCCGCTGAATTACAAGGTTCACCAAAGTCTCGTTCCTGAAGGTTTTCCGGCAGCGCTGAATGAGAATCCGTTCAAGAAGGATATTGCTAAGGCGAAGGCTCTGCTCGCCGAAGCTGGTGTTCCCGATGGCTTTTCTATCAAGATGGATCACTATTCGGCACAGCCGAGCCCCGATATCGCACAGGCGATTCAGGCAAGCCTTGCCGAAATCGGTATCAAGGTAGAGCTGCTGGCTGCTGAAAATCGTCAGGTTCTGACGAAGATGCGCGCTCGTGAACACCAGATGGCATTGACTGTATGGGGGTCGGACTATTTCGATCCGAACACCAATGTCGATGTCTTCTGCAACAATCCGGATAATTCTGATGATGCGAAAACGAAGCCTTTTGCATGGCGCTCGCACTTCCAGAATGAGGATTTCTCCAAGAAGTCTCTTGCTGCGCGTGATGAACAGGATCCGGCAAAGCGCGTGAAGATGTATGAAGATCTGCAGCGCGAATTCATGAACAACAGCCCGTTCATCATCATGATGCAGAAGTTCGAGACGGCCGCCTGCCGCAAGGATGTTACCGGAATGCGTCTTGGCGTCCTGTCCGATTCTCATTCCTATGCAGGGATCGCCAAGGCGTGAAGAAAAGCCTCAAGAACCTGACCGGTATCCTGAGCAGCGTGTTGATCACGCTGTTCGGGTTGATGGTCATTACTTTCATGATCGGTCGTGTTATGCCGGTCGATCCTGTTATCGCTGCGGTTGGTGACAACGCACCTGAGGCTGTTATCCAGCGTGTCCGTGCGGAGATGGGCCTTGATCAGCCGCTCGTGGTCCAGTTTGTGCACTATGTTGGACAGGTGCTGCACGGTGATTTCGGCAATTCCATCCTGACCCGAAATCCGGTGACGCAGGATATCGCTCGCTATTTTCCCGCGACATTGGAACTGGCAACGGCGGCACTTCTTGTTGCGGCGCTTGTCGGCATTCCACTGGGTGTTTGGGCTGCTGTCCGACAGGGTTCCGTTATCGACCAGACGATCCGCGTCATATGCCTTGCCGGTCATTCTGTTCCGGTCTTCATGCTGGCTCTGATATCGCTTCTGGTCTTCTATGCGACGCTCGATATCGCACCGGGACCCGGACGTCAGGACATCATCTATGAGGGCATGATCCCCCACGTTACCGGTCTGCTCACGATCGACAGTCTCCTTGAGGGGGACTGGGATGCGTTCTGGGACGCGGTCTACCATATGGTGCAGCCGGTCCTGATCCTCGCATATTTCAGTATGGCGTATATCACGCGTATGACCCGCGCCTTTATGCTTGATGCGCTCAAGGGTGAATTCGTGATTACGGCACGTGCGAAAGGCCTGTCTCTCACCTCCGTCATCTGGAAACATGCTTTCCCGACCGTTGCCGTGCAGCTGGTGACAGTTCTAGCGCTCACCTATGCAGGTCTGCTGGAGGGGGCTGTCGTGACCGAGACCGTCTTCAGTTGGCCCGGCCTCGGCCAGTATCTGACCGTGTCGCTGATGAATGCCGATATGAATCCGGTTGTGGGCGCTACGCTGCTCATCGGCGTCATTTATGTCGGGCTTAATCTGCTCGCCGATATCCTCTATAAAGTTCTGGATCCGCGTGTCCGATGATATTTGCTAATTTTCATAATTGGGCGCTGGATGAATCGCCCGCCTCCCGCTCTCAGGCGAACTGGGGCAGGCGCTATCGCATCTGGGTGAACCTTCGGGCCAATCCGCTCGCGATGATTGGTCTTTTTATAATCGTCGCTTTCGTCGTCCTGTCGCTGGCCGCGCCATTGCTGGCGCCGTACGATCCGAGTGTTCAGAATCTCGGTAATCGCCTTTCTGTTCCAACTGCGGCGCATTGGTTCGGGACTGATGAACTTGGCCGCGATATTCTTTCGCGCATTCTTTACGGCGGTCGCGTTACCCTTGGGATGGTCATCGCTGTCGTTATTCTGGTTGCGCCGATTGGCCTTTTCATTGGTTGTATCGCCGGGTATTTCGGTGGGATTGTTGACACTGCGTTAATGCGCGTCACGGATGTTTTTCTGGCGTTTCCGCGCTTGATCCTTGCGCTCGCTTTCGTGGCAGCACTTAAGCCTGGCGTTGAGAGCGCTGTGCTTGCAATCGCATTAACCGCTTGGCCCCCTTATGCTCGTCTTGCACGCGCGGAAACCATGACCTTGCGCAAAAGCGACTTCATCGCGGCAGCCAAGCTGACCGGTGCATCGTCTTTCCGTATCATTCTACGCCACATCATGCCGCTTTGCGTGCCGAGCGTCATTGTGCGCATTACGCTCGATATGAGCTCGATCATCATCACTGCAGCAAGCCTCGGTTTTCTCGGAATGGGCGCGCAGCCGCCATCACCGGAATGGGGAGCAATGATTGCCACCGCCAAACGCTTTATTTTCGAGCAATGGTGGGTTGCCACTATCCCCGGCATCGCGATCTTCCTCGTCTCGCTGGCGTTCAATTTCCTTGGCGACGGTCTGCGTGACGTGCTCGATCCAAAGCAGAATTGAGAGAACAGATGCTGGTTGATATCAAAAATCTGCAGATCAGCTTTGAAACGCGCACCAGTCGTTTCGACGCCGTGCGCGGGATCTCCCTTCAGCTCGGTCGTGAAAAACTGGGCATCGTGGGCGAAAGTGGTTCGGGTAAATCTTTGACCGCGCGAGCCCTCATGAAACTGCTGCCGCCAATCGCTGAAGTGAAGGCCGACAAGCTTTCATTCGATGGCATCGACATTCTGTCAGCCACCGAGCGCGGTATGCGTCAGATACGTGGCAAGCGTGCAGGCTTCATCCTTCAGGACCCCAAATATTCGCTTAATCCGGTCAAAACCATCGGCGTGCAGGTAGCCGAAGCGTGGCGTACCCATAAAGGTGGTAGCAAGCGTCAAGCGATGGATGCCGCGGTTGATCTTCTCGATCAGGTCATGATCCGCAATCCGCGTGAAGTGGCAAAGCTTTACCCGCACGAAGTTTCTGGTGGCATGGGGCAGCGTGTCATGATCGCCATGATGCTTGCGCCCGATCCGGAACTGCTCATCGCCGATGAACCAACATCGGCATTGGACGCCACTGTGCAGGCGGAAATTCTGCGCCTGATTGATGACCTGGTCTCTAAGCGTGGAATGGGACTTCTCCTCATCAGCCACGATCTGCCACTCGTGTCGCATTTCTGCGACCGCGTCATGGTCATGTATATGGGCCGGGTCATGGAGGAATTGAAAGCTTCCGAGCTTGTGCGCGCAGAGCATCCCTATACGAAGGGACTTCTCAATTGCATTCCGTCGCTCACACACCCCCGCGATCGGTTGCCGGTTCTCAATCGTGAAGAAAGCTGGCTGAACTCATGATAGTTATTGATCAACTCCGCATCAGCTTCAATGAACGTGAAGTCGTCAAGGGTGTATCCTTCAATGTCGAGAAGGGGGGAAGCTTTGGCATTGTTGGGGAAAGCGGCTCCGGCAAATCGACCATCCTGCGTGCAATGGCTGGCCTCAACGAACAATGGGGCGGCCGTATTGCGTTCGATGGCAAGGACGTTGCCCAAAAGCGTACGCCCACTTTTTTCCGTCAGGTGCAAATGGTTTTTCAGGATCCGTTTGGATCGCTGCATCCACGTCAGACTATTGATCGCATCCTGAGCGAGCTTCTGCTGGTTCATGGGACCGGAAATATAGACAAGCGTATTGAAAAGGTGCTTGACGAAGTCGCGTTGCCCAAGGCAGCACGTTTTCGTTTTCCGCATCAGCTTTCAGGCGGCCAACGCCAGCGCGTAGCAATTGCTCGCGCTCTGATTGCGGAGCCGGAGGTGTTGCTACTGGATGAGCCGACATCGGCGCTTGATGTCTCGGTACAAGCTGAAATTCTTAATCTTCTCGCGGACTTGCGCGCGGAAAAGAATCTCACTTATGTGCTGGTGAGCCACAATCTCGCGGTGATCGCACACCTCTGCCCACAGGTTGGGGTTATGCAGCATGGTGAGCTGGTGGAGCAACTTAGCGCCGAGGATTTGCGTGCCGGGCGAACGGCACACCCGCATACCACAGAATTGCGCGCCCTAAGCGTCAATCTGGAAGAACCTGCCTGACGGAGTTTTCATGTCAACGCGTGCAGACTGGAATGCGGCGTCGCTTGCCGCGAAAGTCTTTTCGAGAAGCTGGGCCAAGGATGAACCGGGCGGCGTCATTATTGGATTCGATCCTGATGGCGTGAAGTTTGCCTATGCGGGCGGGCTCGAAAGCCTGTCTACCGGCGTGCCGTTCACGGCCAATACGGTCGTTCGCTATGCGTCAGTCACGAAACATGCATTCTGTGCGATGGTTCTCAAGCATAGTGACGTTATCGGCCTTGATGATCGGCTGGGCGATCATCTGCCAGAGTTACAAAGCCCGCTTGCGGATGTCACGGTCGGTCGCGCGCTGGACATGACGGGTGGTCTGCCAGATACACGGGAATGCCTGACACTTTTGGGGCTGTCCGTTTATACGGAGACGGACTCCGATCAGCTTCTGGATTATCTGGCCTCACTCAACCGCCTCAATTTCGATGCGGGATCGGAAATTTCCTATTCCAACACAGGCTATCGTCTGGTGGAAGCTGTGCTGGAGCGGAAGGGGTTTCGTTTCAATGATTTCGTGAAGTCGGATATTGCTGCACCTCTCGATGTTTTCATGGAAGCACCGGATGTCTGGAATGATCCGGTTGTAGGTCTTGTTCCCGGTTACTGGAAATCCGGTGAGAAGTGGCAACTCAGTTCCGCTGGCCTGCATATTTCGGCATCTGGTAGCCTGGCCGGCAGTGGCATGGCGCTGACCAAATGGGCGCAGGCGCTCGTCAATGGCGAGGATCCTTTCAAAGGCTTGCTCGATAAGCTGTCAGCCGATCGCCATCTTGCTGACGGACGGATGACCGGTTACGGGCTTGGATTGCGGTGGAACGAAGTGGCTGGCAAGCGCTTTGTTGGACATGGTGGCTCGCATCCTGGCTACAAGAGCTACTTTTTGCTCGATCCAGCCGCGAAAACCGGCATGATTGTTGTTTCAAATCGTGAAGACGCCAACACTTATAAGATGGCGCGCGATTGCATGGCCGCACTCAACGATTTGTCGCTGCCGGAGACCAACTGTACGATTCCTGATGGGCTGTATGTGACGGATAGCGGGCCGTTCTGGCTCGAAATGCGCAACGGTATAGCCAACTGGCTTGATTCCGAGGATACGCTTTACGATATCGGCGATGGCTGGTTTTCCTCCTTGTCATCATCGTCTCCGGTTGAACTTCGTTGGACAGGTGTTGAGCTGGAAGGCGAAATTGGCTATGTGCCTCGTCGATTGAAGCCAGTGGCACCGAACCCGGTGTGCAAGGAACTCGACGGCCATTGGCGGGCATCGCCTTATGGCGCGAGTTTTGATATCAAGGACGGGCATTTGATCATGGGCATAGGCCCCACGCGTCGTGCTATGCCGTTGGAAAATCTCGGCGGGGGGCGTGCGCTCTTCACGTTGCAGGACGGTCCCTGGACCAAGCGCGTCTGTTTGCATAAACTGGATGATAATCGTGTTGAACTGGTTTTAAGCCGCAGCAGGATGATTGAATACGTCCGTTAAATTTGGACATCCGAACGTTATAAATGCGGCGGAAGGGTGACCTTACCGCCGCATCTTGCATTGTGATAACTTTCGGCAACTGATTCCGAATGTGAGGTGATGTGATGCTGGAACGGATGATCGATCAAGGTGTAGGTCGGGAGCCGGCCGACATCGTGCTCAAGGGCGGGCGCTTCTTCGATCTCGTAACCGGTGAGCTTGTCGAAAGTGACATTGCAATCTGCGGTGACCGGATTGTTGGAACTTTCGGCAACTATCAGGGCAACCATGAAATCGATATTTCGGGCCGCATCGTCGTGCCGGGATTTATCGATACGCATCTTCATATCGAATCCTCGCATGTCACGCCGCATGAATTCGACCGCTGCGTGCTGCCGCAGGGTATAACGACTGCTATTTGCGATCCGCACGAGATCGCCAATGTGCTGGGTGCAGAAGGCATCAAGTTCTTTCTCGACAGTGCGCTTGAAACGGTAATGGATATCCGCGTGCAGCTTTCAAGCTGCGTCCCGGCCACGCATATGGAAACATCCGGCGCTGAACTTCTAATCGATGATCTGCTTCCTTTTTCCAATCATCCCAAGGTAATCGGTCTTGCCGAATTCATGAATTTTCCGGGTGTCCTGGCAAAAGATCCCGAGTGCATGGCGAAGCTTGAGGCATTTCAGGGCAGGCATATCGACGGCCACGCGCCACTTCTGCGTGGACTTGATCTCAACGGCTATATTTCAGCAGGCATTCGCACTGAGCATGAGGCGACGAGTGCGGAAGAGGCGCTCGAAAAGATGCGCAAGGGTATGCATGTGCTGGTGCGTGAGGGGTCCGTTTCCAAGGATCTGAAAGCGCTCATGCCGATCATTACCGAGCGGCATGCGCAGTTCTTGGCACTATGCACGGATGATCGTAATCCGCTCGATATCGCCGATCAGGGTCACCTCGATTACCTTATCCGTACGGCTATTGCAGGCGGCGTGGAGCCGGTTGCCATTTATCGCGCTGCCAGCGTCTCTGCAGCGCGCGCTTTCGGCTTTTTCGATCGCGGTCTAGTTGCTCCGGGCCAGCGCGCTGATCTCGTTGTGGTGGACAGTCTTGAAGGTTGCCATGCTGAAATCGTGCTGTCTGCGGGCAGGGTGGTTTCCGAGGATTTGTTTGCGACCCGCAACACCGTTGCTCCTGTTGGGCGCAACAGCGTCAAGGCGCCCAAAGTCAGCGCATCCAGCTTCCGCTCTCATTCCAATAGCGGAAAAACACGTGCTATCGGCATCATTCCCGGCAAGATTATAACGAAAAGCCTCGAATTCGATCTTAAGGTTGGACTGAATGGCGTTGAGCCGGATTTTGAAAAAGATGTCGTCAAGATTGCTGTTGTCGAACGTCATGGCAAGAATGGGAATATTGCTACCGGCTTCGTGCATGGTTTTGGGTTGAAAGCAGGCGCAATCGCTTCAACCGTCAGTCATGACAGCCATAATATCTGCGTGATTGGCACTTCAGACGAAGATATTGCTGCAGCTGCCAACCGATTGGGCGAAATTGAAGGTGGTTTCGTCGTCGTGCGAGATGGCAAGGTGTTGGCTGAAATGTCTTTACCTATTGCAGGATTGATGAGCGTCGAGCCATACGAAACTGTCCGCGACCAGCTTCGTATCCTGCGGCACGCAGCCGAAGAACTGGGTTCAGTTCTGGAGGAGCCATTCTTGCAACTGGCCTTCATTGCCTTACCTGTGATCCCGCATCTCAAGATTACCGACCGCGGCCTCGTAGACGTTGACAAATTCGAGTTCGTTGGCAACTGATCAATGCAAGCCGCCAACACCGAGCAGTTCTTCGACAATCTGCTGGTTTTCGGCGAGTTCTGCTGACGTGCCAGACCATGCGATGCGCCCACGTTCCAGTATGATGACGTGATCGGCAAAGTCGAGTGCGCTCTGGATGCGTTGTTCGACAAGCAGGATCGTCATGTCACCCTTCTGCGCCAGTGTCGAGAAAGCAGCCATCAGCTCTTCGCAGATGACAGGAGCGAGTCCTTCCAGCGGTTCATCGAGCAGCAGCACCGACGGCTGTCCGAGAATGCTGCGCGCGGTGGAAAGCATTTGTTGCTCGCCGCCGGAAAGCTGCGATCCAAGATTACGGCGTCGCTCCTTCAGGCGCGGAAACATTACATAGGCTTCGTCAAGCACATCCTTTGGCCGGTTCTTGAGGCCGACGAAGAGGTTTTCTTCGACTGTGAGCGTCGGAAAAACATCGCGGGTTTGCGGTACATAGCCAAGACCGGCAATTGCGCGCGCGGCTGATGGAAGCGTGGCAATATTCTTGCCATCCAGCAGAATTTCACCGCCATAACGGCGGGTTTGACCTGCGATGGTAGCCAGGAGACTGGTCTTACCGACGCCGTTGCGGCCCAGAATGGCAAGTCGCGATCCCGGTTCCGCCTTGAGCGAGACGTCCTCGATGACACGGGTTGGGCCGTAACCGGAGGAGAGATTGCGGACTTCAATTGAGGCGGCACTCATTGCGCATAGCTCCCGAGATAGGCTTCGCGGACACGGGTATCTTGCACCACATCTTCCGGCAATCCGTCGAAAATAACTGTTCCGGCGGCGAGTACGACGACCCGTTTTGCAAAGCGGAAAACGAGGTCCATATCGTGCTCGATCATGAGTACTGCCAGATCGGCCGGTAATCGGTCGAGAGCTTCTTCAATGCGACTCGTGTCGCTCTGCGGAACACCCGCGGCAGGTTCATCAAGCAGCAGCACTTGGGGACGCAGTGCCAAAGCAAGGGCAATTTCCAGAAGCCGCTGTTGGCCATATGCGATCTCGCTTACCCGCAATTGTGCGAGCGGCAGCAGGCCCAGCGTGCCGAGAATATCGCGTGTTTCGTCCAGAATATCCGGCATCTTGCGATAATTGCCGAGAATGCGGCCTGTTTTTCCCTCGCGCTGAAGGATGGCGAGCGCCACGTGCTCTTCCGGTGTCATGTCAAAGAAGAGACGAGTAACCTGAAAGGAGCGCACCAGTCCTCGTCTGACGCGCTGCATGGCATTGAGCTTCGAGACATTCTCGCCACCGAGCGTCACCGTGCCGGACGTGGCTGGAAGATTACCGGTCACCAGATTGACGAAAGTGGTCTTGCCCGCACCGTTAGGACCAATGAGTGCGACACGGTCGCCTTTCGCCAGGCTAAGCGATACATCGTTCGTGACCGCCAGACCGCCGAAATTCTTGCGCAGTTTCGTTACTTCAAACACGGTGCTCATTTGCGATGCGCCTTCTTTTCGAAGTAATAGGCTACAGTTCCGTACAGCCCGCGCGGGGTGAACAAGACCACTGCGATCAGAAGTGCACCGACCATCGTGAGCCAATGGAACGGATTAGCTGCGGACACTAGGTCTTCGAACCACATGAAGACAACCGTGCCTATCAGCCCACCGAAGAGCGATCCTGTCCCTCCCAGAACCAGCATGACAAGTGCTTCCGCTGACATGGTGAAGCTGAGGCTATCGAGGCCCACGACCTGAGTGGAGATTGCGTTGAGCGCGCCACCGACACCGGCAACCGCACCGGAAATAACATACATGCGAAGCTGCGCACCTTGCACCGAAGCACCCATCGCATGGACGCGGACTGGGTCCTCTTTCACACCCCGGCATAGCATGCCGAAGGGTGAACGTACGACATAACGCAGGAAGATGAACGAAACGAGCAGCAGGACTACGGAGTAGATATAGACTGTGTGTCCGTAAAGATCGAACTCGAATATGCCGAAGATCGGATCGGGAGAAATGCCGCTCAGCCCGTCACTGCCGCCGGTCCAGCTTGATGCCTTGTTTGCAGCTTCGTGGAACAGATGGACAACGGCAATCGATAAGACGAGTTGAGCGAGACCGTGGGCGCGCAGAATGACTGTTCCGGAAACAAGCCCGGTGATAGCACCCGCAACAAGGCCGATAAGCGTCATCAGGATCGGGTCGTTTATGCCGAAATGGGCGGCGGCAATACCGGCACCATAAGCGCCTGCGCCGAACAGGGCAGCGTGACCAAGCGTTGCTATACCACAATAGCCTGTCACGAGATCGAGAGACAAGACGAGGAGGGCGATTGCAATGATACGTGTCAGCAGCGCAAGATTGTCGGGGAACAGAAACCAGCCGACGATACTAGCCGCAATAATGGCCGCAATACCAATGAAACCTGCATAAGAATGACGGCTATGGGAGAGAGTGTGTGTCATATCGGTCATTTCCGAGCCAGCCTTCCTGCAAGACCGCGCGGGAACAAAGTAACAATGACGATCACCGCCAGATAAAAGAAGAACTCACCATATTCCGGGGCCAGGTAACGGCCAGTTGTATCAATTGCGCCGAGCAGGAGGCAGGCAATCAGCGCACCGGGTATGGAACCTGCACCGCCGACTGAGACGACAACCAGAAATGTCACCATGTAGCGGAGTACATAATAGGGTTCTACCGGCAGAAGTTCAGCGCCGACAACGCCGCCGAAAGCTGCGAGCCCGATGGCAAGCGCAAAGCTGATGGCGTAAACGACTTCCGTTCGCACGCCGAGGGCTGCGGCCATGTTGGCATTGTCGACAGCAGCACGCAGTTTTACGCCGAAGCCAGTGCGTTCAATGATATACCAGAGACCAAGGGCTACCGCGAATCCGCACCCGATTGCAAAGATGCGATGCTTGGCAATTGCCCGAAAGCCTAGATCGACCGATCCGCGCAACATTTCTGGCAAAGGAATGGTTTTCAACGTCGGTCCGAATATGTAGTTGGTGAGGCCGATGATGCAGAAAGTGATACCGATGGTCATCAGCACCTGTGTTAGTTCAGGCGCTCCATAAATGCGTCGATAGAGCAATCTTTCCACGGGAACGGCGATGATCATCGTGCCGATAACGGCGATGATGATTGCAAAGCCGTAATTGAGACTAAGCTGCTGGGCTGCATAGGATGCGAAATAGCCGCCGATCATTGCAAATGCGCCGTGAGCGAGGTTGACGACGCGCATCAGGCCCATGGTGACCGAAAGGCCAATAGAAATGACGAAAAGCACCATGCCATAGGCGAGAGCATCGACGGCAATGCTAAGCACAGTCTGCATTGAGTGGTCCTGTTAGGCGTATCCCGAAAAGCAGGAAAGGGCTTTCGGGGTAAGCGTTAAAATAAGCGGTTATGAGCCATGAGCGAGCACGCTTTATGCCTGTCCGGGCATTCAAGGTGCGTCAATTCTTGAATACCAGGGCTATTGGGCTTTTAGACCGGGATCACCCTGTTTCTCGAAGGTCTGGATTTCCTTGTTATAGTAAGTACCGTCATCAGCCTTGGCCACTTCGCGCAGATAGATGTTCTGCGTCATATGGCGGCTTTCGGGGTCGATGGATACGGGGCCGCGAGGGCTGATCCATTCCATGCCTTTCACGGCCTCTACTGCTTTTTCAGCATCTTTTTCACCGCCAGTCGCTTCGATCATCTTGTAGATGACATGCATACCGTCATAAGCGCCGACCGAAGGGAAGGACAATTCTACAGGATTGCCGATAGCCTTTCGAGCTTCCTCGACAAACTTCTTGTTCTCTGGCGAGTCATGCGAAACCGCGTAGTGGAAAGTCGTAAGGACACCGAGAGCATTTTCTCCGAGGGCCGGAAGATCGGATTCCTGTGTCAGATCACCAGGAGCGAAAAGCTGGATGCCCGAACCTTTCAATCCGTTGTCGACATAAGATTTCATGAAGCCGAGGGTGGTTGGTCCGGATGGCAGAAAAGCAAATACGCCTTGCGCGCCGGAGTCTTTGATACGCTGCATGATCGGGCTGAAATCATTCGTAGCGAGCGGCATTCGAATAGCTTCGACCACTTCGCCCCCAGCCTCTGTGAACGCCGCCTTGAAAGCGTTTTCCGCATCTACGCCCGGTCCATAATCGCTCACAACCGAGATGACTTTCTTCACCCCTTTGTCGAGTGCGACCTTTGCAATCGGGGTTGACGTTTGCCATGTGGTGAACGACGTGCGCACCACATAAGGGCTTTTCGTTACGATGGAAGAGGTGGCGGCATTCATGACCACCATTGGCACATTGCCTTGTTTGAGAATGGGTGTAACCGCCATGGCGTCAGGTGTGAAGTAAAAGCCAGCGAGATATTGCACGCCTTCCTTGACCACGAGTTCCTGTGCTAGCGCCTTGGACTGCGCTGGGTCGGCTTGCGGCACGTCACGATAAACGATCTCGACGGTGTCATCGCCGATCTTGTTGCTGTGCTCGGTCATATAGGCGTCGATGCCTGCCTTGAAGTTCTTGCCCTGAAGGGCAAACGGACCTGAAAATGGACCAATGACGCCGACCTTCACCACATCGGCATAAGCTTCAGATGCCGTGAGTGAAAAGACCGCAAGCGCGGCTAATGTGATTTTATTCATGTTCTCCTCCCTATCGCCCACCATTCCCGCGCGTGACCGTCTCGTCGCAATACGGAATGTCCTGATTTCAGCATGCCTATCTAATTGGTCATGTAAAATGAAAAATTCCTTATAAATGATACTCAGGTGGTTATATATCGGAAGGGTGTTTGTTTCCGATCCGAACGATCTTATCAATCAAAATGGAAGCAATATTGAGAGCGCCGCCTGCTGATGCCACGATTTGCGGCAGGATCAGCCATTCAAGCATCCAGGCCGCACCCGAACGCTCCTGTTCATGCACCATTGCTTGATGCAAACCACCCATCTGGACAGCGTTGAAACGAGCAAGGCTTACCAAGGTTTCTGCCGCTACCGGATTTTGCTTATGAGGCATGGCGGACGATCCACCGCCGCCTGTAAACGACAGTTCCGCGCCAAGTTCAGCCAAGAGCGCAATATCTTGCCCGAACTTTCCAAGAGTACCCGTGATGAGCGAAAGCAGGTTGCCAAATTCGACTATGAAAGCCCGCTGGCTATGCCATTGCGGGCTATCGTGCAATCCAAGCTTATCAGCCAGCAGGGCACGCAGAGTCGGCGCCTGGTTTGCGAATTTTTCAAGCGTTCCGGCTGCTCCTCCGAACTGCACGGGAAAAACGATGGTATTCAGTTTTGCACCGTAAGCGCCGAGCGGACGTTTCCAGCTTGCGACACGGTCCGATACGGTTATTGGCATAGCGGGCTGCATACGTGTATAGCCGGTCAGGGTATTCTTTCCAAACGTCGCATCAAGCCGGTCGAAACGCTGCGTGAGTTGCTGAATTCGCCTATAGAGAATTGTACTTGTACGCTTCAACCGCAAAATCAGGCTTGTATCGATGACATCCTGGCTCGTCGCGCCGAAATGAACATATTTGCCATAATCCGTTCCGACAGTTAGGCGCAGTTCCTTCACGAATGAAGGGATGACAACGCCATCCCGCGCAGTCGCTTTTGCCAAATCGGATAGATTGGGCTCAAATGTATCTATGGCTTGACTGATTGCTCGTCCCGCTTCGACGGGTATGAGACCCAAGCTGGCTTGAGCATCGGCCAGAGCCGCTTCGAAGCGCAGCATTTCCATGATATCAGCTGCTGCTGTGAAAAGGCTTAATATCTCTTCGTCGTCGCCGAAAAGCTGTGCCAGCAATGGATGTTCAAAGACAGAGATGCTCATGCGTCAAATATCGAAAAAGACGGTTTCTTTCTCGCCCTGCAAGTGAATATCGAAGTGATAGACGTTTTCCTCGCGCTGACCGATCAGGGTTTGCACCCTGCTGAGATGTTCGATGCGGGCAAGAATAGGGTCCTCTGCATTGGCATCGGCTTCATCTGAAAAATACATCCGCGTTTGCAAACCGAGATTAATACCGCGGGCCACGATCCACAAGGTGACGTGCGGAGCCATGGGGCGTCCATCTTTGAAAAGAACGCGACCGGGCTTGATAGTCTCAAAGGTGAACTCACCTGTGTCCATATGGCTCGGACATCGACCCCAGCCGCGAAAAGCAGGGTCGGCCTTTCCGCAGGTTTCGGAAGGGCTGTTATAGAGGCCCTTCGCATCAGCCTGCCAAATTTCGATGAGCGCATCACGAAGCGGCGCGCCCATTCCGTCAATCACATGGCCCTTGATCGTGATGCGTTCGCCAACTGCTTTCTCATCATAAAGAGGTCCGGAACCGAGATCCTGCTCAAATACATCACTGATGCCGACAAAATTGGGCGTTAGTCCGATATGAACATAAGGGCCCGCTGTCTGGGAGGCCGTTTCTTTCAGATAGTCGAGAGGTTGCACCATATCAGTTGCCCTCCGGGCGATTTTCAAAGACGGTCGAACGGCGTCCACGTAACACGATGTCGAACTTGTAAGCGAGCATATCCATCGGCAAACTAGCGTTCATGTCCAGAGGTGCTACCAGCCGCTCGACAGCCGATTTATCCGGAATAGTTTTGACGATCGGGCAAATCCAGATCAGCGGGTCGCCCTCGAAATACATCTGGGTGATAAGGCGCTGCGCAAAACCATGACCGAAAACAGAAAAATGGATGTGCGCTGGGCGCCAGTCATTCACGCCATTCGGCCATGGGTATGGACCGGGCTTGATGGTTTTGAACCAGTAATAACCATTTTCATCCGTAATCGTGCGGCCGACACCGCCAAAGTTGGGATCGATAGCTGCGAGATAGGTTTCTTTCTTGTGACGATAACGCCCGCCAGCATTGGCTTGCCAGAACTCCAACAATGCGCCTGGAACAGGACGGTTGCTTTCATCCAGAACGCGGCCATGAACAAGGATGCGCGGACCTATCGGCATTTCGCCGGAACGCGCATAGTTGAGGATGAGGTCGTTATCCAGTTCATGCAGCATATTGTGCCCAAATACCGGGCCTGTGATTTCGCTTTTGGTGCCTTCGAGCGAAAGCAGCGCGCGGGTAGGCGAGCGGAGGACAGATGTCTTGTACCATGGCGTATAAGCCGGCGGATGCATGGATAGATCTCTCGCAAAGAATGGAGTTGTCTCCGGCAGACTGTTCTTCATTTCTCAGCCTCCTCTGCTTCCATCTGCAAATAGGTCTGCTTGGCGATCTTGAATGCGTGGTTCGATGCCGGAACCCCCGCATAGATTGCGACATGCATCAATGCTTCGCAGATGTCCTCCTTTGTCGCGCCTGTATTTTTTGTGGCCCGTATATGCATTGCGACTTCGTCGTCTTGGCCGAGCGCCGCAAGGAGCGCTATCGTCACGATGGAACGTTCCCTTTTGGTCCAGCCAGGCCGTGACCAGACGGTTCCCCATGCGGCTTCCGTTATAAGCTCCTGAAACGGTGCATCAAGCTCAGTCACACCGTTCGAAACGCGATCCACATGGGTGTCACCCAGAACCGAACGACGTACATTCATGCCGATCTTATAGCGTTCCGACTGCACGGCATTATCAGCCATGGTTATTCTCCATGCTCAAATCTGTTTGAAAGAAAATTACGCAACAGCGTGACGTAGGCATCGGGCTGTTCAACGCAGGGGATATGGCCGCTTGCTGCGATTTCTGAGAAGTCTGCTCCTGGAATGAGGCTCGCTAATTCGCGCACAAGGGTGGGTGGCGTGGAGCCATCCTGATCGCCGACCAGACAAAGTGTCGGCACCGAAATATGCTTGGCTACTTCGGTTAAGTCAGCTTCACGTAGCGCAGCACAGGTGGCCATATAGCCGCTGAGTGGTTGCCGAACGAACATATTGCAATAGGCCCGATAGGCAGGATTATCTGGGCGCCGATAAGCCGGGGTGAACCAGCGTGGCATTGTCGTGTCGAGGATGCTTGCGAGACCGTCCTGCTGAATAGCAGCTATACGCGCATCCCACATTTCTGCGGTGCCGATTTTATGCGCGGTATTTGACAGTATGAGCCCAGTCACAAGGTCAGGTCGTGCTGCATAAATACTCTGCGCAATAAGTCCACCGACAGAAAGGCCGCAAATGATCGCCCGCTTTATCGACAGCCTCTCGAACAGGCCAATGAGATCCGCAGCGAGCAGTTTGATTGTATAGGGAGTATTTCCGATATCGGAAAGGCCGTGACCGCGCTTGTCATAAACGAGTGTCGATGTGTCGTTGTGCAGACGCGTGCGAACTTCATCCCATATGCGGAAATCGGTTCCAAGCGAATTGATGAAAACCAGAACGGGTTTTTCGTCTGCTACCCGTTGAAAATCATAATGAACAACGATGTCGTTTAGGGATGCAAATTGCACGGCTTTCTCCTCCCGCCTACCACTGTCGTTCTTTAAAATGGTTAAGTAAAATGATATTATTGCCTTAAATCATAACTGTAGGGTTATAAATAAATGATTGGGAATAGGGTCAAGTTTCGTCATCTGCATACGTTTGTTGAAGTGGCGCGACAGAAAAGTGTAGTCAAAGCCTCCGAAATCCTGAGCATCAGCCAGCCGGCTGTGACCAAGACGATGCGCGAGCTGGAGGAAATTTTAGGTGTTCCTGTAGTGGAACGCGAGGGTCGCGGCATAAGGATAACGCGGTTTGGTGAAGTATTCCTGCGCCATGCGGGGACGGCGCTGACGGCATTGCGGCAAGGGCTGGATTCCGTGTCGCAAGAATTGGATGGATCGGGACCACCCATCCGTATCGGTGCATTGCCGACAGTCTCGACCCGCATTATGCCGAAAGCGATGAGCCTGTTCCTTAAGGAGCAAACCTCCAGCCGCGTCAAAATCGTTACGGGAGAGAATGCTATACTTCTGGAACAATTGCGGGTTGGGGAGCTGGATCTGGTTGTCGGTCGGCTCGCTGCACCAGAAAAGATGACCGGGTTTTCATTCGAGCATCTTTATTCGGAGCAGGTTCGGTTTCTGGTCCGAGCCGGGCACCCTCTAACAGATGGACGCGCGGTCTTTGAGCACTTGGCTGGTTATCCAGTTTTGATGCCGACGCGTAATTCAATCATTCGCCCATTCGTGGATCGGTTGCTGATTACAAACGGTATAGGTGTCTTGCCTGTTCAGATTGAGACCGTATCCGATGCTTTCGGACGCGCCTTCATCCGCGACAGTGATGCTGTATGGATTATCTCGGAGGGCGTTGTGGCCAGAGATGTTTCCGAAGGCAAGCTCGTCGCACTTCCTATCGATACAAGCGAGACGACAGGACCGGTAGGGCTCACGATGCGCACGGAGATGATTCAAACAGCTGCCATGCAGATTATGATCCAGACATTACGCGAGGCTGCGGGTTTGAAGTCTTAGAGCCTGAATCAAAAAGTGGCAGGCCGTGGCGAAAATGGTGATTTTCGAGTACCGGAGCGCAATGTACTTAAGGTACATGAGCACCGGAACGCAGATAAACGCCATTTACAGACCGGCATGGCGACTTTTGGAACAGGCTCTTAAGCAACGCGGTCAGCTACCCGAATGGGGTGGCTGACCGCGCTGGATGCGAGAAGTTCTGGCCGGAACTTCTCGCCGGGGGTCTAAAGGTAATTTGAATTCTACATCAATTCTAAAATAAAGCATCAGTTTTATTGAATAAAGTAACAATAATGTTGGGTATAATCATTTTATATTAGCCCTTTCTTAATTGTTGCAGATGCCGTCAAAACGGTAATCCAACATAATTTTCCGCAAGCGCGGTAGAAGCAGCTTCGGAATTGCAGAAATATTCAAGTTCTGCTTCCTGCACCTTCTGGTCAAACGGAACCATATCCGGGAACCGGTGCAACATCTTGGTCATGGACCATGAAAAGCGCTCGGCCTTCCAGATACGAGCAAGTGCATTGGCTGAATAGGCGTCGATACCGGCTTCGGACTTTTCCAGATAGAACTCTCTCAATCCTTCATAAAGATAGTGAACGTCACTTGCAGCGAGGTTAAGCCCTTTTGCCCCCGTCGGAGGAACAATATGTGCGGCATCTCCAACAAGGAACAGCCGCCCGAAACGCATCGGTTCGGCCACGAAGGAACGTAAGGGGGCAATCGACTTTTCGAAAGACGCTCCGATTAGCATGGTTTCGGCATGATGTGCTGGTAGACGTCGCCGCAGTTCATCATAAAAGCGCTGATCGCTCCAGTCTTCGATTTTTTCATCCAGCGAACATTGGATATAGTAGCGGCTGCGCGTGAGAGAACGCATCGAGCAAAGCGCGAAGCCACGTTCGTGGTTGGCATAGATCAGTTCGTGAGCGACCGGCGGAATATCGGCCAATATACCGAGCCAGCCGAAGGGATAAACCTTTTCGAAAATGTCGATTGCCTTGTTCGGTACAGATTTGCGGCTTATGCCGTGATATCCGTCGCATCCGGCGATGAAGTCGCAATCGATACGATGGGTTTTCCCGTCTTTTTCGTAGGTGACGTACGGCGATACCGTATCGAAATCGTGCGGTGTTACATTGGAGGCTTCGTAAATGCTGGCAGTGTTCGCCTTTCGCCGTTCATCCATAAGATCATGCGCCATTTCGGTCTGACCATAGACCGTAACGCGCTTACCGGTCAGCTTGTACAGATCGATACGATGATCCTGCCTGTCAAAGGCGAGTGAGAAGCCGTCATGCGGTAGCCCTTCGACGTGGAGGCGCACCGACGCTCCGGCTTCATCCATCAGATTGACCGTGCCTTCTTCCAAGACGCCGGCGCGCACTCGCCCTAGGATATAATCCGCGCTGACGCGATCCAGTACGACATTGTCTATCCCGGCTTTCGTCAAAAGTTGGCCGAGGAGCAGGCCAGATGGGCCTGATCCGATAATTGTGACCTGAGTGCGCATATATTCCTCCCGATGCAAGTCCCCTCTATTCTTTAGCGAACCTCCAATCTGGCAATGGATAATTCCGCCCATTTATTGTACAAATCGAACATGATCGGAGGGCAAGTGTCGGATAATTTTATTCCAACATACGAGCTTTATGGAGAAGAGAACGAGCTGAAGCCGGATTTCTGGCTACACTGCGAGACGCTTTTCTCTCGATCAAGTTTGCACAATTTCGAGATTTCGCTGCATCGTCATGAGAGCTTCTTTCAGCTTTTATATATTGAAAGCGGTACAGGGCAGGCAAATTTCGATGGTGTCGTCCGCACCTTCCAGACGCCATGCGCTATCCTGGTGCCACCCGGTTTCAATCATGGGTTTGCATTCTCGAGAGATATAATCGGGCATATCGTCACGATTTTGAGCCCTCATATGCCGTTTGTCGGAAAAGGCGCCGGAGGTGCGACGGCGGAATGGTTGATGCAGCCGCAACTCATATCGATGACAGGTGCAAGTGATGAGGAATTGATCCTGCTTTCCTCTCTTCTGCGGCAAGTTCTAGATGAGTTTCACACGAGAAAACCATATAAAAACAGCTTGCTGGAATCTCTGGTTCAAGCTGTATTTGTTTATATTATGCGGTATGCATATTCTTCAAATCCCGCGAAGCAAGAAGACCGCCAGATATATGGGCATGCTCGAATCGAACGCTTGCAGGAATTGATTGACCGATATTATCGAGAACACAAGCCCGTTTCGTTCTATGCGAAATTACTGGGTATTTCATCGACGCATCTCAACCGGACTGTCAAACAGTTGACGGGAGCAACGACACAAGACATGATTGTAAAAAGGCTGATTGAGACGGCCAAACGCGATTTGATAGCTATGCCATCGTCTGTGCAGCATATCGCCTACAGTCTTGGATTTTCAGATCCCGCATATTTCTCACGGTTTTTCCTGAAAATGACAGGAGAGACCCCGCGTTCGTTCCGCTTGAAAGCACGCGAAAATCTGGCGGATCAGACTGCATCGCCACAAGATTAAATTGGATTTTTCGGTCTCAAGAGTTTATCTCAGCAAGCCGCGTAAATCCGACTGGACTTGAAGCATCTCAGGTAACAAGCGTTCCACCAGAACACTTGCTTCAAGATGAGCTACAGGCACCCCGATGTTGAGCGCTGCGGCCACCAAACCCTTATGATTGAAGATAGGAACTGCGATGGAGCGCAGTCCGAGCTCCAGTTCCTGATCGTTGATTGCATAACCTTGACCACGAATAATGGAGAGTTCTGCCATGAGTGAGCAAATTTCCACTTTCGTAAATGGCGTCAACGCTTTCCGTTCAGTACGCTCCAGAAGCGCCTGTGCCTCCGCTTCATGAAGCCAAGCCAGAAGTACGCGCCCCATCGAAGCGCAGTAGGCTGGAAGCCTGCTTCCAGCCATCAGGTTGATGGACATCACACGCATTTGTGAGGCGCGTGCGATGTAAACGATTTCCGTTCCATCCAAAACGGATGCGGACGCACTCTCTCCGACGGCATCGGAGAGCCGGTCCAGATGAGGCTGGATGATAGTCGGCAATGGCGTTGAAGAGAGATAAGCATGTCCGAGACGAAGTATTTTCGGCAAAAGCATGAAAAACTTGCCATCATATTCGGCGTAACCAAGCTCAGCGAGTGTCAGCAGGCAGCGCCGCGCCGTTGCCCGATCCAGACCCGTAATCTTTGAAACGTCCGATATCGAAAGACGCGGCTGGTCTTCCCCGAACGCTTCAATGACCTTGAGCCCTTTGGCAAAGCCGCCGATGAAATCTGTTTCACGCATGAATTTTCCTCAACTAGATAATAGTTTGTGCGATAATTGAACAAATGTCAAATATCGCACAAACTGTTTGACCCATTTCAGATGAAGTGGCTAACTCCAGCACGATTGAGGCCGGAAATGTTCAGGCGCGAGACTCGCTCGTTCCGGTAAGGAGGTGAAATGGACAAGACAATCGCAAGTCTGGCGGAATCTGTTGCCGGAATATGTGACGGTGCAACCGTCATGATCGGTGGATTTGGCGGCTCTGGTGCGCCAATCGAACTCATCCATGCCCTGATTGATAAGGGCCCCAAGAACCTGACGGTCATCAACAACAATGCAGGCAATGGGCGTATCGGTATTGCGGCCATGATCGATGCGGGGATGGTTCGCAAGATGATCTGCTCGTTCCCTCGGTCTTCAGATCCGCGTGCTTTCACGGACAAATATATTGCCGGTGAAATCGAGCTCGAACTCGTGCCGCAAGGAACTCTCGCTGAGCGTATCCGGGCAGGCGGTGCTGGTATTCCCGCTTTCTATACACCAACGGCCTATGGCACCGAGCTTGCCGAAGGCAAGCTCATAACCGAGTTCGATGGGCGACCTTACGTGCAGGAACGCTGGCTGAAAGCTGACTTCGCGCTTATCAAAGCGCATCTTGGGGATACACACGGCAATCTGACCTATCGCATGGCAGCACGGAATTTCAATCCGCTCATGTGCATGGCTGCGGCCAGGACAATCGTGCAGGTATCTGAAATCGTTCCGCTCGGTGGCATCGAACCGGAAAACGTCATCACACCAGGCATTTTCGTGGACAGTGTTGTTGAAGTCGCAAATCCACAACAGGAAGAAGAACTCATTCGGGCGGGAGCGACCTACGCATGATTATCGACACTCATGAGGATATCAAGCTGTCCAATGCGCAGATCGCATGGCGCGCCGCACAGGATATTCAGGACGGAGCCTATGTAAATCTTGGAATTGGCTTTCCAGAAATGGTTGCTCGATATCAGCCGGAAGGACGCGAAGCAATTTTTCATACCGAGAACGGCATTCTGGATTTTGGTGAGGCGCCACCCGAAGGTGAGGAAGATTGGGACCTTATCAATGCTGGCAAGAAGGCCGTCACGCTGAAGCCCGGTGCAGCCTTTTTTCATCATGCCGACAGCTTTGCAATGGTTCGTGGTGGGCATCTGGATGTTGCGATTCTCGGAGCCTACCAAGTTGCCCAGAACGGCGATCTCGCAAACTGGCGGGTGGGCGCCAAAGGTGTGCCAGCGGTCGGCGGCGCGATGGACCTTGTTCATGGCGCGAAACAGGTCGTTGTCATAACAGAGCATATGACCAAGAAAGGCGAGCCAAAGCTGGTCGAACAGTGCACTTTTCCGCTAACCGGCGTCGCATGTATTACTCGCATCTATACCAGTCATGCGGTGATCGACATCGACAAGGGGCGTTTCGTGCTGCGCGAAAAACTGGCTGCCATAACACTTGATGAACTTCAGGCCATGACTGGCGCGAAGCTTCATATTGATGGCCCAGTTGCCGATCTCGTTGTTCCCGAATTGTGAGACCCTGCCATGAGTGAAGCCTATATCTGCGATTATATCCGCACTCCCATTGGTCGTTATGGCGGCGTGCTTTCATCTGTGCGTGCTGATGATCTCGGGGCCATTCCACTGAGAGCGCTTATGGAGCGTAACGGTTCCGTCGATTGGGAAGCCGTCGATGATGTGATTTTCGGCTCGGCCAATCAGGCGGGGGAAGACAACCGCAACGTTGCACGTATGTCGTTGCTTCTGGCCGGATTGCCAGTAGGAGTATCGGGAACGACGATTAACCGTCTTTGCGGTTCCGGAATGGATGCAGTCATAACAGCTGCACGGGCTATCAAGTCTGATGAGGCAGAGTTGCTCGTCGCTGGTGGTGTGGAAAGCATGAGCCGTGCTCCCTTCGTCATGCCGAAGGCTGACAGCGCATTTTCACGCAAGGCGGAAATTTTCGATACGACGATCGGTTGGCGGTTCATCAATCCCCTGATGAAAAGGCAATACGGCATCGATTCCATGCCGGAAACGGGTGAAAATGTCGCCGAAGATTTTGCCGTCTCACGGCAAGATCAGGATGCTTTTGCACTTCGCAGCCAGGAAAAGGCGGCTGTCGCGCAAGCCAATGGACGCCTTACAAAGGAAATCGTGCCTGTCACGATTCCGCAACGCAAGGGTGATCCGGTCTTGATCGATAAGGATGAACACCCACGTTCCACCAGCTTGGAAGCGCTTGCAAAGCTTGGTACGCCCTTCCGCGAAGACGGTACCGTGACAGCAGGCAACGCTTCCGGCGTCAATGATGGAGCGGCAGCACTCCTCATCGCGTCTGAAGCCGCCATCAAGAAATACGGCCTCACACCCATTGCCCGTATTATTGGCGGTGCCACGGCGGGCGTTCCTCCACGTATTATGGGGTTTGGTCCAGCTCCCGCGACAAAAAAGCTTTCTGCACGCATCGGTGTGGCGCCTGAAGCATTCGATGTGATCGAACTGAATGAAGCGTTTGCATCGCAGGGGCTTGCAGTGTTGCGCGACCTTGGAATTGCCGACGATGACAAGCGCGTCAATCCGAACGGTGGCGCGATTGCGCTCGGGCATCCGCTCGGCATGTCGGGCGCGCGTATTGCGGGCACGGCAGCACTCGAACTCTCGCTCAACGGCGGAAAATATGCTCTCGCAACGATGTGCATCGGTGTGGGGCAGGGAATTGCCGTCGCATTGGAACGTGCTTGAAATAAATGAAGATCAGATCCGGGTGTTTTCGCCCGGATCTATCAATATTTGACAGGGCGGATACTACTTTTGCATCGTTGAGCGACTACAATATTGCCCGCGTCTATCGATCAAGTTAGCATGACCTCATTACAACAACGGCGGGGATAACCCGTCGAACCAAAATGGGGAACATGTCGATGAAAATTGCTAGCCTAGCCCTGATGGGTGGACTCTTCGCAACAGCATTTTATACGAGCTCCGCTGCCGCCCGCGACTTGACCGTCGTTTCCTGGGGTGGGAACTATCAGGACGCCCAACGTGAAATTTACTTTAAGCCTTTTTCCGAGAAGACCAGCAAGCCTTTGCTGGATGAATCCTGGGATGGTGGTTACGGCGTCGTTCAGGCGAAGGTGAAAGCAGGAAAACCTAACTGGGATGTCGTGCAGGTAGAGGCTGAAGAACTCGCTCTCGGTTGTGCGGACGGTCTTTACGAGAAGATTGACTGGGACAAGGTTGGCGGCAAGGATAAGTTCCTCGACAGTGCGGTCAATGATTGCGGCGTGGGTGCGATCGTGTGGTCGACGGCAATTGCCTATAATGCCGACAAGCTGAAAGATGGCCCGCAGTCCTGGGCTGATTTCTGGGATGTGAAGAAGTTTCCAGGCAAGCGCTCGTTGCGCAAGGGTGCCAAGTATACGCTTGAATTCGCGCTCCTCGCCGATGGGGTCAGCAAGGATGAAGTTTATGACGTGCTCTCGACACCGGAAGGAGTGGATCGCGCATTCAAGAAACTTGATGAATTGAAGCCGAACATTGTCTGGTGGGAAGCGGGGGCACAACCGCTGCAATTGCTGGCTTCGGACGAAGTTGTGATGGCTTCGGCCTATAATGGACGCATCACGGGCATAAACAGGAGCGAAGGCAAGAACTTCAAGGTGGTCTGGCCGGGCAGCATTTATGCTGTCGATAGCTGGGTGATCCTGAAAGATGCCGAGAACAAGGATGCGGGGCTGGATTTCATTGCTTTTGCCAGCCAGCCTGACAATCAGGTGAAATTGCCGAAATATGTCGCTTACGGTCTGCCGAACAAGGAGGCTGCAAGCAAGGTGCCTGCAGAATTCGCATCGGATCTTCCAACGGCGGAAGCCAATTTGAACGACGCTCTTCCGCTCAACGTCGATTTCTGGATCGATAATTCCGAAGAGTTGACGAAGCGCTTCAACGCCTGGCTGGCGCAATAATTCACAGTCATAGCCCCGTCGGTGCAATATCGGCGGGGTTTCCCTGTTTTCCGGAAGATGGAGTGATTCATTGACGGACTGCCGCATCCGCTTCGAGAATATCAGCAAATCCTACGGTGATTTCAAAGTCATAGATGGTCTGAACCTCGATATCGATCGAGGTGAATTCGTGAGTCTTCTTGGCCCTTCCGGTTCAGGCAAGACGACGCTTTTGATGATGCTTGCCGGTTTTGAAAGTCCAAGCAGTGGAGCAATCCATGTGGATGGCAGGGCAATCAATACGGTTCCTTCGTACAAGCGCAATATGGGCGTGGTCTTTCAGAACTATGCTCTGTTTCCGCATATGACAGTTGGCGAGAATGTCGCCTTTCCGCTTCAGATGCGAGGTATCGGAAAAGCCGAGACCGGCAAGCTGGTGGATAAGGTGCTCGATATGGTGCAGCTCTCCACAATGCGCGAACGTAAGCCATCGCAACTCTCCGGTGGGCAACAACAGCGCGTGGCGCTTGCCCGTGCACTGGTTTTTGAACCGGATGTGGTCTTGATGGATGAACCGCTCGGTGCGCTTGACAAGCAGCTGCGTGAGCAGATGCAACTCGACATTCGTGCGCTGCACAGCCGGTTGGGATTGACGATTGTTTTCGTGACTCATGACCAAAGCGAAGCGCTGACCATGTCGGATCGGATTGCTGTTTTCAACAAAGGAAAAATTGAACAGATAGGAACACCGCGTGCGATCTATGACGAGCCGCAGACGCGGTTCGTCGCCGAATTTATTGGCGAAACTAATCTTGCTGAAGGGACAATCGAACGGGTGGAAGGCACCAACGCTTTTATTCGCTTGGAGGATGGGGGGATCCTAACCGCATCATCAAAGGGAACGCTGGCGACGGGACAGAAAGTTCTCCTGTCCATCCGGCCTGAGCGCATTGAACTGAGCCGCGAGGGGGCTTCAGACAATATTCTTAAGACGCGCGTGATTGATAGCGTTTATCAAGGGGATCATCTCCGTATCCAGCTTGACGGTAACGCTCATGATTTTATCGTGCGCCTCGACAGGAAAGCGCGCGAATGGGCGCCCGGAACGGATGTTGTGGCCGGATTCAGTGCTGCTGATTGTTGGACCATCGCAATATGACGCTCCTCTCAGGCAAAACTGTCCAAGCGATGTTTTTGATCGCGCCTCTGCTTGTTTTCATCGTCTTGTTTTTTCTGTGGCCACTTGGTGTCATGATGACACAGGCCGTTTCCGATACGGCGGTTTTGCGTGTTCTTCCTCGAACTGCTGAAGTCGTAAGCATGTGGGATGGGCAATCAGGACCATCGGCGGATATGAAACAGGCTTTTGTGGCGGACCTGAAGGCATCGACCGACCAGCAGGCTGTAGGCGATATGGTTCGCCGTTTGAACAGTGCTCAATCGGGTTTTCGGACACTGATGAGTAAAACACTTTCAGCCATCGAGAAGGGCGATCCTGTTCCAGATATTGAAACGATTGACAAGCGATGGAGCAAGCCGGAATTCTGGCAGGCAATTGCAAATGCGCTTTCTCCGACGACTGATCGCAATCTGCTTGCGGCTGTGGATATGGAGCGTGACGCGTCCGGAGAGATTGTTTCGATGGCGCCCGGCACATCGGCCAATCGGGCGATCATGCTGCGCACTTTCTGGATCGCCGCGCTGGTGACAATGGCCTGTGCAGCGATCGGCTATCCCTATGCTGTGCTGCTTGCATCATCCAAGGGCTGGGTCAGAAACGTGCTTTTTGCGGCTGTTTTACTACCACTCTGGACCTCATTGCTGGTGCGAACTGCTGCCTGGTTCATCCTTCTGCAGGATAAGGGGCTCATCAACGATATGCTGATCTGGCTTGGTATTACCGATGCACCTTTCCCCTTGATTTTTAACAGAGCCGGTGTGGTGATAGCCATGACCCATGTGCTTTTACCATTCATGGTCCTTCCTATTTATAGCGTACTTGTATCGATCCCAGGGAATCTAATGCCCGCCGCTGCATCTCTTGGTGCACCGCCGTGGAGAGCTTTCCTGCGAGTACTGCTGCCGTTGAGTATGCGCGGCATCCTGTCCGGAATGCTGCTCGTGTTCATGAGTGCCATTGGCTACTACATCACACCAGCATTGATTGGTGGGCCGAGCGACCAGATGATAAGCTCGATCATTGCCTATTACGCAACCGGTTCGGCCAACTGGGGTATGGCTGGCGCATTAGGGCTCGTGCTACTCGTCGCCTGTCTCGTACTCTATGCCGTTTACGGACGGCTCACCGCCGATGAGCAAGGGAGAGCGTGACGATGGGGCACTTCGCTAAAATCCTGTTCGGTGTGGCGGCGGTGTTCTTCCTGATCGCGCCTTTGTTCGCAATTATTCCATTAGCTTTTACATCCAGCGTATTCCTGACCTATCCGGTGCCCGGCTGGTCGGTGCGCTGGTTTGAGGAACTTGCAACAGCGGACGTCTGGCGGCGCGCAATCGTCAACAGCTTGATTATCGGATCAGGAACGACGATCTTGGCAACTGTGCTGGGAACCATGGCCGCACTTGGCTTGCGCAGCAGGATTTTGTTTCTTTCCGGCCCGATTAGAACTCTATTCCTCTTGCCCATGGTCGTTCCTGCCGTGGTTATGGGCGTCGGTATGCAACTATTGTTCGTCCGGCTCGGAATAGCGAATTCCTATCTCGGTGTGATTGTTGCACATACCGTGATTTCGATACCCTTTGTTCTGGTGAGCGTTACGGGCGCTCTGGCAGGTATAGACCGGCGTGTCGAACTGGCAGCCGAAAGTCTTGGCGCATCGCCTCTGACAGTTTTTCGTAAAGTTACACTTCCTCTCGCTATGCCGGGCATTGTGTCAGGTGCGGTGCTGGCGTTCGCTACGTCGCTGGATGAAGTTGTGCTGACCCTGTTCGTAGCTGGCCCAAACCAGCGCACCTTGGCGCGCCAGATGTTTTCGACAATTCGAGAAAATATCAGCCCGGCTATCGCTGCCGCTGCTTTTCTGTTCATTGGGGGCACGGTGTTTTTAGGCCTGGCGGCGATGCTCTTCCGCCGAAGGCGTGGGGCAAGAATGGCTTGAGTCCTTCTTTTCTGTCAGTGTCAATATCGGACGGTACAAAACAATTTTTGAACAAGAGCTTCGTTATGGTCTCCCGCAGTATTGCTATTTTAAATGCTGATTAATTGAGTTAGGTTAATGGTTGAATTATACAAGTGTTTTATTTTCAATGAGTTGGAATAGTTTTGCCCATAGATAAAGCAAAGCTCATACGGCTGGGCGCCGCTCCACGCGGTTACAGAGGCTTTATTCATCACATTGAGTCCGATGCTGGTTCATCTGGCCTGCCTCCTGAAGAAATCGAGCGGCGTTTGCTGGAGTTGGGTTTCATCGAGGGCGCGGAGGTTTCCATACTTCATGAGGGCCCCCTGCGGCGCGATCCCATAGCGGTACGTATAAATGGGGCAACTGTGGCGCTTCGTCGAAAAGAAGCCATGGCAATTTTAATTCACGAAAGTCATTATGATGCTCAATTCAAGTCGTTCGAAGATGCGACGGATAG
This sequence comes from Brucella oryzae, assembly GCF_041929965.1. Taxonomy (NCBI): domain Bacteria; kingdom Pseudomonadati; phylum Pseudomonadota; class Alphaproteobacteria; order Hyphomicrobiales; family Brucellaceae; genus Brucella; species Brucella oryzae. The sequence goes on along the minus strand of NZ_JBHEEO010000001.1, from coordinate 130,326 downwards.
CCCTGGTTGGCGCGCCTAATTGTGGCAAGACTGCCGTGTTCAATGCACTGACAGGTAGTCGTCAGAAAGTTGGCAATTACGCCGGAGTGACTGTCGAGCGAAAGACAGGCATGGCTTATACACCCGATGGTCATGCGTTGGAAATCATGGACTTGCCTGGGACATACTCTCTCAGAGCTCGCAGTCCCGATGAAGAAATCACACGTGACATTGTACTCGACCGGGAAGGGGAGAATACGTGCTGCCAAATGCTTCTGGTGGTTGCTGATGCTACCAATCTGCGTGCTGCTCTCCGGCTTGTTCTTGAATTGCAGCAGACCGGCCGGCCATTGGCATTGATATTGAATATGATCGATATCGCGCGCCATCGTGGTATCGAAATAGATACGGGAAATTTATCCCATTTACTGGGCGGTATACCGGTCGTCTGTACAAGCGCGGTCCGCCGTTCGTTGATGAATGACTTATGGAAAATGCTTGATGAACTGTCCGAAAACGGCGTGAGTATTGAGCGTGACAATAATTGGCGAGAACCTTCAGCCTCAGATTTGCGTGCCATGCAACGACAAGCGGATGGATTGATAGCGCATACTGTGCGATTCCCAGCCAAGCTACCCACGATGACCAATCGGATTGATGCTGTGTTACTGCACCCTGTGGCTGGAATCGGAGCCTTGCTCCTATTGCTGTTTCTCATGTTTCAGGCTGTATTCGACTGGGCTCAGCCTGTCATGGATCTGATATCGAGTGGCTTCGATGCGCTCGCCGGTCTTATCCAACAAAACTTGCCATCGGGGCTATTCGAAAGCTTTCTTGTTGATGGTGTCATTGCCGGTGTTGGTAGTGTGATTGTGTTCCTGCCGCAGATATTGATTATGTTCCTTTTTATTCTCCTGTTGGAGGATTTGGGTTATATGGCACGGGCAGCATTCCTGATGGACCGGCTGATGGGGGGAGTGGGGCTTCACGGGCGAGCCTTCATTCCACTGCTTTCCAGTTTCGCCTGCGCCATTCCCGGTATCATGGCTGCACGCGTCATCGATAATAGACGGGATCGCCTCACGACTATTCTGGTTGCGCCGCTGATGACTTGCTCGGCGAGAATTCCTGTGTTTACACTTATTATTGCCGCTTTCATTCCGGCGAAGCGTGTTGCGGGTGTGTTCAGCCTGCAGGGACTGATCATGTTCGGCCTTTATGCGACCGGAATTCTCAGCGCGCTTTTTGTGTCGTTTCTCGCGAAGTTTTTCTTATGGCGACATGAAGCCGCTCCGCCTTTCATGCTGGAATTGCCCGACTACAAACTGCCACGGCTGCGTAACGTGCTGATCGAATTGATGACGCGCGCGAAGATGTTTCTTTATCGTGCCGGCACAACGATTTTCTTCATGGCTATATTGATCTGGTTTTTGGCTTCTTTTCCGCAAGCCCCCGGGAATGCTACCGAACCGGCTATTTTCTATAGTTGGGCGGCGACCATCGGCCGACTGTTGGAGCCGCTCTTGGCGCCTATCGGTTTCAGTTGGCAGATGAGTGTTGCGCTGGTGCCTGGAATGGCAGCACGCGAAGTGGTCGTTGCGGCCCTGGGCACCGTTTATTCCATACAGGGAGGAGCGGATGCTGCCTTGCAGGTAGGGCAGGCGTTGGCGCAGAACTGGACACTTCCAACAGCGTTGTCGTTTCTAGCCTGGTATGTGTTTGCGCCTCAGTGCACATCGACGCTGGCGGTCATAAAACGCGAAGCGGGTGGCGCACGATGGATGTGGCTCACCTTCTTCTATATGCTGGTGCTGGCATACATCTCATCCTTTATCGTTTATCGTCTTGCACTCTTCCTGTTTTGAAGGCTTTAACGATCAATCCGTGTTGAGAGGATGATAGACGACATAGTCCGCTCAACGCCTTCCAGCGCTCCTATGCGATCGAGAACGGCGTCGAGTTCTTGTATGGACGGAGCTTCGACAACGACTATCATATCGAAATGTCCGCTGACGGAATGAAGCGAACGGACAGCCATCATGCCACGCAATGCTGTTTCTACTTTCGGGGCGAGCTTGGGCAGGGCTGTTACCAGCACATGGGCGCGAACTAGATCACGCTCGAATTCCGGTGCGATTCGAACCGTGTACCCCTCGATAACCCCGCGTTTTTCAAGCTTTTCTATACGACTTTGCACGGTGGTTCGGGAGACACCGAGGCGTCTTGCAAGGTCCGCTGTTGTGGCCCGGGCATTTTCGCGAAGGAGAGCGATAAGTGTAAGATCGGCTTCTGTCGTCATAATGCATATTGAATACGTGAATATGCATAAACAAACAACGTCATATCGTCGATTTGTATGCTTCTTTTTGCATGGAACTATGCGATTCTTGCATATCCGAATTGCATTCCAAGGGGAAAGTTACATGAAAGAGATCGTTGTTGTCGGCGCAGGCAAAATCGGCGCCACCATTGCCGATCTTCTCGCTTCCACGGGCGAGTATGCCGTTACCGTTGTCGACCGCTCTCAGGCGCAGCTCGATGCACTGGAATCGGGTGTCGAAGTCAAGACGCAGGCGCTTGATATCGAAGATGCCAAGGCTCTTGAAGCTGCCCTGACCGGCAAGTTTGCCGTACTTAGCGCCGCTCCATTCCATCTGACGACCCGCATCGCGGAAGCTGCAGCCAAGGCAGGCGTTCACTATCTCGATCTGACCGAAGATGTTGCCAGCACACGTCGTGTCAAGGAGCTGGCGAAGGAAGCCAAAACGGCTTTCATTCCGCAGTGTGGCCTTGCTCCAGGCTTCATCTCCATCGTTGCCTATGATCTGGCGAAGCGTTTCGATAAGCTCGACAGCGTTCGTATGCGCGTCGGCGCTTTACCACAGTATCCTTCGAACGCTCTGAACTACAATTTGACCTGGAGCACCGACGGCGTCATCAACGAATATATCGAGCCGTGCGAAGCCATTGTGAATGGCGAACTGACAGAAGTTCCTGCTCTGGAAGAACGCGAAGAATTCTCGCTTGACGGCGTTACCTACGAAGCTTTCAACACCTCCGGTGGTCTCGGCACGCTCTGCGAAACGCTGGAAGGCAAGGTTCGCACGCTCAACTACCGCACTATCCGCTATCCGGGTCACGTTGCATTGATGAAGGCGCTCCTAAACGATCTCGGCCTGCGTCATCGCCGTGAAGTGCTCAAGGACATCTTCGAAAATGCCCTGCCGACGACCCTTCAGGACGTCGTAGTGATTTTCGTGACCGTCTCGGGTACCAAGAATGGTCGTCTGGTTCAAGAAACCTACGCGAACAAGGTCTACGCTGCTCCGGTTGGCAAGATCGTTCGTTCGGGCATCCAGATCACGACGGCTTCGGCAATCTGCGCTGTGCTCGACATGCTCGCCAAGGGTGACCTCCCGCAGCAAGGCTTCATTCGTCAGGAAGATATCACGCTCGAAAAGTTCCTCGCGAACCGCTTCGGCAAGGCCTATGCACAGGAAGATCATTGCGCACGTATGGTTGCTTGATAGCTCCTTCTGCATGAATGCAGGGCCTGTTGCATTTGTGTGCAGCGGGCCTCTTTTGCGTTTTTGGTATTCGGCAAGTCAGCCCTACCAAAGTTGCAATTGAATAGGATCGGATTTAAGCGCATTGCCCGATCCAAACCAGCGGATGGATCTGTTCATCCGCTTGATATCTGGCTGCACGTGTACCGATGGATGTGCGTTAAAAGAAGTAGGAAAGTCATGTTGAAATCAGTTTTGCTGGCCGGTCTGGCCTCCGTCTTCCTTGCCTTGCCTGTTCAGGCAAAGGAATGGAAAGAGATCCGCATCGCCAGCGAAGGTGCGTATCCTCCATTCAACTACATGTCTCCAGACGGCAAGCTTGAAGGTTTCGATCTCGATATCGCAAATGCGCTTTGCGAGGCGATGGAGGCCAAGTGTACGATTGTCGCCAATGATTGGGACGGGATGATCCCTGGCTTGCAAGCCAACAAGTTTGACGCAGTCATTGCTTCGATGGCTATTACCGAAGAACGCGAAAAACAGGTTGCCTTCACTGATCGTTATTACACGACCCCGCTTGCAGTAGTCGTGCCGAAGGATACGGATATGACCTCGCTCGATCCGTCGGCATTCGATGGAAAGACGGTTGGCGCGCAGGCTGGCACCACGCAGGGTAATTATGCCGATGATGTCTACGGCAAGGCAGGCGCAGACGTTAAGCTCTATCCGACCGCTGACGAGGCGAACGCTGACCTTGAGAGCGGTCGTCTGGACGCAATCGCTGCCGACAAGTTCCTCGCCGCCGATTGGCTCAAGAAACAGGGTGCGAACTGCTGCAAGTTCCTTGGCGATATTCCAGGTTCCGAAACGAAAATCTCAGTTGCGCTACGCAAGGGTGATGACGACCTGCGTGAACAGTTCAACGCCGCGATCAAGAAAATCCGTGACGACGGCACTTACGAAACGATCCGCAAAAAGTACTTCGATTTCGACATCTATTGATGTGACAATATTCACTCCGGACGCCTTCAAAACCTGCTTGCAGTGGACGGCGTCCGGTGCTTCAGTCTAGGTAAGCGCAGGAAAAAATGAGCGCTACCGCTCGCAGGGAATACTCTGCCAATCACAATGATAACAAAGTAGTAAGGGGAATGATCATGTTGAAAGCCATCCTATTTGCAGGTGTAGCATCCGTAATCGCTGCATTGCCAGCGCAGGCCAAGGAGTGGAAGGAAATACGCATTGCGACCGAAGGTGCGTATCCGCCTTTCAATTTTGTGGCAGCCGATGGTTCGTTGCAGGGGCTTGATGTCGAAATAGCCAATGCTCTGTGCAAGGCGATGGACGCCAAGTGCACGATTGTTGCTAACGACTGGGACGGGATGATTCCCGGCCTGAAATCGAACAAGTTTGATGCGGTCATTGCGTCGATGAGCATTACGGAAGAACGTAAGAAGGAAGTTGCCTTCACCGACAAATATTATTCCACGCCGCTTTCCGTTGCTGTTCCAAAGGATAGCCCGATCACATCTGTTGATGCTGAGGCTTTCAAGGGAAAGTCGGTTGGTGCTCAAGGATCGACAACCCAGAGCATGTATGCGGAAGACGTCTACGGGAAGGCTGGCGCTGACGTTAAACTTTACCCGACTGCCGATGAAGCGAACGCTGACCTGAAGAATGGGCGGCTTGATGCGGTCATTTCTGACAAGTTTCCGATCTCTGACTGGATCAAGGGTGATGGTGCAGATTGCTGCAAGCTTATCGGCGATATTCCCGGCACGCAGACTGATACTGGAATTGCGCTTCGTCAGGGGGATGACGATCTGCGCGAGCAGTTCAATGCGGCAATCAAGAAAATTCGCGACGATGGAACCTATGCCACGATCGTGAAGAAATATTTCGACTTCGACATCTACTGATTGCTTGTAAAAGACACAGCTCTTTGCTGTAAGCAACAACGCGCCGGCAGCAATCGGCGCGTTTATTTGTTTGGTTTTGTGGATGCCGGAAATGCCGATTCAGCAACAAGATGTCATCGTTCTGGGCGCGGGTATTATTGGTGTATCCACAGCACTACATTTACAAGCTCGAGGCCGTTCGGTTTGCCTGATCGATAGGAACGAGCCTGGCAGCGGTACCAGTTTTGGCAATGCCGGTCTGATCGAGCGGTCAAGTGTTATTCCTTATTCCTTTCCACAAGGCTTCTGGACGCTTGTGCGTTACGGCATGAATCGTCGCTCCGATGTTCGCTACAACCCGTTCTACATACCGAAGATGGCTCGCTGGCTGGTTCAATATTGGCGGGAATCATCGCCAGAACGATTGAAAATTGCCACAAATGCGATGTTGCCTTTGATTGAAGCGAGTATCCATGAGCATGATGCGTTGGTCGTCCAGTCCGGCAGTGAACGATTGATCCGGTCTCAAGGATGGATTGAAGTGTTCAGGACATCTTCAGCATTTGACACAGCGATACGTCGTTTGCCCGATCTGCAACGCTTCAAACTATCCTATGACATTTTGGATGCAGCAGCCCTGCGTCAGCGTGAAACGTCGCTTGGCGATGTGGCAGGCGGCATCCACTGGCTTGATCCCAAGACCGTTGTGAACCCGGGCGGATTGGTTGAAGCCTATGCCGATCTATTCCGTAGGAATGGTGGCGTCTTCGTTCACGGAGATGCGGCGACCTTGGCGCCGAATGAAAGCGGCTGGCAGGTGACGACGGAGGAGGGCGTTGTCCATGCTCATGACGTTGTCGTGGCGCTTGGTCCGCAATCCGGCCTTGTTTTCAAGAAATTCGGCTACCCAATCCCGCTTGGCATCAAGCGCGGCCATCATCTTCACTTCACCATGAAGGATGGTTCGCGGCTCGGTCATACGGTGGTGGATGAAGAAGCAGGTTATGTTCTTGCCCCAATGGTGCAGGGTGTGCGGCTGTCGACAGGCATAGAGTTCGCTTCGCCTGACGCGCCCGCAAATCATATACAGCTCAAAAAGGATGAGAAAATCGCGCGCCTGCTTGTGCCTCAGTTGGGAGAGGCCATCGAAACGGTGCCATGGCTTGGATTGCGCCCCTGCCTGCCTGATATGCGCCCGGTCATTGGTGCCGCACCACGGCATAAGGGACTGTGGTTTAATTTCGGTCATGCCCATCACGGCTTGACACTTGGACCAGCGACAGGGCGTCTGCTTGCTGAGATGCTTGTTGGGGAAGAGACCTTCGTTGACCCGAAGCCGTATTCAGCAGAACGGTTTCTATAATTTGATCTAAATGTTTGGTGACCGGCTTGTCAGTCACGGCAGAGCGGGGCTATCAATTGGTCCCGTTCTCATATCGGGCAGTCGCGAACAATCGATCCGGAAAATTCTCGTGAAAATGAAGTCTTTGGGGCGTACCGGCCTTACTGTCACTGAAATTTGCCTCGGCACTATGACTTGGGGCGTACAGAATACCGAGTCTGATGCTCATGAGCAGCTCGACATTGCTCTCGATGCCGGTATCAATTTCATTGATACGGCTGAGGGATACGCCATTCCAATGAGCCCGGAGAGCTATGGCAAGACAGAGACCTACATCGGTAATTGGCTCAAGAAATCTGGAAAACGTGACAAGATCGTGCTGGCAAGCAAGATTGCTGGTGGCGGCCGACAGAAGTGGATTCGTGATGGCGCCAGACCAAGCCGAGCCAGCGTTCGTGAGGCGGTGGAGAGTAGCCTGAAACGGCTTCAGACAGACTATATTGACCTATATCAGGTCCATTGGCCAATGCGTGCGCACTACCATTTCGGCCAGAGCTGGAGCTTCGATCCGTCCAATACGGATGGGGCGGCAGAAACCCAACTGATGCATGATGTTCTGCTTGGGCTTGGAGACATGGTTCGGGATGGAAAGATCAGGCATATCGGTCTTTCCAATGAGACAGCCTGGGGAACTATGCAGTGGCTTCGGTTGGCGGAGCAGCACGGTCTGCCGCGCATCGCCTCAATCCAGAACGAATATAGTCTTCTGCAGCGCCAGTTCGATTTTGACATGGCGGAACTGGCGCTCTGCGAAGACGTTGGATTGCTTGCCTATTCGACGCTTGCAGCTGGTGTGCTGACCGGGAAATATCTGGGCGGCAAGCTGCCGGCCGGTTCTCGCGCAGCCATTTCCGAAGGCGGCATCTGGCGGAACAGTGTTCACTCAGAACCCGCAATTCGCGCCTATATTGATGTTGCGAAGAAGCACGGTCTCGACATTGCCCAGATGGCGATTGCCTTCACACTGACACGTCCGTTCATGACCTCGACCATCATCGGCGCCACGACCGTTGGCCAGTTGAAGACCGATATCGCGGCCCATCAGGTCAAGTTGTCTGATGATGTTCTGAGCGACATTGAGAAGGTCTATCGACAGTATCCACGTCCGCTTTAAGCCAATTAAAAATGCATGATAGAAAGCCCGCCAACTGGCGGGCTCAGATTGATTACAAACCCCTCGATTTTTGGAAGCAGTCAAAAACGAGGGGTTTTGATTCCGATTTGTTCACGTTCTGAATCTGGGACGTTCCGTGAATCTGAGGTCATTTTGACCCTGCCGGAGGTTTGTCAGCAGCCTGAGCCCGCCAACTGGCGGGCTTTTTCTATCCGGCGAGATAAATTTCGTGTTTGACGATCCATTGATCGATTGGCGTCTCGCTTGAGGAACTGACGATCACCATCCGGTCGAAGCGCAGATGGCGACCAGCGAGTGATCTTGCCAGGCGAGCCATCTCTGTTGCACGCAAAGCCTTATCGATAACGCCATAGGCAAGCGAAACATGTGGGAGGAAAGTCGAGATGTCTTTCTCTCCCGATATGCCCAGTGAATCCTGTTTCAGTGCCATTAGTGCAGGCGTTTTATGCAGTTTGACGTAGAAAGAGCGGAAATAAGCCTCTGTTCCTGTCACGTCCTCAATAAGAACATCCAGAGGTTTGCGGCCGACCGCAAGGCTAAGCACCAGCGGCAGCAATTCGTCTGCCGAGCGTTTCATATCGGGTACGAGTGTCGCATGTGGTTCAAATACGGGCGAAGCAAAGCGACCTGCCAGTTCTGCAACGATGGATTCAAGAAATCTGAGGTCATTGCGTGCAGGACGCAACCAGATGGAGTGGAAAGTCATTGATTTGGCATCCCCCGAATGCCGCGTTCGTTTTTAGGTGGCCTGACGCTGTTCCGCAGAATGAGTGGTAGTTCGAGTACAACTGTCTGAGGCGGCGCATTTGGCGCAGCCTGCCTCTCATCGAGCAGGCGGATGATTTCGGCAGAGAGGCGTTCCGCATTCTGGTCGAATGTTGTTAGCCGATAGGCCCCCCAGCGTGCTTCTGTGACATTGTCGAAACCAACGACTGAAATATCGTCGGGAATGGAGAGATTGAAGACGTCGCGTGCGCAGTCCATCAGGCCGAAAGCCATAAGGTCGTTCACACAGAACACCCCTTCGACGCGTTCTCGCTCGCCGAGCAGAAGAGAGGCTGCTCTGTAGCCGCCGTCATAATCGGTCAGGTTGCCGCGCTGTACACTGACGCTCAATTCGAGGCTCTTGCCTTTGGCGATGAAAGCTTCCTCACGTTCAACCAGATTGAGGCTGCCTACATTCGACGTTATGAGGCCGAGCTTTTTCATGCCTCGTGCCGCGAAAATTTCGACAGCCGTTTCAGCGGCAAGTCGATTGTTGATATGAATATGATCGGCTCCATCTTCGGTTCGCCCGACGAGGATCAGGGTCTGACCATTTCGTTGGGCGAGCTCGACAAATGAGGAGGAAGGCATGCCGGAAAGAACCACCGTTGCTTCGGCACGATAGCGCAGTAGCGTTTCGTGGGCGGCAGAGAGGTTTTCTCCATGCTGGCCAGTTGGGATCAGCACCGGCACACTACCACGTGCTGCAAGCCGGCGGGAAAGTGCAGCAATTTGGCGGGAGCGAAAAGGACTGTCCGGATCTGCCGCAATCATTCCGACGATACGGCTGCGATTCGCAAGGAGACCGCGTGCAAGGTCGTTAACCTGATAACCCAGCTTTTCAGCGGCTTTCAGCACCTTTTCGCGTGTCGCAGGCGAAACACTGGCGCCTGGCGTAAAAGTGCGGGATACGGCAGAGCGAGACACGCCTGCCTCAAGCGCGACTTCATGTGCACTGATGAACCGTGGTTGGTTATCCACGTTGTCCTGTTCTCGCTGCGTTTCTTTATCTGGCATTTTATCGCCCTACTTTTGAAAGGACATCGGCTCTGAGGAAGCGCTCGACCACGAACATGAAGGCAATTGATGGTACCAGCAATATCAATGCGCTGATCGATGCGATTTGATAATTACCGCCGGAGCTTGCTGTATAAAGCAGCAAGGGCAGGGTGGAAATGTCAGGCGCGCCGACGAAATAAGTGCCGGTAAATTCGTCGAGCGATTCAAGAAAGACAAAGATCGCGCTTGCAAGCAGGCCGGGTGCGGCTATCGGCAGGGTGATGTCGAAGAATGTCTTGAGGGCGGAAGCGCCCATTGAACGCGCCGCTTCTTCAAGCTCGCGGTCAATTGCCGAAAACGCGGCCGTAGCGATCCATACCGCATAGACCAGACCATGGGTGACGTGTACCAAAACAACTCCGGTGATCGTACCATTCAGGCCGAACGAGTAGAACATCTGTGCGATATTCACGTAAACGGGCAGGTTCGGAAAAGCCTGCGGGATCAGCAGCGTGAGCAGAATTAAGCCGCGAAACGGCAGTTTCAGTCGTGCGAGAGCATAACCGGCGGGAATGGCGAGGCCCAGTGAAACGATCACTGTCAGGCCTGCAATAAGGACGCTTGTACCAAGTGATGAGAGCGCATTGCCGCGAGGCGAAAACACATTCGTCCAGAATGAAAATCCATACTGAAGCGGCAGTGTATGCGGGAAATACCAACGCTCAGCTACAGCCCACAGAAGCAGGTTTGCAAGCGGCCCGAAAATCGCGAAAGCAAGCAGACCAAGCAATATGCCGCGTGGTATCCAGCGCCAGTCGATGATGTTGCTCATTGGCCGTGCTCCTTCATGGTCTGGCGGAGGTAAACCCAGGCGACGAGGCTGGTCATGAGAAGGGAGATCGTGCCCAGTGCATTTGCGACACCGTAATCCCCATAAGCATTGATACGGAACGCCATATTCGCCGTGATCATCGTCGGTGATTGAGCGTTGATCATCAAAGGCACGGACAAAACAGACATCATGGTGACAAAGCTCAGTATCAACCCAACGAGCAATGTCTGGCGGACTTGAGGGAGGACGATCTCGATGAGAATGCGCAGCCGCCCAGCGCCAAGATTGCGAGCGGATTCGATTGTGCTGCGATCAATGGATGCCATGGCACCCGCCAGCAATAACGTGACAAATGGCGTCTGTTTCCAGACGAATGCGATGACGATCCCACGCCAGTCGAGAAAGCTCATGACCTGCAGAGGCGTGAGAAGCCCTGTTTCGATAAGCAAGCTGTTCATCAACCCATTCTTGGCAAGGAAGGTGCGAAGTATCTGGCCAACGACGATGAAGGGGATGAAAAGCGGCCACCGGTAAAGCCAGCGCAGAACAGTGACAGCGCGCGGGTTGGAGCCAAGTGTCAGATAGCCACCGATAGCTATAGAGAATAAAGCAATTAGCAACGACGACAGCGTGACGATGACAAAAGTGAAGATGATGTCACTGGAATACAGTTCGAATGCTTTGATGAAGTTGCCGGTTCCCCATTCACCGGAAACGTAGAAAGCTCCGGTGATCGCTCCGAAAAGCGGTACGATGAACAGCAGCAGGACGATCGCCAGTGCGGGCGCGACAAGAAGAATACCCGTCAGTCGATGCGACATTCGAAACCTCATGACAATGTGGAGCGCCGGACACGCTTGTGGTGCCTTGATTGCATATCCGGGATCAACATCGGAGCACTTTGCATGGAACCAAGTTCGTCAAAGCGCCCCGATAGAAAGCAGGATTGTCGGGCCTAATTACCGACCTGGCGCTCATAAGCTTCCAGAATCGCGGTGTTATAAGGTGCGATCGGGAAGGGCTTACCGTATTTCGCAAGGTCATCCGGCGAAATATCGGTGAAGAGCTTGTTCCAGGTTTCACCGTCAAGCTCTGCCTTGACGTGATCGGCATCGATGCCCGGATACCAGTTGAATCGCTTCACAATACCTTCGGCCTGTACTTTCGGGCTCGTCGCCAATGCGACGAATTTTTCGGCCAGTTCCTTGTGTGCGCTCTTTTCCGGGATCACATAGTGCATCGGCTGACCCGGCATGCCGGGGGCAGGCAGGACAAGCTTCATTTCTGGCGGAAGCTGACCATTCGCTTTCCACGAATAGAACATGTCTACCCAGACTGGTCCCATCGCGATTTCGCCGCGGCTCAACATGTCGAGTGTGCCAGCATTGCCGGGGGTGAGGGTGGCATTCTTCGTGAAGTCCTTGAGCGAGGCGAATGCCTTGTCCCAGTTCTTCGCTTCGCTCTCTTCGAATGGCCCCTTCATCAGCTTGTCTGCGTCGCCGCCATAAGCATAGATCCAGCCCATGACAAAGCTCACGCCCGACGCGCCGCCCTTAATGCCATTATAACCGAATTGCTTCGGGTTGTCCTTGGCCCAGGCGACGAGTTCGTCATAGCTCTTCGGAGGATTAGCAACGAGAGCAGGGTTGTAAGCAAGTGCGGTCTGGCTGTTGAACATCGGCATGACGTAACCATCGACGTCGGTGCCGAGCGCCATTTTCGCGTTCTCGCGTGTAACCAGCTTGCCACTGTCGATTTTGCCGCGATAATTTTCGAGAAACTTTGCCGTTACCATCGGTCCGACGAATTTCTCGTGGACAATAGCGACGTCGGTGTCCCAGTTTTCCACGCCGGCCTTGGATTGAGCTTCAAAACGTTCGAGAATCTTCTGCGAGCCTGCATCGCCGGGACCTGTCCCAACAACACGAACGGTCGTCCCAGGGTTCTCTTTCTCGAACAACGGTCCAAGATATTGATTGATATAATCGACCATATTCTGGTCGCCTGCCGTGATGACGGTAAGCTCATCAGCAGCGGCGGGAGCAACGCTAAGGCCGATTGCTATCGCCGCGTTCAGGATAGTTCTCATGAAAAGGACTCCTGTCTGGAACCGGAATTTCCGGTCTTATGATTGAAAGCAGATGCAGCGCATCAGTGGTGTTTATCGGGAACGGTGGCATCCACGGGCGAAATTGCCCGGAGACGAATTTGAACGGAGTTTTCCCCGTATTGGTGCACAGCAGAGATCGGGCATAATGTGCACAGCTGTGCATTTTGTGATTTAACCAAATACTGTATTCCATTCTCTGGCCTCCTCAACTCAATGATGCATGATCAATGCATTCACGAAAAAGCCGACGGCGCCTGACTATTTGTCGAATAGAAACAAGGCATGCTCGGGTATGCGGATTTCTACATTGGCTCCGGGCTGGTGGCTTTCCTGAGCGTCGACCATGATGTGTCTATCCCCAACGCGGATCATATGCCTCCAAAGGCCGCCGGGATAACTGGTTTGCTCGACCGTGCCGTTGAGAGCTAATTCGGACGCTGGGGAGTTATGATCAGCTCCTGGCTTGGTGAGACGGGCTGCCTCGCTGCGGAAGCGCGCCGATGCCAAGCCGTCGGACAGATTTCGACGGTCTGCCGAAATGGTGCTGGCTTTGTTATCAGCGCCTGCCGCGATCTCTATGCGATCAGCCTTGATTTGGATCGGTACTTCGATCAGATTTTCAGCGCCCATAAATGCCGCGACGAAATCCGAAGCGGGGTGATTGTAGACCTCTTCCGGAGCGCCGGCCTGGGCGATTTCACCATTATTGAGGATGACGATGCGGTCGGCCATGACCATGGCTTCTTCCCGATCATGCGTTACATGAACCGCAGTAATGCCAAGACGGCGCTGCAAGGCGCTGATCTCATGACGAACCGATAGTCTGATGCGCGCATCGAGATTGGAGAGTGGCTCATCGAGAAGCAGGATGTCGGGCTGAATAGCGAGGGCGCGCCCAAGTGCGACACGCTGGCGCTGTCCGCCGGAAAGCGCGATGGGTTTGCGCTCTAGTAAAGAGTCCAGCCCCAGCAAGCGAGCAACTTCTTCGACCTTTTGTTTGATGGTCTCCTTCGCGGCGCCGCGAATACGCAGGCCATAACCCATGTTCTGCGCAACAGTCATATGCGGCCAGAGTGCGTAAGACTGAAAGACAAGTGCCATGCCGCGTTTGTCAGGAGGCAGTTTGGTGACATCTCTGCCGTCTACCCGGATTGCACCGCCGGATGGCATGTTGAAGCCCGCAATCGCGCGCAGCAATGTTGTTTTACCGCAACCGGAGGAGCCGAGAAGCGCAACGAACTCGCCTTTCCCGACGGATAGGTTCACTCCTTTGAGAACTTCATTATTCCCATAGCGAACGCGCGTGTCCGCCACCTCCAAAAACGCTGGCATAGGCGTCTCCTCCCCAGGATCGCCGGCTGATTTTATTTTTTCTGCACAGCCGTGCAAATCGGATTGAAGCATCTTTAAACAACCTCGACAAGCCGCAAAATTGAAATTGCGCGGGAGAAACTGTCTTGAGTTCCATTATGGAACGTCATTTGAAGGCTATTTAACGAGATTTCATAACAGCTGTATGACGTAAAGACGAAGACGTGGACAGCTTTGCAAAGCTGTCCACGTCGCACGCAAGCAGGTCTGACGGAGAGTGTACAGGAACCGGCTTGTTATCAGTCGTCAGTCAAACTTCTTCTGCGCGCTCTTCGAATTTGGCATTTTGCCGGGAAGAGTAGATGAACGCGGCGAAGAACATAACAGTCATCAGCAGAACGATTGTTGGAGCGGGTGCGCTGTCGATGAAAAAAGACAGGTAGACACCAAAGAAAGATGCGCTGACTGCAATTGTCACGGCAAGCAGCATCATGGTGCCAAACTTACGCGTGAGCAGAAATGCAATTGCACCTGGCGCAATCAACATGGCGATGGCCAAGATGATACCTACGGCTTTCAGAACGCCGACAATCGTCAGCGAAATCAGACAAAGCAAACCGTAATGCAGAAGACGGACCGGTAGGCCGACCGCTCTGGCTTGTGCCGGATCGAAAGCGTGCAGCAGGAAGTCGCGCCATTTGACGACAAGAATGCCGGCGGTCAGTGTGGCGATAATGGCCGTTTCGATCAGATCGGACAATGTTATACCGAGCATGTCGCCGAACAGGATATGATCGAGATGTACTGTCGAGCGGATCGCAACATAAAGAACCAGACCGAGGCCGAACATGCCGGAGAATACTATGCCCATCACCGTATCCTGCTTGATACGGCTGTTTTCGGTGAGGTAGCCGGTTGCAAGAGCACAGGCCATGCCTGCCACAAATGCTCCGATGCCGAACGGTATTCCGATGATGTAGGCGACAACTACTCCTGGGAGAACGGCATGGCTGATCGCGTCGCCCATCAATGACCAGCCCTTGAGGACAAGAAAGCATGACAACAGTGCTGTCGGGATCGCGATGAGTACGGAAATGGCCAGTGCATAGCGCATGAACTCGAACTGAAAAGGGGAAGTCAACATTTCAAGAATGGTCATTGCTGAACCTCCCTAAGAGCGACTGCTGCCTTACGGCGTGCAGCCAGCAGTCCGTGTTTTGGAGCAGCTAAGAATACACTGAGGAAAACCAGCGTCTGGAGAACCACGATGATGCCGCCGGTCGCACCGTCCAGAAAATAGCTCACATAGGCTCCAATGAAGCTTGTGATGGAGCCGATCGTGACAGCAATCCAGAGCAGTCGCGAAAACCGATCCGTCAGCAGATATGCGGTTGCACCGGGCGTTACGACCATGCAGATGACGAGAAAGGCTCCGACCGTCTGCATGGCAGCGACAGTCGATGCCGACAGCAATGTGAAGAACATGATTTTTAACAGATTGGGCTTGAGACCAATCGAACGCGCATGGTTCTCATCGAAAAACACCACCATCAGGTCTTTCCACTTCAAAAGAAGCAGCGACAGCGACACGAAGCCGATAATTGCCAGCTGTAGTGTGTCCTCCGGCGTGATGGCGAGAATATTACCAAGAACGATGGTTTGAATGCTGACAGCCGTCGGCTTCAGTGAGATCATGAAGAGGCCAAGCCCAAAGAACGACGAGAAAATCAGGCCGATGATTGCATCTTCCTTCAGCTTTGTGCGCTGGTTGAGAAAAAGCATGGCCGCTGCGGCCAGGCCGCCTGAAAAGAACGCACCGATGGAAAAAGGCAAGCCGAGCATATAAGCGCCCGCGACACCAGGAACGATGGAATGTGAAAGCGCGTCGCCGATGAGCGACCAACCTTTCAGCATGAGATAAGCGGAAAGAAAGGCGCAGACACCGCCAACTAATGCCGAAACCCACATCGCGTTCAGCATGTAGCTGTAACTGAATGGCTCAAGCAGTAAGGTCATTGTTCCTGGCTCCGTTTGCGGGGGGCAGGGTCCTCGTTTTCATAAACAACAAACGGGCGTTCGTCGTCGGTTATAACGCTGACTGCAGCTCGACCTGAACAGTCAGTCTCCCCGAGCACGAGATGACGCAGCACGCCGCCGAAAGTTTTTTCGAGATTTGCCTGCGTGAACACTTCGGGGGTCAGTCCATAGTCAAGAACCGTGCGTTTCAACAACACTGTTCGGTCGCAGAATTCAGGAACACTGCCGAGATTGTGGGTCGAAACCAGCATCACGCGCCCCTCATCTCGCAAACTGCGAAGGAGGGTGATGATCGCTTCTTCGGTCTTCACATCTACACCGGTGAAGGGTTCGTCCAGAAGAATGACGCGACCGTCTTGCGCGAGCGCTCGCGCAAGGAATACCCGTTTCTTTTGTCCACCCGAAAGCTCACCGATCTGGCGATGGCGAAACTCGAGCATATTCACACGGGCGAGCGCTTTGTCTACGGCTTCCTTATCGGCGCGCCGCGGAATACGCATAATGCCCATATGGCCGTAGCGGCCCATCATGACGACATCTTCGACGAGAACCGGGAAGTTCCAGTCGACGTCCTCACTTTGTGGGACATAAGCCACAAGGTTCTTCTTGAGCGCAGTTCCTACCGGCATTCCGAGAATGGATATTTCACCCTTTGCGAGTTTCACAAATCCCATGATCGCCTTGAACAGGGTCGACTTGCCGGATCCGTTGATGCCAACGAGTGCTGTAATCGTTCCGGTTGGAATTGTGAAACTTGCATTGTGCAGTGCCATATGACCGTTGCGGTATGTGACGGTCGCCTCCCTCACATTGATACCGTCGACTGCGGTTTTATCCAGCGTGGTGAAGGTATTTCCATGAAGGTCTATGGGGGCATTCATTGCTTGAGGCCTTCCGCAATCGTATCCGAGGTGACCTTTAAGAGATCGATATAGGTCGGCACGGGCCCGTCTGGTTCTGAAAGGGAATCGACATAGAGAACGCCCGCATATTTTGCGCCGGTTTCGCGGGCGACTTGCTCGGCGGGAGCGGGGGAGACGGTGCTCTCCGAGAAGACTGCCATAATGCTGTTTTCACGTACTGCATCGATCACCTTTCGCACCTGCTGAGGGGTGCCCTGCTGGTCGGCATTGATTGGCCAGAGATAAAGCTCCTTCAAACCGAAATCCCGCGCGAGATAGGAGAATGCGCCTTCACTGGAAACAAGCCAGCGCTTATTTTCCGGAATAGCCGCCAGTTCGGATCGAATAGGATCGATCGTGGCCTTAATCTTCGCCTTATAAGCTTCGGCATTTGCCGTGTAGTTATCAGCGTTTGCAGGGTCGTTTTTAACAAAGGCATCACGGATATTGTTGACATAGATCAAGGCCGCATTGGGCGACATCCATGCGTGCGGATTGGGCTTGCCGCTATAAGGCCCTTCGCTGATGTCGATTGGCTCAACGCCGTTAGAGACCACTG
The DNA here is from genome assembly GCF_041929965.1 of Brucella oryzae. Classification (NCBI taxonomy): domain Bacteria; kingdom Pseudomonadati; phylum Pseudomonadota; class Alphaproteobacteria; order Hyphomicrobiales; family Brucellaceae; genus Brucella; species Brucella oryzae. The sequence goes on along the minus strand of NZ_JBHEEO010000001.1, from coordinate 112,891 downwards.
CACTCGGAACATCTTTTAGGCGTGAAAAGAATTTTTCGAACCATAGTTCCAGACCAAGGCCGTTCCAGAGAACCAGCTTGGCACCTTGCGCTTTGATCAGGTCTCCAGGAGTCGGCTGGTAATTGTGAATCTCAGCGCCTGGCTTCGTGATGGACTCAACCGTTGCGGCATCACCAGCAACATTCTTCGCAATATCTGCGATAACGGTAAACGTTGTGACTACCTTGAATTTCTCCGCGAATGCGGCGCTGACGCCTGTCCAAAGGAAAGTTCCAGTCACGAGACCCAGAGTTATTGATCGCAAAACAGAATGCTGCATACCCTAATCCTTGTTGCAAATAATTTGCAATCGCATAACTGATTGATCGTTTAAGAGCAAGTGCGATTGGAATTCATTTGCATAAGGGGGGAATTATCTTGCGGCTCAAGATTCTGATTGCAAAACAAGAATACACCCTTAAATTGTATTATGATGGCGGTGCTAAATCTTGATTTGTGTTGTTTCTAAATAAGTGAATGGCCAAGGGGGATCGCAAAAATTTTAGATGGGCTGCAACTTTGTATTTTCTGTTTTCGAGTGGTTTTATTGAGGTGATAATGAGCTTAGAGATTGATTTTCGCCCGATTATTTCAGCCAACCAAGAATTTGAGAGGAGGGCCGATATGGGCGCGCAGGTGAGCGTGACGAGGAGTGGTTTGAGATGTAGTGTTACCCAACTTGGACTGACGACTTATCGTGGAAATGAGACGATGTTTATCATCTTGCGACAGCAGGTTCGCAATCTAAGGTGGTATTCTTCTGCGCCATGGGATGAGGCACCCAGCTGTTCAGCCGGAACCGTTTTCATCATTCCAGCTTCGACGGATTTATCAATCAACTGGTCCGCGTCAGTGGAAATAATAATCGGGCACCTTGATGGGCGCGTTTTGCAGGACGTACTTCTTGAAAGTTCAATCTTCAGAAGAGTTGAGGAGAATAGGAGCGTTTTAAGATCGTCATGCAAAGAGTGTTTACCAATATCCCATATGATTTGGGACGAAGTTTTCCAGCGGGACGGGTACAACAAATCCTATCTGAATGCTCTCAGCTTGGTTCTCATGCACACGATAGCGCGTAGCGTGCTGAGCGATCACGTTTTAATCGAGAATAAAGCTGGGTTAAGCAAGCTGGCGTGCCAGCAGATCGAAATATATCTCAACCAGAATTTTCGTAAGTCTCTCTCGGTTCCTGATATGGCATCATTTTTAGGAATATCAGCAGGACATTTCTCAACTTGTTTTCGAGCCAGTTTTGGACAGACACCTCATCAGTATCTGCTGGGACTGAGGCTTGATGAGGCTCAGCGGTGTCTCAAAGAGACTTCCATGCCAATAAGCGAGATTGCGCGTCTGTTGAACTTTTCAAGCCAGAGCCATTTAACAACCGCTCTACGAAAACACCGCCAGATGACACCTGGCGAGCTGCGTAAATAGAGCTTTAAGGGCTTCCTCAATGTCAATGGTTGGGGCGTCGTTCTGCTATGAGGCGGATGCTCCAAGGGTTGTTGATTGCTGTCGTGGCGACATGGGGTTGTTTAAGGGAACTCGGTAACCGCTTAAGTGTCCGTTGATTTCCGTTTGAACCATTTGCGCCAAATGTGAATTTCGCTTTTACGACGCCAGCGACGGACGCGATGAGAATCATGAGAAAGGACGATGAATCCAAGTGGCAGCATCCAAAAACCTAGAATCGGGAGAAAGCCGAGCGAACCGCCGACAACGAGCGAACCACCAAGCATGCGGCGCATCACGACTGATTGCGGCATAGGGATTCGCCTACCGAGAATCACAATGGCTTTTTTTCGAGGCGTTTCGGCGTATTGATCACTCACAGGCGTATCTCTTAGGCTGATGTGTTACAATTCACAGGAGGAAAACGTCCTATGGAATATAGGGTTTCCAGGGCATAATGCAAAAAGATGAAAAAAAATGGATTTAGCCCTTTGCAAACCTGAAATCCTTTTGCTATACGCCACCTCGCTGACGCAGCGAGCACCTGTTCCCCGGTAGCTCAGCGGTAGAGCAACCGGCTGTTAACCGGTTGGTCGCTGGTTCGAATCCGGCCCGGGGAGCCACTTCCATTCGGAAAGTGCTTATTTCTCAATGTTTTCAATGCCTAGGGTTTCCTTCCAGTACATAACGCGGTACACGGGAAGGTACACATGGGTCTTACCTTGAAGTACGTACAGAAGACTCCTGCCGGGACGTTTCGATACACGCCACCAAGCATGTCTGTGATGTCATTGATCCGCCTTCCGATGTTCTCATTTTGTTCGCAAGACAAACAGAGTCAAGCATGTCGCACGGATTTGCCAGACTTTTTTGTAACCCTTTGTAATTTATGGGAATTAATTTGCAGCATGATGCGGCAAGGCTAGCGGATCCAATACTGGCGCTAAGCCGCATAACTCATTGAATATATTAGGATAAATGTTGGAGGCCTCGCCCGGAATCGAACCGGGGTGCAAGGATTTGCAGTCCTCTGCGTAACCACTCCGCCACGAGGCCATCCGTACAGCTGTTGCCAAATCAGTTAGCAGCACCTTGGTCCGTTCCAATATTGATAGAGATCGGCCTCGTCAAGCCGTTAGAGGCAAATGTAGAAAATTTCTACAGAGGTTTATTCGCATCCTCTAGTTTCAGGGCTGCTCATCTCGATCAGACGGCGTTTGAGGGTGAGCCAGATTGCCTCTCGAGAAAGTGTAGCCTGTTTCGACAGCACTTAATCCAAACTTGTTTCTCAATCGGTCTACGGCATTTTCGGCCACGGCACGTTTGGTTGCTTGGGTATCGACAAGATCGGGCGGGTCGGCGCATTCACTTGAGGACAGTTCGCTAACGCCAATTCCTAGCAGTCGAAACCGTGTTCCATCCAGTTCCCTCTCAAGAAGTTGTAATCCTTGGCGGAATATTCTATCCGCAAGCTGGGTCGGATCGGATAGCTGTCGATTGCGCGTCCGTGATTTAAAATCGTGGGTTTTTAGCTTCAGAACCACAGTGCGCCCGGCTAATTTACCTGCTTTAAGTCGTCGCGAGACTTTTTCGGCGAGCGCGCGAAGGATCGGAACAAGATCGTTTGCGTCCGACAGGTCGTTATTGAATGTCGTCTCTGCTGAAACGCTTTTCATGCCATGGTCTGGCTCGACCCTGCGACTGTCCAGGCCCCGGGACAAACGATAAAGACGCTGGCCCATAGTGCCATAGGCCTTCATGAGCGCTCCTTCTTCCATCGCCTGCAGCTGGCCAATAAAACGAATGCCGTCGCTCTCCAGCTTGGCTGCAAAGGCTTTGCCGACGCCCCAGATCGTGCTGACCGGTCGGCCCCGCAAAAAGGCCAGTGCTTCTGCTTTGCCGATGATGGAAAATCCGCGCGGCTTTTCTATATCTGATGCAACCTTGGCGAGAAACTTGCAATAGGAGAGCCCTATAGATGCCGAGATTCCAACTTCGTCTTCTACTCGCTTGGCAAAGCGGGCAAGAACGATGGCAGGTGGCGCCTTATGCAAGCGTTCTGTACCGCTCAGATCCAGAAAAGCTTCATCGATTGACAGAGGTTCGACCAACGGTGTCAGATCGCGCATCATCTGCCGTATTTCGCGACCAACGCGAACGTATTTCTCCATGTTAGGCTTGACTACAACAGCATTTGGACACGCTTCAAGCGCCTTGAACATCGGCATGGCGGATCGTACGCCGTGAATACGAGCAAGGTAGCAGGCAGTTGAAACAACACCGCGTTTCCCACCACCGATGATGAGCGGCTTGTCTTGAAATTCTGGATTGTCCCGCTTTTCGACAGAAGCGTAAAAGGCGTCGCAATCTATATGGGCCAGAGATAATCTATAAAGTTCTTTATGACGTAGAAGTCGAGGACTGCCACACGCATGACATCGCCTGACCGTGTCCGATTTCTGCGGCGAAAGGCAATCGCGGCACACGCCTTTTTCCGGCCTGTTGGGTGCAGTTGTGTCAACCATGAGGATGAACCGTATGATGAACATAAAAGGAACATCGATTTATAGCATCGAAAGGTCGGAGTGCCACATGAATATACGATATCAGTTGGTCTTACACTTGACATTGGCGGGAATATCACCAAGTTTAGCATCATGAATAACCGTTTTGCATCCATACTCCATCGGGTCCATCCGATCACGGGATAGCTACCCTCGAGTTCTGCCTAGCGCAGGGGGACTCCGGGGGACGGTACGCCGCTTGTTCAATAGCGGATTTCAAATAAGCGCTTTCACCAAAATCAATCTGAACAGCTTCGTGCCCCAAAAGCATGGAGACTATTATCTTTTAACAGCAGTGAGCACTCGCCATGAGCGGAAAAAATCGCAAGAAGCCCAATATTGTTGTCAGCGAAATCGACTATGAACGCTTGATGGGGCTGGCCACCAATGTTTCGGAACGTCTCGAGGAGATCGCCGAGGAATTGATGGTTGAACTCGACCGCGCGAAAGTCGTTCCTGCAAAGCGGTTGCCGCAGAACGTGATTCAGATGGGGTCTGCGGTTGAGTTTCGTTCCAATGATGGGCAAGAACGCCGGGTGACGCTGGTGTACCCTGGCGAGGCAGATATTGCACAAGGAAAAATCTCAATTCTCACGCCTATCGGCACCGCTCTGATTGGCCTTACGCCCGGCCAGTCGATCTCCTGGACGGCGCGCGACGGTAAACCGCATGAGTTGAACGTTCTGTCTGTTTCGAATGAAGCCGAGGTTTCTGCGGCAAATCCTGCTGCTGAATAATTACCAAAAGGCCCGGCTTTGCCGGGCTTTTAATTTGTAAATTGAGATTTTCATTAAAGATGCTGATGCAGCCCGCCAGGCAAATATGACGGGGCTTTCTCGATTGTTGCTGGATCACGACCAGCCTCCTCACAGTAGCGCAGCAATGTGGGCTCATGTGCCAGAAAAAACTGTAACACACCGGCAAGAAAACCGGGTTCTAATGCGGCCTGTCGGATTGACGTGGCCTCTATGCCTGTGAGTGAGAGAAAGCGAGGCAGCAGATCTTTGTCCTGCGCCAGCCATGCCAACGCCTCAATAGCGATTGCTTCTGCATCTGCTTGGCTCATTAGCGCTCTCATGTGGTGTCTCCGCCTTTTTCATTGCATCGCCGAATGTGTAACGATCGACTTGTCGAGGAACAATGGAATTATTTGCCTTTCATCAACGAAATGAGGTTAGACTATTCGCAGTCTAAAAAGTGGGACCCTTCAGGTAGAGAAGAAAATCGAGCGAATGCCGGATTGCTACAGGGAATAAGACCAAGGAATTTTCGATGCCGAAAAGCGTAATGATTGTCGAAGACAACGAACTGAATATGAAGTTGTTTCGCGATCTCATCGAAGCTAGCGGATATGAGACCATCAGGACGAGAAACGGGCTTGAGGCACTGGACCTCGCGCGCGAGCATCGGCCTGACCTGATTCTTATGGACATACAGCTACCTGAGGTGTCGGGGTTGGAAGTTACCAAATGGCTGAAGGACGACGACGACTTGCGGCATATTCCAGTTATTGCTGTAACGGCATTTGCCATGAAGGGGGACGAGGAACGTATTCGGCAGGGAGGCTGTGAAGCTTATATATCCAAGCCGATATCGGTGCCGCGCTTCATAGAAACAATTAAATCCTATCTGGGCGACGCTTAGCGGAAAATAGGGCGAGGGGCATCATGACAGCACGAATTCTCGTCGTTGACGATGTGGATTCCAACGTGAAGCTCCTCGAGGCAAGGCTGCTCTCTGAATATTATGAAGTTGTTACGGTTTTTAACGGGCCGGATGCCATAGAGATTTGCCTGGGTGGGCAAATCGACGTCGTGCTTCTCGACGTATTGATGCCGGAAATGGACGGTTTTGAAGTATGTCGTCGATTGAAAGACGATCCGCGCACGTCCAATATTCCTGTTGTCATGGTGACGTCGCTTGATAGTGCCGAGGACAAGATTCGCGGCCTTGAAGCGGGTGCCGACGACTTTTTGTCGAAGCCTGTCAGCGATCTTCAGCTATTGTCGCGTGTGAAGAGCCTGGCGCGGCTGAAACTGGTCTCTGATGAGCTTTTCCAACGAACGGGCACAGTTGCCGATGCAGAGGTGGAAACGCTGCTGGCAAGTAAAATGGGCGGTAACTATGCTGACAAGGATGAGGTCGCCCGAATTCTCATCGTGGATGAGGATGAACTGGCGGCTGCACGCCTTCGTCTCATTCTTGGAGAGACCTATCGTGTCGACGTGGCAAGCGATGCCAATACGGCTTTGATCCGGTCGATAGATACGGATTACGACAGTATCGTCGTTTCAACCAATTTTACTTATTATGATCCGCTTCGTCTTTGTTCGCAGTTGCGGACCATAGAGCGCACAAGGCTGGTACCGATCATCCTTGTTGTACGGGAAGATGAGGGAGCGATCGTGGTGCGCGCGCTGGAGCTTGGCGTAAATGACTATCTGATGCGCCCGCTTGAGAAACTGGAGCTGTTCGCGCGCCTGCGAACCCAGATCAAACGGAAGTGCTACAATGATCTGTTGCGGCAGAGCCTCAACCGCACGATCACGATGGCGGTGACGGACAGTCTCACGGGGCTGCACAACCGCCGCTATCTCGATACGCATATGCCTGTCCTGCTGACACGCGCCATGGGGCGCGAGAGACCGTTGTCCGTTATCATGCTCGACTTTGATCACTTCAAACAGATCAATGACCAATATGGGCACGATGCCGGTGATGATGTTCTTCGTGAGTTTGCGATGCGTCTGCGCAAGAATATTCGAGGGATGGATCTCATGTGCCGTTATGGCGGAGAGGAATTCGTCGTAGTGCTCCCGGATAGCGATGTGGAAGCTGCGAAGGCTGTTGCTGAGCGAATCCGCATCGCCGTTTCGGACACACCCTTTGCTGTCTCCAACGGCAAGCATAGGGTCAGTCTAACCATTAGTATGGGTGTCGCTGGCCTGAGATTGGTAGGAGACAGTGCCGACGCGCTTTTCTCCCGAACGGATGCTGCGCTTTATCAAGCGAAGAAAGGTGGGCGTAACCGTATCGTCTCGTCAGCTGCCTGAAGATTGAACGAAGGTTGGAAACAAAAAAAGCCGTCTCTCATGAGACGGCTCAGATTGATTACAAACCCCTCGATTTTTGGAAGCAGTCAAAAACGAGGGGTTTTGATTCCGATTTGTTCACGTTCTGAATCTGGGACGTTCCGTGAATCTGAGGTCATTTTGACCCTGCCGGAGGTTTGTCAGCAGTCTGAACCGTCTCTCATGAGACGGCTTTTTATTTCAATCGTCTTGTCGATGACGACTGGAAACGAATTACTTGATCTTCGTTTCCTTGAACTCGACGTGCTTGCGCGCAATCGGGTCGTACTTGGTCTTTGTCATCTTTTCCGTCATCGTGCGGCTGTTCTTCTTTGTTACGTAGAAGAAGCCGGTGTCAGCGGTCGACAAAAGCTTGATCTTGATCGTCGTAGCCTTGGCCATATCGAATTACCTGCTCTGTATCTTTGCCGGAGCATGACCTTGCCGAAAATCGGTTCCCAATCTTCGGGATCATGCTCAATGGATGGAAACCTCCAGCGATTCCGGTAATCTCATCCGGCAGCGGAAATTTGGCGCGACACTACGTATTGGCGGCGAAAAGTCAAGCCCGCTTCTTCCGCAAAAGCAGCCTTCCTGCCGCAAAGAGTGCATATGCCGCAAAAAACACACCGAGAGTCATCGGGAATCCTTTTGGCCCCAACATGTCCATGCCGACGCCGACGGCCTGCGGTCCTGCAAGCATACCGATTGCATAGCAGAACACAAAGGCGGCATTGGCGGATGCAAGCTCACGGCCGGTCAGCTCCGATCCGAGATGTGCAAGACCAATCGTATAGAGTCCAGCTACTACGCCTCCCCACAGGAACAGGATACCTGCCATGAGATACCAGTGCTGCATGAGGTAGGGCAGGGCGATCATACCGATCAGGCCCGTTGTGGCGCAGAAGAGCAAAAGTTTGCGGCGATCTGAAATGCGATCGCTGACGAGGCCTAATGGAATCTGCATCAGGACATTGCCGAGGCCGATCATTGTAAGCAACAGGGCGGCGTCGGCTTCAGGATAACCGATGCGCGCACCGAAGACCGGAAAGAGGGCAAAGCCGCCGGTTTCCACAGCGCCGAAAACGAAAACGGCCATGGTCGCGGTTGGAACGGCAAAGATAAAAGGGAGAAAGGGGACATGTTCGCCTTCCTCGAAGTCAGGACTGTCCCGCCATGCAAATGCAACCGGTATGAGGGCGATCATAATGATGATGAAGCCGACATAAAAAGGCAGGCCGCCGGTGCTTCCGATCTTCGAGAATAGCCAAGGTCCGAGTGCAAAGCCTAGCGAAAGGGATGTGGAATAGATTCCAAGCACCAGTCCGCGCTTTTCAGGCGGTGCGGAGGCATTGATCCAGTATTCTGACAGCACGAAAAGCACGGTCAGCGCAAAATGTAGAACGATGCGGAGCGTAAACCACGCCCATAGAGGCTGGAAGAAGTGAAAGCCGAGAAAAGCTCCACTTCCAATGATAAGCATAAGGAAGATGGCTTTGACCACCCCCAATCGTGCAGCGATTGGTGCCGCAAGAGGAGCCGCTACGATGGATGCCAAGCCTGCGACGGCGGTATTGGCACCGATCAAGCTCGCGGAGTGTCCACGACTTTCCAGAAGAACGCTTAAAAGCGGGATGCCCAGGCCAATCGCCGCGCCGACCGCGCTGATTGTGGCGATAGCTGCAGCAAGCGAACGCCAGTGCATCTGGCCCTCCGCTGGCCCGCCGCCTGGTTCCTGCGGGACAAGATCGGCGCAGTGAATTTCTTTATTCATCAGGTTCAGATCACTTCGCGAACAAAGCGGCCGTACCGCTTGCTATATTGCACCACCGGTAAGGTAGCAGGCAGTTCAGCTTCGGTGTCCATGAGAAGCACGCGGGCTTCTTTCAGGATCGCCTGGGTAATGTGGGCGACGTCGAGTTTATCGATTTGGTCGATGGAAACCCAGTCCAGATTCTCCAATTCACCGCTGGGAACGAGTGGCTGCTGGCCCAGTTCCGGTATATGATCTCGGAATGCGATAAAAAAACGGGTATCGAAACGACGAACATTGTCCGGCGGGGTTACGGCACGTGCAAAATAGCGCAGACTATTCAGCGCTGGCACGAGGCCACTGTCAAGGAATGCCGACCAGTCGTGATGCAGGGGCGAGGCAATAGGTACAGAAGCTGTTTGTCCGATGCGAAGTCCCGTCTCTTCAAAGGTTTCTCGAATAGCGCAAAGACCGAGTGCACGGGCGCGGCGCAGTGATGCGCGAGAGCCCATGCCCGCTAGTAATTTGACAACATCACTGTCATAGAGTTCAGCTGAAGCAGCTATCGTACCATCAATCGGGTCTGCCCGACCGCCGGGAAAAACGAACTTTCCCGGCATGAAAGCAAGGCTGGCGTGGCGTCTGCCCATGAGGATACGCGGCTTGCTACCCGACCTGTCGACAAGCAACAGGGATGCTGCATCACGTGGCCGCAAAGCTTTAGAAGCTTTGACTGAAGAGGAGGGAAGCTGAATCATGGCAGTCATGGTGACCTTCAGGTCACGTCGCTATATTCACCTTCGCCTTTCTCCCCGAAACCATGCATGTAGAGCGCCCATTGCAGGCCGATAGTCGCGCCCTTCATAGGTTGAAGAAGCAACAGCGACATAATCACAGTCAGCGGTCCCCAGATCGCCATATGAGCCCAGAGTGGCAGATTGGTGGTTGCTTCCACGCCCATGAAGGCGCCAACGACTACGTGCCCCACGATCAGAATGGTAAGATATGCAGGAAGATCGTCGGCACGTTGTTCAGTGTAGTCTTCGTCACACACGGAACACTGTGCTACTGGCTTCACAAACGACCGGAAAAGCTTTCCTTCACCGCAATGCGGGCAACGTCCGCGAAAGCCACGCCACATAGCTTCGCCCAACGGGCGCTTCGGGTGGGCAACTTTCGGATTTTCGCTACCGAAAACCTGCACATTTTGCGCGGAATTGGCCTCTAGCGTGCTCATCAGCGACCTCTTCTCTTCTGACGCGGAATACCCGCGGGTTTACCCCTTCGCCCACGCATCGTCCGGCTCGCCTTATGATGTGAACGGGTCGACATCGGCAATGGATGCGGTTCCGAAACCATCTCAAAACGAAGCGCGCCCGCAACGGGGAGCGCTTCCACAAGCCGAACCGTCACTGTATCACCGAGTCGGAAGCCTTTACCGCTCCGTTCCCCAGCGATGGCATGGTTCGCTTCGTCATATAAATAGTATTCATGACCCAAAGTTGAAATGGGTACCAGCCCATCCGCGCCATATGTCGCAAGATTCACGAAAAGGCCCGCCCGCGTGACGCCAGTAATGCGCCCCTCATATTCATCACCAAGGTGCGCGGCGAGAAAATGCGCGATAAGACGGTCCACGGTTTCCCGTTCTGCCAACATGGCGCGACGCTCCGTAGAAGAGATAAGCGCGGAGATTTCTTCGAGATTCGCTTCTTCCTCCGTCGTCAGTCCGTCATTTCCCAGGCTCAGGGCCTTTATCAGAGCACGGTGAACAATCAGATCGGCGTAACGGCGGATCGGCGAAGTGAAATGCGCATAACGGCGCAGATGCAGACCGAAATGTCCGATGTTGTCGGGGCTATATTCCGCCTGACTTTGTGTGCGCAGCACAACCTGATTGACCAGTTCCTGATGATCCGTGCCTTCCACAGTCTCCAGAATCCGGTTGAACTGTGCTGGTTGCAGTTCAGCGCCTTTGGCGAGACTGAGATCAAGCGTGCGCAGGAATTCCCGCAATGTTTCCTGCTTGGCAAGCGCTGGCGCATCGTGAATGCGGAAAATCAGCGGCTGGTGTCGCCCTTCGAGGGTTTCGGCGGCGGCGACATTGGCCTGAATCATGAACTCTTCGATGAGCTTGTGGGCATCGAGCCGTTCTGGAACGATCACCTTGTCGACCTTGCCATCGGGCGTGAGCAGGATTTTCTTTTCGGGCAGGTCGAGTTCCAGCGGTTCGCGGGCATCGCGGCCCCGCTTCAACACGGCATAGGCGTTCCAAAGCGGCTTCAAAATGCTGTCAAGAATGGGTGCGGTCTTGTCGTCCGGCGCACCATCAATGGCAGCCTGTGCCTGCGAATAGCTAAGTTTCGCCGCCGATTTCATCATGATGCGATGGAATTTGTGCGATTTCTTGCGTCCGTCGGCTGCAAAAACCATACGGACGGCAAGGGCAGGACGATCTTCCAATTCGCGCAGCGAGCAGAGATTGTTTGAAATCCGCTCGGGAAGCATCGGTACGACGCGATCCGGGAAGTAGACCGAATTGCCGCGCTTCTGCGCTTCACGGTCAAGAGCTGAATCAGGGCGGACATAGGCCGCAACGTCCGCGATAGCCACGATGACGATCTGTCCGCCGGGATTCTCCGGGTCTTTGTCCGGTTCGGCGTAAACCGCATCGTCGTGATCCTTGGCGTCAGCCGGATCAATGGTCAGAAGCGGAACATCGCGCCAGTCTTCGCAGCCTTCCATCGTCGCGGCTTGCGCGGCTTCTGCCTCGCTGAGTGCCTCAGCAGGGAAAACATGCGGAATCTCATGCTCGTGAATGGCAATCATCGACAGGGCTTTTTCGCTGTCGATCGATCCGACCACCTGTCGCACCTTGCCGCGCGGCAATCCTTGACGCCGCGAGGAAATGAGGTCCACTTCGACAAGATCGCCAGCCTCGGCATTTTCAAGCTGTGCCGGATCAAGCTGAACTTCCGGCTGCTTCCGGCTTACCGGGTCCAGACGCCATTCGCCATTTCCAAGCTTGCGTACAATGCCCAGCACCGCATTCGTGCGGTGTTCGAGACGCTTCATCACGCGGGCGGTATAGTCCGCACCGTCGCGATCTTCATTGCGGAAAATTTTTGCCAGAACACGGTCGCCGACGCCGACAGCCGGACCGCCTTCGGAGGCCTTGTTCAGCCGGGTGCGGCGGATCAGGACGATGGGCGGCTTGCCATAATTGGCTTCATCCCATTCCGACGGGCGCGCCAGCAAACCGCCGTCTTCGTCGCGCCCGGTAATGTCAAGCACGGTGACGGCAGGAAGGGCGCCGGGGCGCGATAGTTTACGGGCGCGTTTTTCAACCAGGCCCTCGTCAGAAAGCTCGCGCAGTAGATCTTTCAAATAGACCCGCGCATCACCCTTGATGTTGAATGCTTTCGCCAGTTCACGCTTGCCTGCACGATCAGGGTTCTCCTCGATATATTTGAGAACCTCTTCACGGGTTGGCAGGAACGCATTGGGATCGCTTCTTCCATCAATGGATTTTGCTTTGGCTGCACGCCGTTCGGTCCGCGCGGATCGGCCGGTATCGGATTTGGAAAAACGGCGTGCCAATTGCTACTCCTCTACCGCCTCGGCCTTGGATTTGGCTTTCGACTTGGCCTTTGCTGGTGCCTTTTTCGCGGCTGGCTTCTTTGCAGCAGCTTTTTTTGCAGTGCTGGCCGAAGCCTTGCGGGCAGGGGCTTTCTTGCTCTTGGAAGAACCGGCCTTTTCCGTAATCAGTGCCAGTGCTTCTTCCAGTGTGACGCTTGCCGGATCCTTGCCCTTCGGCAAGGTAGCATTGACCTTGCCCCAATTGACATAAGGCCCGTAGCGGCCGTCGCGGACGGTTATCGCACCGCCATCGGGATGGTCGCCCAGCGTCGCCAGCGCCGTCGGTGTGGAACGACCGCGACCGCCGCCCTTCGACTGTTTATCGGCCAGAACGGACACGGCGCGATTAAGACCGACAGAGAATACCTCTTCCGCATTCTCCAGATTGGCGAAAGTGCCGTCATGGCTGACATAAGGCCCATAGCGACCGATACCGGCAGCAATCATCTTGCCGGTTTCCGGGTGCTGGCCGATGTCGCGCGGCAGGGACAGAAGTGCAACGGCTTTCTCATGGTCGAGCGCGTCGACGGTCCAGCCTTTTGGCAGGCTGGCGCGCTTTGCTTCCTTGCCTTCGCCGCGCTGGAGATAGGGGCCGAAACGGCCGGTCCGCGCGGTGATTTCCTCGCCGGTGAACGGGTCCTTGCCGAGCGACTTGGGCTCGTCTGCCGCTGCGGCTTCACCATTGGCGTCGCCGCCCAGCTGGCGCGTATATTTGCATTCGGGATAGTTGGAACAGCCGACGAATGCGCCGTACTTGCCAAGCTTCAAGGACAGCATTCCTGTGCCGCAAGTGGGGCATGAACGCGGGTCGCTACCATCTTCGCGGGCCGGGAACACCAGTGGCGCCAGCTCTTCGTTCAGGGCATCGAGAACATTGGTGACGCGCAGTTCCTTGATGTCATCGACATTACCGGAGAAGTCGCGCCAGAAATCGCGCAGAACATCTTTCCAGGAAAGCTTGCCGTCGGAAATGAGATCGAGCTTTTCCTCAAGATCGGCTGTGAAATCATATTCCACATAGCGCTCGAAGAAGCTTTCGAGGAAGGCTGTAACCAGGCGGCCCTTGGGTTCGGGAATAAGCTTGCGCTTGTCGATGGTGATATATTCACGGTCGCGCAGCGTGGCGAGCGTTGCCGCATAGGTCGAGGGACGACCGATGCCGAGTTCTTCCATCTTCTTGATGAGCGAAGCTTCCGAATAGCGCGGCGGCGGTTCGGTCGAATGCTGGGTCGCATCGATCTTCTCACGCGCCAGGGCTTCACCAGAACGGATTTCCGGCAGCTTCGCGCTGTCCTCGTCGTCGTCCTCTTCCTCGCGGTGATCCATATAGGCGGCGAGGAAGCCGTCAAACTTCGTTACCGAGCCGTTGGCGCGCAGCATGGCTGAGCGCGCGCCATTGACCGCCTCGATGTCCACAGTGGTGCGTTCGATATCGGCGGCTTGCATCTGGCTGGCGATGGCTCGCTTCCAGATTAGTTCATAGAGTCGGGCCTGATCCTCATCGAGATAGCGGCGTACGTCCTTCGGGTGACGCGAGAAATCCGTGGGGCGAATGGCTTCGTGCGCTTCCTGAGCATTCTTGGCCTTGCTGGAATAATAACGCGGCTTTTCCGGCACATATATTGCGCCGAAGCTTTTGCCGATGGCGTCGCGGGCGGCGTTGATCGCTTCTGGGGCCATCTGCACCCCGTCGGTACGCATATAGGTGATCAGACCGGCAGTCTCGCCCCCAACGTCGACACCTTCATAAAGCCGCTGTGCCACTTGCATGGTACGCGATGCGGAGAAACCGAGCTGGCCGGACGCAGCTTGCTGCAAGGTTGAGGTGGTGAATGGCGGTCCTGGATTACGCTTGGTCGGCTTCGCTTCGACGGAAAGAGCCTTGAAGCTTGCACCTTCCAGCATAGTGCGAATGGCTGTTGCCTGTTCGCCATTCTTGATGTCGAGCTTGCCAAGTTTCTTGCCGTCAACGGCAGTGAGGCGTGCGGTGAAACTGTCATTGCGCAGTGTTTTCAATAACGCAGCAATGTTCCAGTATTCCTCACGGATGAAGCGTTCGATCTCGGATTCGCGATCCGCGACAAGACGCAGCGCTACCGATTGAACCCGGCCAGCCGAACGCGCGCCCGGCAGTTTACGCCACAGAACGGGCGAAAGCGTAAAGCCGACGAGATAATCCAGCGCACGACGTGCCAGATAAGCGTCAACCAACGGTTCATCAATGTCACGCGGATTGGCGATGGCATCCAGAACCGCCTTTTTCGTGATGGCATTGAAAGCCACCCGCTTGACTGTCTTGCCCTTGAGCGCCTTTTTCTGATTGAGCACTTCAAGCACATGCCACGAGATGGCTTCTCCTTCGCGATCCGGGTCGGTCGCGAGAATGATGCCGTCACTGTCTTTCAGCGCTTTGACTATATCAGCAAGACGTTTGGAGGAATTGCTATCCACCTCCCATGACATTGCGAAGTCTTCGTCAGGACGGACCGAGCCATCTTTAGCTGGCAGGTCTCGCACATGACCGAACGAGGCCAGAACCTTATAGTTCGAGCCTAGATATTTATTGATGGTTTTAGCCTTGGCAGGCGATTCGACAACGACGACGTT
Source organism: Brucella oryzae (assembly GCF_041929965.1). Lineage (NCBI taxonomy): Bacteria > Pseudomonadati > Pseudomonadota > Alphaproteobacteria > Hyphomicrobiales > Brucellaceae > Brucella > Brucella oryzae. The sequence goes on along the minus strand of NZ_JBHEEO010000001.1, from coordinate 97,766 downwards.
CATTTAAAGCAGCCCAGATTCGCGCCCCATGGAGATAAAATACCTCCTCTCCGCGTGAAATTCGTTGCCTTCACATGAACAGCAGGCGGCGTTTGGTCAAGAGCAGGACGACAAAAATCACGAAATACAACTTAAGATAGCCTTTAAGCTGTGCGTAACCAGTGATTGCGAGGGGCGTGAGAAAATCAGTTTATATCACGAGGACATAGATACGGAGGAGACTGCAAGTTTATGTGTGATTGGCTATATGGGGCGGCCGTCTCGTTGAGGCTCAGGGCGCTTCAGACTGAATCCAACTGGGGCTATTCTGGAGGGGCCAAAGCGACCTGATTGCCGGCATATCGATGGAGTCGTCCAGCCAGGTCCAATTCCAGCAAAATAAGCTGAATTGCTCCGGTGTCCATACCTGTATGGCGAACAAGTGTGTCGATGTCGGTCGGCACAGGACCTAGAGCATTGATGACAATATCCCGCTGCTCCTCCGTTGCTATTGGTTGAAATGATTCCGGTTCTTCCATTGCGGGCGATAAAAGATCAGGCTGTACCGTTATATCCGTCTGATAGGCATTTGAACCGGCTAGTGGCCGAAGTGCTTCGATAACGTCGTTTGCTTCTGTAACCAGTGTCGCACCTTGTTTCAGAAGCAGGTTTGTGCCACGAGCACGAGGATCAAGCGGAGAGCCTGGAACGGCGAACACGGTGCGTCCCATGTCGCCGGCCATACGCGCACTGATGAGCGAGCCGGAGCGCTCAGCAGCTTCAACGACGATCAGCCCCAGCGACAAGCCCGCAATAATGCGATTGCGGCGCGGAAAATCACGTGAGCGCGGCTCTGCGCCCATCGGCATTTCGCTTATAAGCGCGCCGCCTTGTTCCGGTATGGTACGATAGAGGGGCAGGTTTTCGGGCGGGTAGGGACGATCCAGTCCGCCTGCAAGTACTGCTACCGTGCCTGTTTTCATGCTTGCGCGGTGTGCAGCTGCATCAATACCGCGGGCAAGCCCCGAAATAACAGCAAATCCGGCTTCACCAAGATCATGCGACAGACGTTCGGTAAAACGCGCGCCGATCACAGAAGCGTTGCGCGAGCCCACAATGGCAACGGGCGGCTTTCTGAAAACGGCGGCACTTCCCTTGATCGTGACCAAGGGGGGCGGGGCCTCGCAATTCTTGAGCTGCTGGGGATAATCCGGCTCGCCCATTCCGACCAGGCGGGCACCTGCGCGCTCAATTGTTTCAAGCTCGCGCTCAGCATCGTCCATGGACATGACGCGGATCGGGCGGGCGCTGCCGCCTCTGATATTGAGATCGGGCAGCATTTCAATCGCGTTTGAGGCTGAGCCGCAAAACAGAATCAGATCGCGAAACGTAACAGGGCCGATATGGTCGGTTCGGATGAGACGCAGCCAGTTGAGCCGCTGGCGATCGGAGAGGCGAATTCCAGTTTTCGAATTCGCGCTTTCCTTCATCCCTTGGCTCCGATCTTGCTCTCGGTACCGTTCAAAAGGCGCGAAATATTCGCCTTATGTTTGAAGATAACAATGACCGTCATGATCGCAAAGAGAATTGCGATCGCGGAATAGCTTCTCGAATAAAGCGCGATGGGAACAACGATGCTGGCGATAAGTGCTGCAAGGGAAGAATAACGCGTCAGGAGTGCTGTTACGATCCAGACGGCAGCGAAGACCAGCGCACCGGGCCATGCAAGACCGATAAGAACGCCCAGATAGGTGGCAACTCCCTTGCCGCCCTTGAAACCGATCCATACCGGAAAGAGGTGACCGATGAAGGCCCCGAAACCAGCGCCAATGGCGGCATCCGGCCCGTAGCGTGAAGCGACGAGAACGGCGACAGTGCCTTTGAGCATGTCAAAAATCAGCGTTGCTGCGGCGAGCTTCTTGTTGCCGGTGCGCAGCACATTCGTTGCGCCAATATTGCCCGAGCCGATGGACCGGACGTCACCCAACCCGGCGAACCGGGTCAGGATCAAACCAAACGGAATGGAGCCAAGAAAATAGCCGAAGATGAACGCTCCCATGAGCGTCAAGCTAAGGAATCCCGCTTCGGCCATGAACGTCCCCTTGTTTCTTGATTCCGCCTACCCGGAATTTTCGGATGATTGTTCCGGGTTATGCGGAGTTTTTCAAGCCGAGTAAACGGTTTTGCCAGCCACTAAGGTGTGGACGACGCGACCTTGAAAGCGAGCACTTTCAAAGCAACTGTTCTTCGAGAGCGAGTGCAGCTCTTCCTCGTGCACGATCCAGGGCTCATCCAGATCGACAATGGCGATATCTGCTCTGGCGCCCGGCTTGAGAGTGCCCGCATCAAGGCCGAAAATACGAGCTGGAGCTGTTGATAGCACTTCAACCAGACGCAGCAGCGGAATGCTGTCATTATGATAGAGACGAAGTGCGGCCCCCAGCAATGTTTCAAGGCCGATTGCGCCCGCTTCTGCATCCGAGAAAGGCAGGCGCTTGGTATCGACATCCTGTGGGTCGTGGGCGGAAACGATGATATCAATAGTGCCGTTTTTTACGGCCTCTACCATGGCAAGGCGATCCTGTTCGCTGCGCAAAGGCGGCGAAAGTCGGAAAAACGTACGGAACTCTCCAATGTCGTTTTCATTGAGCGACAAATGGTTGATCGAAACGCCTGCAGTTACCTTGGCACCAAGGTCCTTCGAGCGACGCACGGCTTCCGCCGACATTTCGCAGGAAAGCTGTGCGGCATGATAGTTGCTGTTGGTTAGCGCTGCTAGACGCAGATCGCGTTCCAGCGGAATCACTTCCGCTTCACGCGGACTGCCGGAAAGACCGAGCCAGCTTGCAAACAGGCCCTCATTCATGACGCCATTCGCGCCAAGATAGGGATCGCGCGTTTCGCAGGCAATCACGGCATCGAAATCGCGGGCATAGGTGAGCGCGCGCCGCATGAGCTGCGTATTGGCGATTGTCCGTCTGCCTTCCGTGAAGGCAACTGCACCGGCATCGCGCAACAGGCCGATTTCGGTCATCTCCTCGCCACCGAGACCTTTGGTGATGGCTGCTGCCGGGTGCACATTGATGATGGCCGTATCGCGCGCAGTCCGCTTGACAAATTCCACCAGAGCCACGTCATCGATCACAGGATCGGTATCGGGCATCATGATGATGGAGGTCACACCGCCAGCGGCTGCCGCACGGCTCGCAGATGCGATGGTTTCGCGGTGTTCTGCGCCGGGTTCGCCAATAAAGACGCGCGCATCGACAAGGCCGGGTAATACGGCTTTGCCATTAAGATCGATGATTTGCGCACCTTCGGGCGCGCCGTGATTTCGAGCGTCAGCTCCGGCGGCAACAATCTTTCCGTCGTAGATCAGAACGCTGCCGGTTTCATCAAGGCCGCGCGACGGATCAACGATGCGCGCGTTTTCAAACAGGATCGCGCTCATGCCGCTTCTCCGTTGCTGGGATTACGACGCGGATCGAGCAGGGCTTCCATTACGGCCATGCGCACGGCAACGCCCATCTCGACCTGCTGCTGGATCACGCTCTGCGGCCCATCGGCAACGTCGGATGCGATCTCGACGCCGCGGTTCATTGGGCCGGGATGCATGACGAGCGCGTCTGGCTTGGCGACTTTGAGCTTTTCTTTATCGAGGCCATAGAAGCGGAAATATTCGCGTACCGAAGGCACGAAAGAACCTGCCATACGCTCACGTTGAAGGCGCAGCATCATGACGACGTCGGCATCTTTCAAGCCTTCTTCCATCGAATTGAAGACTTCGACGCTCATATCCGCCATGCCGGAAGGTAGCAGCGTGGATGGCGCGACGACACGTACCCGTGCGCCAAGCGCATTGAGAAGAATGATATTGGAACGTGCCACACGAGAATGAAGCACATCGCCGCAAATCGCGACGATCAGGTTTTCGATCTGACCTTTGGCGCGGCGGATGGTTAGCGCATCAAGAAGGGCCTGCGTGGGGTGTTCGTGCGCGCCGTCACCGGCGTTGACAACCGAACAGCCGACTTTCTGCGCGAGAAGGGCAGCGGCGCCTGCCGAAGCGTGACGGATAACCAATATGTCCGGCTGCATGGCGTTCAGCGTCATCGCCGTATCGATGAGTGTTTCGCCTTTCTTGACCGATGAATTGCCCACCGACATATTCATGACGTCGGCGCCGAGCCGTTTTCCGGCCAGTTCAAACGACGATTGCGTTCGCGTCGATGCTTCGAAGAAGAGATTGATTTGTGTGCGACCGCGCAGCACGGACTTTTTCTTCTCAGGCTGTCTGGAAACAGCGATTTCCTGATCGGAAAGATCAAGAAGGCAGAGAATGTCCAGGGGCGAAAGCCCCTTGATGCCCAGCAGGTGGCGGTGAGGGAAAAGCGGAGGGACCGTTTGATTTGTCATGGCAAGTCATCCGTATAGGACCATGAGGCAGGTCCCGCAACCGTCCTTATAATGGCTTGAGGCGATTCACCAAGAAAAACCTGTGCTGTTCTGACGACAAATTGCGCAGGGGATGGCAAAATTTTAGCAAATGCAGTGCAAGAAACGTAAACTGAATTGAATCGCACAATACGGAATGAGCTTTTGAAAACGCACGACGTTACCAACCAGACGCCGCCCATGACGGGCCACAATGCCTATCTGGGCGATCCGCTTCTGATGCAGATTGCGGCACCGTTCCCGAAGGAGCTGCACGCCGATCTGGAACAGACGGGCCGTTTCGTATTGTCGACGGAAGCTCAGGATCTCGCACGTCTGGCCAATACCGAACTGCCGAAACTGCGCACGCATGACAGGCAGGGCAACCGTGTCGATCTCGTGGAATATCATCCGGCCTATCATGCGCTGATGCGCCGTTCCATCGCGGCAGGACTGCATTGCTCGATCTGGGAAGGCAATCCACTCGAAAGCGGTCGCCGCCATCAGGCGCGCGCATCGCGCTTTTTCCTGACCGCCCAGCTCGAGGCGGGACATCTTTGTCCGCTAACCATGACCAGCGCGTCGCTTGCCGCACTCATGGCATCGCCGGAAATCTACAAGGAATGGTCGCCGGTTATCCTGTCGCGCAAGTATGATTTTTCTCAGAAACCCGCTTTTGCCAAGCAAGGCATTACGCTTGGCATGGGCATGACCGAAAAGCAGGGCGGAACCGATGTACGCGCCAATACGACGCGCGCGACCCGCAATGAGGATGGCACCTATGCCATTACCGGCCACAAGTGGTTCATGTCCGCGCCGATGTCGGATGCGTTCCTGACGCTTGCGCAGGCGGAAGAAGGGCTTTCCTGTTTTCTGCTCCCGCGTCTTGACCAAGAGGGAAGCGGTAACGGTTTCTTTTTCCAGCGCCTGAAAGACAAGCTCGGCAACAAGTCTAATGCCTCGTCGGAGGTGGAATTCGAGGGCGCCATCGGTCATCTGATTGGCAATCCGGGCGAGGGCGTCAAGACCATCATGGATATGGTCACGCTGACGCGGCTCGATTGTGCTGTCGCATCGGCGGGGCTGATGCGCTCGGGCCTTGCAGAAGCGGTCCATCACAGCCGTCATCGTCAAGTATTCGGCAAGGTGGTTATCGAACAGCCTTTGATGCAGCGGGTTCTTGCCGACATGGCGCTCGATGTCGCTGGCGCGACGGCGCTTTCCATGCGGCTGGCACGTGCGTTCGATATGGCCGCAAGCGATCGCGCCGAGGCAGCCTTTGCGCGCTGCATGACGCCGGTGGTGAAATACTGGGTGTGCAAGATCGCGCCTGCACTCCTCTATGAAGCAATGGAGTGCCTTGGCGGCAATGGCTACATCGAGGAAGGCAATCTTGCGCGCGCCTATCGCGAGGCCCCGGTCAATGCGATATGGGAGGGTTCCGGCAATGTCATGGCGCTGGACGTGGTGCGTGTGCTGTCGCGTGCGCCGGGACTTTTCGATGAGGTGCTGGAGTGGATCGGTGGGCAGCTTGGTCCGCGCGGGCAGGGAACGCTCGATGTCCTGCGTGCCGCATTGCAATTGACCGAAACCGATCCCGGTGTCGCACGCCTTTTGACCGAGCAACTGGCCTATGCCGCTGCTGCCGCGGAATTGCGCCAGCTTGGAGCCGACGACGTGGCCGATGCGTTCATCGAGACCCGTCTTGGCGGCCAGTGGCGTTCGACCTATGGCATGCTGGATGCGCGCCATAATGCCGAACGGATTCTCGATCAGCTTTATCCGGCGTCGTAATCGTCGGATGCCGACCGCCTGATGCTATGCAGGCGGTCGAGCGCACCTTGAAGAATGAAGGATGCTGCAGCCGAATCGATACGTTCGGCCCGCTTGCCGCGTGAGACGTCCATGCCGATCAGCGCCCGTTCGGCAGCGACGGTCGACAGGCGTTCATCCCAGAAAACGAAGGGCAGGTCGGTCAGAGGCTGCATGGTGCGCACAAATGCCCGTGTAGCCTGAACGCGGGGACCGGAAGTTCCGTCCATATTTATAGGCAAACCGATGACGATAACGCCGACCTTGTCGGCGTCGAGCGCTTTCAGAAGCACCTGTGCGTCGATGGAAAACTTCACCCGTTTGATAACAGGGCGCGGATGCGCGAAGGAAAGACCGAGATCAGACACTGCAAGGCCGATGGTCTTGGTTCCCAGATCCAGTCCGGCAATCGTCTGCCCGGACTGAAGCAGCGCCGGAATTTCCTCGATTTCAATGACGGCCATCGGTCCTCATCGGATTTTGAAGTGGTTTCATATTGCCTTCAACTTTATCGGCGTCATATCTGTTCGCAAACCGGAAATCGAGCCCGAAACAGAGATTGAGGAGAAACCTGATGAAACTTACATGGCTTGGCCACGCCGCTTTCCGCATTGAAACGGCAAAGGCTGTTATTCTCGTCGATCCGTTTCTGAACGGAAATCCCGGTGCAAAGGGGATTGATTTCAAAGAGGCGACCAAGGGCGTAACCCATATAGCGCTGACCCACGGCCATGGCGACCATGTGGGCGATACGGTTGCCATCGCCAGGGAGCATGGCACGACAGTCATTGCCAATGCCGATCTCGCAAGCTGGCTTGGTAGTCAGGGTGTGGAAAAGCTCGATCCTGGCAATACGGGTGGCACGGTGGCGCAAGACGGGTTCACCGTTACCTTCGTCAATGCACTCCACTCTTCGGCAATGCTGACGGAAAACGGTGTTTCGCAGGCACTGGGCAATCCGAATGGTCTGGTATTCCATTTCGAAGATGCACCGACGCTCTATCATATGGGGGACACGGACATCTTCTCGGATATGGGGCTTATCAATGAGCTCCATCAGCCAGAAATCGGCATCGTTCCCATTGGTGATCGCTTCACGATGGGTGGCGCGGTTGCGGCTCTTGCCTGCCAGCGATATTTCAACTTCAAGACCGTGTTGCCATGCCACTACGCCTCATTTCCGATCATCGACCAGACAGCGGACAAGTTCGTGGCCGGAATGGCAGAACATCGGGAAACGAAGGTTATCGCTGATCCAGCTGGTACTGTTCATTCGTTCTGACTTTGGGTTTGAAGCGCAAGAAATGTTGCGCTTCAACAATCGCGCCGTTATAGCCGGTAGGAAAACTTTTCAGGGTGGCAGTTCGCCGCCCAATCTAGCATTTGCGGAGAACAGGATGTCCGTCGATATTTCTACCGTCAAACGCGTTGCGCATCTGGCGCGCATCGCCGTCAGTGACGACGATGCCGAACGCATGACTGGCGAACTTAATGCTATTCTGGGCTTTGTCGAGCAACTGAATGAAGTCAATGTCGATGGCATCGAGCCTATGACTTCCGTTACACCGATGCAGATGCGCATGCGCGATGACAAGGTAACGGACGGCGGCATCGCCGCAGCCGTGGTCGCCAACGCACCAGTTACGGAAGACAATTTCTTCGTCGTACCAAAGGTCGTGGAGTAGACCATGGCCATACGGGTTTCAGTCGAGACCCCCTTGCAGGATGATGTGCGCGCACTGGTCGAGGGCCTGAATGCGCATCTTCTGCCGCTGTCACCGCTGGAATTCCAGTTCAAGATGACAGTTGAGCAGATGGCGGGGCCAGATACGACGGTTTTTGTGGCGCGCGATGAAGACGGCAAGGCAGTCGGCTGCGGTGCGTTGAAGATGCACGAAGATGGCGTCGGTGAGGTGAAGCGTATGTTCACCCTTCCGGAAGTGCGCGGAAAGCGCGTTGGTTCGGTTCTGGTGGATGCGATCGTCGATCAGGCAAGGGCCAAGGACATTTCCCGCCTAGTACTCGAAACGGGTACAGGGCCCGGTTTTGCCGGTGCATGGCGGCTTTATGAGAATTCAGGTTTTACGCGCTGCGGTGTGGTTCTGGACTATCCGGATTCCGAATACAGCGCCTTTTTTGAAAAGCGTCTCGTTGAGGCGCACTGACAGGATTTGACGATGAGCGAACTGACCGCACTGACCATTGCTGAGGCGCGCGACAAGCTGAAGGCCAAAGCCATCACCGCGACCGAACTCACCGACGCCTATCTTTCCGCTATCGATTCCGCGAATGAAACGATCAATGCTTACGTGAAGGTCACTCACGATCAGGCGCGTTCGATGGCCAAGGCTTCGGACGAACGTATCGCCAAGGGCGAAGCGGGTGCACTGGAAGGCATTCCGCTCGGCGTGAAGGACCTGTTTGCAACCAAGGGTGTGCATACGCAGGCCTGCTCCCACATTCTGGATAGTTTCAAGCCGGAATATGAATCGACCGTCACCGCCAATCTGTGGGCCGACGGTGCGGTGATGCTCGGCAAGCTCAACATGGACGAATTCGCGATGGGCTCGTCCAACGAAACCTCCTATTACGGTGCGGTCAAGAATCCCTGGCGCGCTAATGGCTCCAACGCCGATCTGGTGCCGGGCGGTTCGTCGGGCGGTTCGGCTGCCGCTGTTGCCGCACAGCTTTGCGCCGGCGCCACCGCAACCGACACGGGCGGCTCGATCCGTCAGCCCGCAGCCTTCACCGGTACGGTCGGCATCAAGCCGACCTATGGCCGCGTTTCACGCTGGGGCACGGTTGCCTTCGCTTCGTCGCTCGATCAGGCCGGACCGATCGCCCGCGACGTGCGCGATGCCGCTATCCTGCTGAAATCCATGGCGTCGCTTGATCTCAAGGACACGACATCGGTTGACCTGCCGGTTCCGGATTATGAAGCTGCCATCGGCAAGTCGCTCAAGGGCATGAAGATCGGCATTCCGAAGGAATATCGCGTCGACGGCATGCCGGACGAGATAGAAGAGCTCTGGCAGAAGGGTATCCAGTATCTGAAGGATGCCGGCGCGGAAATCGTCGATATTTCGCTGCCGCATACGAAATATGCGCTGCCCGCCTATTACATCGTGGCGCCGGCGGAAGCGTCTTCGAACCTCGCCCGCTATGACGGCGTGCGTTACGGCCTGCGTGTACCGGGCAAGGACATTGCCGACATGTACGAGCAGACCCGTGCGGCTGGCTTCGGCAAGGAAGTGAAGCGCCGTATCATGATCGGCACCTATGTCCTCTCGGCAGGGTATTACGATGCCTATTATCTGCGTGCGCAGAAGGTGCGTACGCTGATCAAGAAGGATTTTGAGGACGTGTTCGCCAAGGGTGTACATGCGATCCTGACGCCAGCGACGCCTTCTGCCGCCTTTGGTATTGCCGATGAGGAACTGGCCAATGATCCGGTCAAGATGTATCTCAACGACATCTTCACGGTAACGGTTAATATGGCGGGTCTTCCGGGCATTGCCGTACCTGCCGGTATCAATGACAAGGGCCTGCCGCTCGGTCTTCAGTTGATCGGGCGTCCATTCGAGGAAGAGACGTTGTTTCAGGCAGCTCACGCCGTCGAACAGGCTGCCGGACGGTTTACTCCGGCAAAGTGGTGGTAAAAACCGATCTTCTTGTTCGCCGGGGCCTCCCCGGCGAATTTGTTTTTATGGCTGCATTGGCCGTCAGAGCCTGGCGGAGTGCGGCTGGTGATGTTGCATTGACCGCCGAGCGGCAAGAAACTCTGGAAGCAAAGTTCCTGTGCGATCTGCAAGAGAATGCGGATGGCGTACTTGTCGCCGAACGCGGCGGGACCATCGTTGGCTGGGGCGCGAGTGTGCCCCAAAGCAATTACATTTCCGATTTATGGGGCGATCCACCTCATCACGGGCAGGGGATCGGCACGCATCTGCTGGATGCCCTGATGGCACAAATTCTGCTTGATGGTTTTGATGAAGTACTGATCGGCACGCACGCGGATAATCTTCCCGCCATCAGCCTTTATAAAAAAGCTGGTTTCCAGATCGAGTGGCAGGAAGAGGAGTGGTCCGAAAGTTTCGGGAAAACGGTCGAAAAGGTGAGGATGCGCGCAAAGCTTTGAAGCCAGCTATCGCAACCATTGCCGAACGTTCTGTTGCGCCTATTCTTCTTGAGAGTGGAATCATCAGGAGGAGGGCAAGCGATGTGGATCATGTTGACGGAAGTGAACGGTGAAAAGCTCGCCGTGAATTTCAATCATGTTCTGTGCTACAATACTTATGGAACCGGCACACGCATAGTGACGCTGAGTACGGATCAGACATTCTTCGTAAAAGAATCAATTGAGGAAATTGAAGCCAAGCTCGGTATCAATGTGAAAGCCTGATCTTCATTTATCAGTGGCTTAAATAGTTTTATTGAAAAAGAAAATGAACGGCATCGGGCTTGCAACTGCCGTTCATCCTGGAAACACACTTTAGATATCCAGCTCTTCGACAAAGGCTGCACGGTCCTGAATGAAACGGAAACGGGCCTCTGGCTTGGTGCCCATCAGTTCATCGACAGTGTTGCGGGTTTCATCGACATATTCTTCATCCACCTGTACACGCAGAAGCGTGCGCTTCTTCGGGTCCATGGTGGTTTCCTTTAGCTGTTCGGCGCGCATTTCGCCAAGGCCCTTGAAGCGACCGATTTCCACTTTGCCGCGTCCGGTGAATACGGTGCGCAGAAGTTCATCCTTATGCGCTTCATCACGCGCATAGGCGACCTTTCCGCCCTGGCTCAGGCGGAAAAGCGGCGGCACCGCCAGATAGAGATGACCATTGCGGATCAGATCGGGCATTTCCTGATAGAAGAATGTGATGAGCAGCGACGCGATATGCGCCCCGTCGACGTCGGCGTCGGTCATGACGATGACGCGGTCATAACGCAGATCGTCTTCCCGATAGTTCTTACGCGTGCCGCAGCCCAGAGCCTGAACCAGATCGGCAATCTGCTGGTTTGCTGTCAGCTTTTCTCGCCCGGCGCTGGCAACGTTCAAGATCTTGCCGCGCAATGGCAGGATGGCCTGATTGGCGCGGTTACGCGCCTGTTTGGCGGAACCTCCTGCCGAGTCACCTTCGACGATGAACAATTCTGCGCCGGCCGCCGCGTTCTGCGTGCAGTCGGCAAGCTTGCCGGGCAGGCGCAGCTTGCGCGTTGCGCTCTTGCGGACGGTTTCTTTCTCCTGACGACGGCGCAGGCGTTCGTCGGCGCGGTCGATCACCCATTCCAGAAGGCGAGATGCTTCCTGTGGGGAAGCGGCAAGCCAGTGGTCAAACGGATCGCGGATCGCATTTTCCACGATGCGCTGTGCTTCAACGGTCGCCAGCTTGTCCTTGGTCTGGCCGACAAATTCCGGCTCGCGAATGAAGACCGACAGCATCCCTGCGGCCGATACCATCACGTCATCGGTGGTGATGATCGAAGCGCGCTTGTTGTTGGTCAGTTCCGCATAGGCTTTCAGCCCTCGCGTCAGCGCAATGCGCAGGCCCGCTTCATGCGTGCCGCCATCGCCGGTCGGAATGGTGTTGCAATAGGAATGGACAAACCCGTCGCCACCAAACCATGAGACGGCCCATTCGACAGCGCCGTGACCGCCTTGTTTCTCGGTCTTGCCTGCAAAAACCTCGCGTGTGACCTGATGTTCCTTGCCAAGCGAGGCTTCGAGATAGTCCTTCAAGCCGCCGGGGAAGTGGAACACGGCCTTTTCAGGTGTTTCCTTCTTCGGGTCGAGCAGGGAAGGATCGCAGTTCCAGCGAATTTCAACGCCGCCGAACAGATAGGCCTTCGAACGCGCCATACGATAGAGGCGATGCGGATCGAATTGCGCCGTCTTGCCGAAAATATCGGGATCGGGGTGGAAGCGGACGCGGGTGCCGCGACGATTATGCACTTCGCCGAGCTCTTCCAGCCCGCCTTGCGGAATACCGCGCGAGAAGCGCTGGCGATAAAGACGGCGATTGCGTGCGACTTCCACTTCCAGCACGTCGGAAAGGGCATTCACCACCGAAACACCGACACCGTGCAAACCGCCTGACGTTTCATAAGCCTTGCCGTCGAACTTACCGCCCGCATGCAGTTTGGTCATGATGACTTCAAGCGTGGACTTACCGGGCACCTGGGGATGTTCATCCACAGGAATGCCGCGTCCGTTGTCCGAAACCGTTACAAACCCATCGGCATCGAAGCTCACTTCGATGAAATTGGCATGTCCGGCGACAGCTTCGTCCATCGAGTTGTCGATGACTTCGGCGAAGAGATGATGCAGAGCCTTTTCGTCTGTGCCGCCAATATACATGCCGGGACGCAGGCGCACCGGCTCCAGGCCTTCCAGAACACGGATGGATGATGCGTTATAGTCGTCGCCTGTGGATGAAGCAGGCGGCGTCTTGGCCGTGACCGGCTTTGGAACGGAGAGCGACGGCGCGGCCACCGGTTGCGCGACAGGCTGCGGCGCCACAGTTTTTTCGCTCTGTCGCCCTTGTTCCTGTTCCCGTTCTCGGGCCCGGGCATTGTTGACCACTCTCGAGAAGAGATCGTTGCTATCGTCCATCTGTTCCGAAAAGCTCTCTGTCTGAATTTCAGGAGGTCTGTGTCGAGCTTACTCGCCATCGACCGGAAAATACTGTTCGCGAATCACCTAAATGATGCCATGTACGCTTGCGAAAGGCGACTAAAGTTCGCCTTACGTTCCGCTTTCGCACGGCTTTTTCAAAGGGTTTTGTTCAGAACCGGACTGATTTGCACCGGAAAGAAGGCGAAAGTCAAACCGCCGCGACATTTCCTGTCAAATAGGATGGAAACGCTGCGGCAGTTCGCATAGAGCGATTATGGGGAATGTTGCAAATACCGAGAGTTTGAAATGCAGAGCAGCGCGACAAGCGGCGTGGAAGCGCACGTCAAGGGCATGGCGATCATGGTGCTCTCGGTGCTTTTGCTGCCGTTGATGGATGCGATCGGCAAGTGGCTCGCCATGGTGGACAGCATGCCTCCGGCCACGGTCACCTTCATGCGGTTCTTCGTTCAGTGTTGGCTGATGTGCATCATCCTGCTCCTCACAGGCGGCTTTGCGGCGTTGCGGACACAGTACCTCGCTGGAAACCTCATCCGTGGAGCCTTGATGGGATTCGGTGGCCTCTGTTTCTTTACGGCGGTCAAATACATGCCGCTGGCGGATGCGATGGCCGTTTTCTTTGCCGAGCCGCTCATCCTCACGCTTTTCTCAGCGATCTTCCTGAAGGAAAAGGTGGGCTGGAGACGATTCAGCGCCGTTGGCATCGGCCTCGTCGGCACGATGATCGTGATCCAGCCTAGTTTTGAAATCTTTGGCGCTGTTTCGCTGCTGCCGCTGGCAACCGCCGTGACTTTTGCGATCTACCTGATCCTCAACCGCAAATATGGCGCAAAGGAAAGCCCGCTTGTAATGCAGTTCTATGCGGGCGTCGGCGGATGGATGATCGCCGGGTTCGCCATGATTTACGGAACCGGGGCGGGGATCGGCGACCTTGGTTTCGGCCTGCCGCAAGGCATCCTGCCCTGGCTGCTTCTGCTACTTCTGGGAACGATTGGAACCGTCAGCCATCTGATGGTGGTGCAGGCGTTCAAGCTTGCCCCGGCTTCTATGCTGGCGCCGTTCCAGTATCTTGAAATCGTCAATGCGGTTCTGGTTGGCCTAATCGTGTTCGGTGATTTTCCGACACCTTCGAAATGGTGCGGCATCGCCATCATCGTCGGATCAGGGTTTTATGTTTTCATGCGCGAGCGCCGCGTGAAAGCCGACGCCGTGGCTTGAGACAGACTCATTTCAGCTGACGCGCGCCGAAAACTGTCTCAAACGCCTTTCCAAGTGCGACGTCCATGTCGCCCATCGTCACCGGCAATCCGAGATCTACGAGGCTGGTAACACCATGTTCCGAAATTCCGCAAGGGACGATGCCCGCATAATAACCGAGATCTGGTTCGACATTGATGGCGATGCCGTGAAAGCTCACCCAACGACGGAGGCGGATGCCTATCGCAGCGATCTTGTCTTCGCACATGCCGCCATTGGCAAGGCGAGGCTTTTCAGGTCTTGTTACCCATACACCGACGCGATCCTCGCGACGTTCACCTTTAACGTTGAACTCGGCAAGGCTCTCGATGATCCATTGCTCAAGGGCAGTCACAAAGGCGCGCACATCCTCGCGGCGGCGTTTCAGGTCAAGCATCACATAGGCAATGCGCTGACCGGGTCCGTGATAGGTATATTCACCGCCTCGCCCTGTATTGAAGACAGGGAGGCTGTCTGGCGTCAGAAGATCGCTTGAATTGGCGCTCGTCCCCGCCGTGTAAAGCGACGGATGTTCCACCAGCCAGACAAGCTCGTTTGCTGTGCCGTCCCGAATGGCCTGAACGCGCGCTTCCATGAAGGCGAGGGCTTCTTCGTAGTCCGTCAGTCCTTCTGCAACGACCCAGTCTACGGGAGGCGCGTCGGCTCGTTGCGGCAGGAAATGCGTTTCCAGCGCATCGCGCTCGCGGGGTTTCTGTAAAGCTGTCTCGAAAATGGGGGAGGCGGAACTATTCGTCATGAGGAAAACATATGGCGGTTTTGCAGCGTAATCGCCAGATGTCAAAATGCCTCTCTGATCAATGATTCGCGAGCGGCGCTTCCTTTTCACAGCGATTGCGTCCTGTCTGCTTGGCCCGATATAATGCCCGATCAGCCGCGTTGACGAGATGGCTATAGTCGGGATGACCGTTGAATGCTGCAACGCCGATGGACAGAGTTACAGACTGACGTGCGCCATCAGGAAGGTTCAGGGGCTGTTTCGCTATCTGTCTGCGCAGCTCCTCGCCGATTGCAAAAGCTTTATTCTCGTCAGCTTCTACAAGAGCGACCAGAAATTCTTCTCCCCCATAGCGAAACACGAAATCACTCGGGCGACATAATGAAAGGATAGCTTCGGCTACTTGCTGAAGGACTGCATCGCCACTGCTATGTCCATATGTGTCATTGATGTTCTTAAAATGATCGATGTCGATCATCAAAATACTCAAATCCATAGCCTTTTGCGATGCCATTCGCACTTCGCGGGTCAGTATTGAGGGCATGAAACGGCGATTGAGGGTGCGTGTTAGAGGATCACGGCCTGTTTCCATTGCAGCCGCGGCCTGAAACAGTTCGGACAGCAGGAACTTCACCTCACCAATCTTGGTTTGAAACAGCCCAAGCGACGCTGCGAGTTCAGTCGGATTATCTTTGCGAGCGCTGTTAATGGCTGGCAAGAGCACATCATCGATATGTTCTACGTTCCGGCGGATGTTCTCCAACGTGCCGGAGTTAGAGAACATCAAATCTGCTTTATGCTGCAACCACAATCCGAAATCCGAGCTTGCAAGTGAGTGAAGCGGACTGTCGGAATTGCCATACAGGTTGAACAGAAGCGACTGGCTCCATTCCATGAGCGCGGCGCGTTGTGATTCACGTTCAAGCGGAAAATCGTGGCTGAGCGTGAAAGCCCGATAGGCTTCGTCGGTCTGGGCGCTTTCGCGTGCATCCTTCACAAAAGCTTGGCTCATGATTTCAATCGCGATGTCGATGGCATTGCTCACATGGACGATAAGGCGCGCCAGCACCTCGCGTGAAGCAATCTCCAGCCCGAGTTGACGAATGATCTCGTTTTTGAGCAGGCGTGCCCCCTGCATAACGACATGGATCGGCACATCGATACGAGCGTGAACTTCGCCGACCTTGCGCTGTTCGCGAATGAAAGCGTCAACATCGTCAGCGGTTCTCTGAAACATCTTCAGCAACCAGTCGCTCAGCGAATTATGCAGGCGTTCCTGCACTATTTTCTGGGACAGGAAAACTGCCGCATCGCGGTTACTCATAAGGCGGTCGTAAAACACACCGACAAACTGTTCACGGTGACGGGTAATCAGATTACGAAGACTGATGGAATGGTCCTCTGGCAAACTGCGGACAAGCTCGACCCATTCTGTCTGGGTCGTGCCCAGTCCGGTTTTCGACCCCCATGTAGTGTCGAGTTCAGAGGTCGAATAATCCATGTTCGTACTCCTTGCTAAGCCGCAAGGCTCCGCCCGCTACCGGTGCTGGACCGGTTCCGGATTGGCGTCGCGGATCGGAGATTCTGCGGTTCGCCCTTCCTTAGAAGGGACTATGTGCGAATTCAACAGGCTTCTGATATTCCGACTTTCTTAAAAATTATCCCAGCAAAACGGCTAGCTATTAATTAGGATTAATTCGGGCGTGCTTTTGTAAAGTGCGGTCGAGATTGATAGAGCGTCGTAAGATTAAGTGACTTTACCAAATGGCTGTTTGGCCTACCTATTTGCGGGCAAGATTCCAATTCTGGCCAATTCTCGAAAGGAACCCGGAATGAGATTTAAGTTACTTTCTGTAGCTGTCGCGCTTTTTGCGGTTACCGCCACCGCTGAAGCAGGTACACCTGTTGCTCCGACTCCAATTCCGGCAATCGCCACCGATGGCGCTGTCTCGGCTATTCAGGTCGATTACCGCTGCCGTCGCGGCATGGTCCGCACGCCTAGTGGTCGTTGTGTTACGGATCGTCGCTGGAGGGATGATCGCCGTCGATGGGATCGCCATTCACCACGTTATTATCGTGAACGCGATCGGGATCGACGCTGGCGCCGTGATCGCGACCATCGTCGCGAAAGAATCTATATCGAGCCACGTCGTCGCGGCCCACATAACTAAAAAAGAGCAGCGAGTTCGCTGCTCCTTTTATACTGTCTCAGTCTGTGTATCCGTGAATTTATCGAGTTGCGGAAAGACATCCGGTGTCATTGGGGCCAAGACATCAATGATCAATCCGCTCGGTGCAAAGTTTAAATCGCAATCGGCTTTTAATTCGCCTGTGAGTACGGAATAGAGCAGTCGCTGACCGAAACCGCGGTGCACAGGGCGTTCGACCGCGGGACCTCCACATTCGACCCAAAGCATGTGGAATTTCCGCTCCCCGTGCTTTTCGATGACATCCCAACTGAATTGGACCGTGCCGCTTTCATTCGAAAGTGCACCATATTTTACAGCATTAGTTGCGAGTTCGTATAAACCGAGCGTAAGCGAAACTGTTACTCGGTCACTCACGACGAGTGCTGGACCCTGTATCCGGATACGGTGGCCGAATGTACTGTTAAAAGGGGCAAGGGCGGTTTCGGAGATCTGACTGATTGTAGTGCCTGTCCAGTCTTCTCTCAGCAACATGTCGTGAGCCTGACTAAGCGCACGGAGCCGTTCGCTGAACAGTGTGTTTGCTATTTGGGGGTTGGTGGCATTGCGCAAGGTCTGGTTCGCTATGGATTGCACCATCGCCATTGAGTTCTTGAAACGGTGCGATATTTCGCGCGTAACCAACGCCTTGTCTGCCTCGACCTTTTTGCGTTCGGTGACATCTATGACAATGCCCAGAAAAGCAGGTTTTTTGCCGAGAAGGGCCTTAGCACGAGTTTCCACCCAACGCACCTGACCCAGCCTGTTGGTAATGCGATATTCAACCTGGAAAGACTTGCCGGTAGAAAGGGACTCCTGTGATCGCTGGATCAGTGTCATCCGGTCTTCAAGCATCACCATGTCAATGATTTTGTCGTAATTGACGGGTTCATCCGGTGTCAATCCAAAAATGCGTCGGTATTCGGCTGAACAGCTGATTTCACCAGTGTGGTAATCTCGCGTCCAGAAACCGATATTCGCCACATCGACAATGTATTGGAACTGATCATTGCTGCGTTGGTTTTCGATGGAAAGCGTTTCGCGTTCCTTTTCCAACTCGACCAGTTTGCCGAGCTCCAGCGTCACATCCAGCTGCGATGAAACGAAGTAATGAAGTTCGCCGTCATCCGTTTTAACTGGAGAAATATGAAGCCGGTTCCAGAATGGTTCGCCTGATTTCTTGTAGTTAAGGATATCAATATCGATTGACTGTTCGGTGTCGAGTGCCGCACGGATCATCTCGACATGTTTGGGATTCGTTGCCGAGCCCTGAAGGAAACGGCAATTCTTTCCGATGATTTCGCTGCTATCGTAACCAGTGAGGTTTTGGAAGGCCTTGTTAGCAAAGACTATCGGATTGTCCGGCAGACGTGGATTTGTAATGAGCATTGGCATGGGTGTCAGTTCAACTGCTGCCGTAAAAGGATTTGCCCCCTGGGAGAAGGATGCTTCCAACACTCTTACGGACGGCTGTACTTTTGTTGCCAATGCAAACCTCACTCGATGAAAACACTTACAAGCTGCCCTACTTTAAGCAAGCTATCTTACTGTCGCGCAATTTGCTAACAAAAATAAAGCCGTAGCCTGAACGAAATATTGTTTTTCGTTAAATTTTTGATGAAATCTCTATGGATTGCGAAATGAATACAACATCCACGTATTTTCCGCCAATATTCAGCGAGCATTCATAAACTGCCAGCAATGATAGCATCATTGAAATGGAGAAGCACAGGATGAACACCTTCAAAAAGATGATGGTTGGTCTTGTTGGTGCAGGCTTTCTGATCGGCGCAATGGCTCCGGTTCTGGCTGCACCTGTCATGTCAACTGCGCCTGCGGCAAAGAATGAGAATGTTCAGCACGTTCGTGATGACCGCTGGCGCCGGGGATCTCGGCATGGGCATTGGCGTGGACACCGGCCTGGGCCGAGGCCAGGCTGGCACGGACGTCCTTACCGTCCGGGGCCGGGGTATTGGAATGGCTATCGCGGCGACCGCTATTATCGCCACGGCTATCGCCGCCATAATGATGGATGGTGGTATCCGCTAGCAGCGTTCGGCGCTGGAGCAATCATCGGTGGTGCGATTGCCGCTCCGCCTCCGCCGGTCTATCGTGCCCCAGCCTATGGTTATAGCAATTCGCACGTCCAGTGGTGCTATAATCGTTACCGGTCGTATCGGGCTTCGGACAACACTTTCCAGCCGTATAACGGTCCACGTCAGCAGTGTTATTCACCATACTGACAGTGAAGTTCTGCCAGAATCAAAGAAGCCGCTCTTTAAGGGGCGGCTTTGTTTTTGTGGACTAAGTCTATCAAACGTATCCAAGAATAATTGTCATTCATATCAGTGCACTCTAAAAGGCGGTCGGAGCGTAGTTCGTGGCGTACTATTGAAGCGCTATCGGTCTCCGCTATTTTCACAAATGAGCGCCAGAGGAGGCGGGATGCGCCAGATTTTACCTAAAGCATTGGCTGGTATTGTTCTACTTGGAATACTGAGCGTAGTACTTGGTTCTTGGTACACGGTTGACGAAGGTGAGCGCGGTGTTGTTTTGCGCTATGGAGCAGTCTCTGGTGTTGCACAACCGGGACTTGGTTTCAAAATTCCACTGATCGATTCGATCGTAAGAATATCCGTGCAATCCAAAGCTGCGATTTACAACAGCATGGAAGCCTACAGCCGCGATCAGCAACCGGCCACGATGAATCTTTCCGTCAACTACCGCATTCCGCCAGATCGTGTGGAAGAGGTCTACGCGACCTATGGTGGCGAAGACGGACTTCTGTCTCGTCTTGTCGAGCGGCGCGTCTTTGAAGAAAGCAAAACTGTTTTCGGAAAGTTCAATGCTGTTGAGGCAATTCAGGAGCGTAGTCGTCTCAATCAGGAAATTGCGGAGGCGATACAGAACAGCGTACGCGGTCCGGTTATCATCGATACGGTGCAGATCGAAAATATCGATTTTTCGGACTCCTATGAGCAATCCATTGAACAGCGCATGCTGGCCGAAGTTGAGGTGCAGCGCCTCCGTCAGAATGCTGAGCGCGAGAAAGTGCAGGCTGAAATTACCGTGACGCAGGCAAAAGCGCAGGCAGATGCGCGTCGTGCCGAAGCACAGGCCCAGGCTGATGCTGTTCGCCTCCAGGCCGAGGCAGAGGCCGAAGCGATACGGCTGAAGGGGGAAGCCGAAGCAACTGCCATCAAGGCGCGTGGCGATGCGCTACGCGATAATCCAGGTCTTGTTGCATTGACGCAGGCAGAAAGATGGGATGGGCAACTGCCAAGCACAATGCTGCCGAACGGGGCGATTCCAATGCTGAACTTGAATAGTTCTCAGGAGGCGCCACAGAAGTCACCGAACTATTGATACAACCGAACAAATGAACAGCGTGGTTTTACCCACCGCGCTGTTCGTAGCCTTCGAGGTTTTCTGCATCCATTTTCATGCGCAAGTGCTGCTTGAGCATCGTGATCTTGTCGGTGTCCCATCCGGTTACGCCAGTTACTTCCAGCCAAGCATCGACATAGTGCTCTGGAGCATAGACATGCCCGTGTCCGATCGGCGTTGTCGTCCCAAAGGCCATATCGAGCGCGAGCTGGAGCATGGTAACTACTGGATACCACCGCAATTCTGGTGAAACATCCGGGCCACGCGGTGCCTGCATCCAGTCAGGTTGACGGTAGAAAGACAGGCTATCGAAGAAGGTTACCGGATCGCTGGCATATTGTAGGTAAACGACGCGCAATGGGCCCCAACGTGTTCCGTTTCCCGGCGCTTCGCCGTTCTGATTCATGAACCGTGCAAAGGAGCCGTCCCGGAATACTGGAAGCCATTCGGGCGTTCCCGGATTTCTCCTTCTGGTCATGGCCTTCCAGTCACGGCTCGAGAAGGGCGGGCCGCTCCACAGAGCGCCGTTGATCGGATCATCGAGCATTTCGAACAGTTCAGCCGAGACCTCGGAGTTCATTGCACCAAGGCTCAAACCATAGAGATACAGGCGAGGGCGCCGATCATGTGGCAGTTCTTTCCAGTAGTTATAGATGGTTATGAACAACGCCCGGGATGCTTCTGCTCCATATTCAGGTTGAAAGAACAACGATAACGGGCTGGAAAGATAGGAGTATTGCATGGCAACACTGGCCACGTCACCATCATGCAAATACTCTAGTCCGTCTATTGCTGCGGGGTCCACCCATCCCGTGCCGGTCGGCGTTATGACAACCAACACAGACCGCTCGAAACCGTTCTGCCGTTTTAGTTCCAGAAGCGCGAGTTCAGCCCGTTGCTCAGGCGTGTCGGCGACTTGCAAGCCTGCATAGACGCGTATCGGATCGACGGCCTTTTTGTCAGTCAATGTCGAGATATCAGCGGCGGCAGGACCAGAGGACACGAATTCACGTCCGGCCCGTCCAAGTTGGTTCCAATGCAGAAGTGAAGCGGCGCTACCGGTCTTGTTTGGCGCCGTCGGTTGCGGACGATCTGGCTCGATCAGCGCATCATATTCGCGAAATGAACGATCCAGAACCTTGAAGGTGGACTGAATGAGCAGGCCATTGGCGATTGTCCAGATAAGTATGATCGTGATTGCGACACCCAGTACATTTGCTACCCGACGCGGCATGACCAGTTGCACTTTGGCTGATACGAATCTCCCCAACCAAATTAGAAGCCGAATCAGGACCAACAGAACAAGAAATGTCAAAACCGCCAAAGCGGAAACGCTCATTGGGTAGGCGCTTGGGACTGGCTCCATGCTCATGACAGCCCGAACTGAGTTCTGCCAGCCAGCGGCCAAATAAAGCGCAGCAATAGCCACCGCAAGACAGACGACACCGACACCCAGATTGACTCTGCTGCGTAATCGATTTCGAGGTTCGGGCAGCTCAAGATAGTGCCACAACCAGCGCCACAATACGCCAATACCGTAACCGGCCCCGAATGCGATACCTCCCAGAATTCCCTGCATGACATAGGTTCGTGGAATCAGGCTCGGGGTAAGCGCTGCGGAAAAAAACAGCGTGCCGAGTGCTATGCCTACGCCTGATAAGGAGCGCCGGAAATGGGAAAACGCTTTGGTGGCAAGAAACATGAAGCACCACACGCCGATTAGAATACTTGAATGAATCTAGCCGTAGTATGGGTAGGCAGCAAGGCCCGGCATGGAGAAGTAAAAGCTGGATAATCTCGTTTCGGCATTTCGCGATTCAGAATCGCCTTTCCGTTGAGGAGTAGTCAGCGCTTGAACGAGCGTTGAAAGCGTCAGTTCAGCAACACTGCGCGACGACGTATGTCCCAGCCCTGTGATTTTTTTGAGTTTATGTTGGAGAAACCTGATTTTATGGTGTTGACCAATCCGCAAGCCGCCCTTATGTTCCGCCGCACTTCCGGGGGCGATTTGCTCCTTCTGGGAGCGCGTAGCTCAGCCGGTAGAGCAACTGACTTTTAATCAGTAGGTCCAGGGTTCGAATCCCTGCGCGCTCACCACTTCCTCTTCCACTCAGTTCACTCCACCTTTGTCGCAGTGACTTTGCACTGCAAGAATGTCATGAACTATCATGATCTTGCGGAAAAGAATTATTGGCGATCGGTCGGATACAGCCCTTTGGGTCGTATCACTGACGCTTGTTATTCTTTTACAGGGATTAATAACGGCATATGCGCAGGCTTCCATGGCTGCATGGAGTGCCGGTCCTTCATCTGTGATCTGTTCGGTTCACGCGCCGCCAACCGATGCAGACGCTCCCCTTAAAGAGCTCGCCCGGCATTGCTGCTCGACTCTGTGTCAGGCGGCGTGTGCGATCGGAACCGGACTGACGCAACAGCTGGTTGCGGCATCTTTCGATTCGATTGTTACGAAAGACACTGTCGCTTTTCCTTTGGCTGTTCGTGCGCCTCCCGGTCAGCTTGTTATAGCTGCGCAAGCCAGAGGCCCGCCTAGTTTGCACGATCTTTGAAAAACGAAGCCGCCGCTTCGCGACGGCAATTTTTTATCGTTTGGAGATATCGATGCAAAACCATCGTTTTATCGTGGTGGTCGTGGCTGACTACGCACGCAATTTCATAGATCACGCGCCGCGCTTCCCTCTCTTTTCAAGGAGGGCTCCATGACGGATACTCTTCTTGAGAGGAAAGCTGGCACACAAATACAGCAGAATGCCGCGAGCACCGGCTTTCACGCTTTCGTCACTCGACTTCATTTCTATGTCGGTCTGTTTGTCGGACCTTTTATTATGATCGCAGCCGTGACCGGCACACTTTATGTTCTCACGCCGCAGCTTGAAAACTACATCTACCGTGACCAGCTGCGGACCGCGTCACTTGGAACGTTACAGCCACTGGCAGAGCAGGTGAAAGCGGCAGAAACATTTATAGGTGAGGGCCCAAAACTTTTTGCCGTGAGACCTTCAATCGGTCCAGGCTGGAACACACGGGTTATGTTCAACCAGCCGGGATTGGGAGAATCTGAAAGCCGGGCAATTTTCATTGATCCCGTCACACTGTCAGTGAAAGGTGATCTCGTTGCCTATGGCACAAGTGGAACATTGCCGCTTCGCGCAGCGATTGACTATCTGCACCGCAATCTCATGCTCGGGGATTTTGGGCGTTATTACAGCGAACTCGCTGCATCCTGGCTTTGGGTAGCGACGCTTGGCGGTGTACTGCTTTGGTGGTGGAAACGGGACATCCGGCGCAAACAGCAGCAAACAAAAAATCTCCACCTGAAGACCCGCCATTTTCACGGTCAGATTGGCATCTGGATTGCTGTTGGTCTTTTATTCCTCTCAGCGACCGGCATGACGTGGTCGCAACTGGCCGGAGGAAGGATTGACCAATTCAGAGCGGCGGTCGGCTGGATTACGCCATCCGTCTCTACTGTTTTGAACAGGGCAGCGGAAACAGATCAACAGGATGCGCATCACGACCACAGTGGCATGCCGATGCCGTCCTTAGTCGATACAGCGAAGGACTATGTTGGGCAGCTGGATGGTGTTTATCTGGCTGCACGGCAGGCCGGACTCGATTCACCCATGATCGAGATTCGACTGCCTCGTTCATCGGATCAAGGCTGGCTGGTGCGTGAGTACGACCGGTCCTGGCCCACGCAAGTAGATACGGTTGCTCTAGATCCAAGCGATATGGGTGTGATCAGTCGTGCGGATTTTGAAAGCTTCCCCATCATCGCAAAATTGATCCGCTGGGGCATTGATCTTCATATGGGCGTCCTGTTCGGGGGCGCCAATCAGATATTGATGGCTGCACTTGGCCTGTCGCTGATTGTGATGATTGTTTACGGCTATCGCATCTGGTGGCAGCGGCGCCCACCGGCGGGGTCGGTGCCGAGGACATTGATCGTGAGCTGGAAACGCCTCTCTGTTGTGCAGCAAGTCGGGGTTGTAATCGCTTCCCTTGCTATCGGCTGGGCTTTGCCGCTGATTGGAATCAGTCTGATTGCATTCCTGTTGATTGATTTCGTTCGCTGGCAGCTTGGCGATCAAAAATCTGCTGTCGGCTGAAACATCAAACTGGCGCCGGCAATGCGGGCGCCAGTTTCGACAGAACTGTCAACTTGCTGGTCGCGGCGGCAATCCAGCCCGGGCGCGCATCTTTTCCAGAAGGCTCGCAGCAATAGGCTCATAATTTTCATCAAAATGATGGCCGCCAGCTAATTTCATGACTTCTATGCCCCTCAATTCGGTAGCTGTACAGGCGGTATCGTCCTCTTCCTCACCGTAGACACAAACCACACGGTCGAGCGGGATTGTCGAGATGGCCGGAACGACATCCTTGTCGCCATCCATTCCGAGCCAGCCTTCGATGGACACCTGAAACGTCGTCGTTGTTTCGACACCGAGAAGACCGATCATTTTTGTTCGGTCCTGTATGGCAGGGTCCAGATATTTCCACGCGAACGGGAACGTATCGGCACCGAATGAATAGCCCAGAACGGCAACGGGCAACTTGTTTGTCGGGTCTGCTTTTTTAATCATGGCGGTGGTGTCGGCGGCGATTTCTTCCGGTGTCCGTTCCGACCAGAAATAGCGAAGCGAATCCACCCCGATCACATGGACGCCATGAGCCTGCAACCATTCGCCAATGGACTTGTCGAGATCGCGCCAGCCGCCGTCGCCGGAATAGAAAACGGCAACCATGTCGGCTTTTCCTCCCTTGGCAGGCAGGTCGACAATGGGCAGGGCCTCGTTCTTGGCATCCTGGTCTGCCATGGCGACGACATTGTCGACGGCCATTTTGAGCCGGGCGGGAAATTCCGGTGCCGATTGAAGCACCGCGATATTTTCCTGGCGGGCTGTAATCGGATTGTTGACCGGTGAACCGGCAGGGCCGATCACAAGGGCAGGGGCCGGAAGTGCCGCATTGAAGCCATAGGTGAAGCCGCCATCCGGAGTCCTGATTGCATTGGCTTTTTCCGTGCACGAAGGCAGACGGGTTTTCGCCGGAACCGGATCAAGGGATACGGCACCTGCAATCGTTGCATCGGGAGAATCGGAGGCGGCGGCATAAGCGATGGTTGCGCCCTGGCCAATTCCTGTCAGGACAGGATGGAAATAAACGCCGAGATCGAGCCCGCGCAGCGCTTCCTTGGCGATAGCTTCGAAATCGGAGTCCAGATAATTGCATTCGCCGTCTTCCTTATCGAGAGCGGCGCGCCAAGGGCCAAGCTCGACGGGAAGGACAATCATGTTACGAGCGAGCATGGCATCCATGAAGCTCTTTTCCCGGTCGCCAATGCCGCCTTCGTCACTCAGCAAAATCGCGAGGCCGACAGGATCATTCTTCGGCATGTAAACAGGGATATTGGACAGTCTTTCCGCGCTGGCATGGATAACCGGCTCATCGGAATTGGTGATTCTTGTCCAAAGCCGAGCAATTTTGCCTGTATGCATTGCGCCATACACGCCTGCCGCGACCACCAGCGTCAGCCCAAGAATAATAAAGAGAACACGTCTTTTGGTCATTTGCGAATGAACTCCAGAGGGCTGCCATTGATGAGGGTTGTGGCATCGAGAAGGGCGCGGGGTGTCTCAAGGCCGCCTGGACAAACCATGTAATGCGGGGTCCAGACAGGGTCGAATTTTTCCTTGAAAGCTTTCAGACCATCGAAATGATAGAGGTCCGCGCCGCGGCGATAGATGAAGGCGCCAAAACGGTTCCAGCGGGACGCCAACCTGCTGCCGCTCAGGCCGGAAAGCGGAGCCGCACCGAGGTTGAACCACTTATAGCCTTCTTCCTTGCTGGCCATCAGCAGCTTGGCGAAGAGCGCGTCCATCAGGAGCTTGTGCACATTGGGCATATAGCGCATGAGGTCGACAGTGATTTCATATTTGTCCGCGCCGCGCCACATATTGGCGAAAGCCACGATTTCTCCGTCCTGTTTCAACACCGCGACGTCGAAACGTTTCATATATTCGTCATCGAAATAGCCCAGCGAAAATCCCTTTTCGCTGCCGGACTTGAAATCGAGCCAGGCGTCGGAAATCTCGCGCAGCCGGGGAATGAGCGGCAATACGTCGGATGCCGGAATGATTTCGAATGTCAGGCCATCCTTGTCGATCTTGCGGTCGGCATAGCGGAATGGCTGGCGGCGCGGGCCGTCAAGCGAAAAATTGGTAAGGTCAACGCGAGCGACTTCGCCGAGCTTCAGCGCGACCAATCCCATATCCAGAAACAGCGGCAGACTTTGCGGGCCAACACCGTAGAATACGGTTCGCAAGGCAAGCTTGTCGGCCAGTCCATGAAATGACCATGCAAGCTCCTTGCCGGTTTGTTCGTTGCCAATGGGATCCCCAAGCGCGATCAGGCTGCCGCCGGATTGCGCATACATGATGAAGGCGCTGTTATCGGGAGCGAGAAGAAATTGTTTGTCGCCGAGCAGTGCCAGAGCGGCATCCGTGTGCGGCCATCGAGCGACCAGTTCAGGCACGGCATCGGGTATCGAATAATCCACCTTCCGTTTGCGATGACCGTTTCGGTTGATAATCGAATAAAGACCCACTGCCGCGACAACGGCGAAGACAAGAACAGTCGCTCGCAGGAACCGGGGCGCATTGCCGTTCCAAGCGAAATCCCACCATAGATCGTTGGAATATTCCACATGACGGTAGACGAAAAAGCCAAGCCAAGTGGAAACAAGAACGGTTGTACCAACCGTCGCGATCCAGTTCCAGCTCAAGTCGAATGGCCCGGAAATCGGGCGACGGTAGAACGAATCCCGGAACCCCCAGAGCGTGAAGGCGAAAATGCAGAGAATGGTCGCTTCTTCCCAGTCGAGACCTTTCGCCAGAGAAAAAGTCGCACCGCTGAGGAGAAGGATTTGTGCGGCCACCCAAGCACGCGCCAGTCGTTTTGATAGCCCGCGTGCAACGATGAGCAGCGCGACGCCGACCAGGCTGGCGGCGAGATGCGACATCTCCATGAAAAACTCAGGAACAATGTCTGAAAGTACTTCAACGCGATAGCGAAGATCAGGCGTAGCTCCGGAAATGAGAAGAATGATGCCGCCGAGAAAGATAATGCTGGCGGAGAGACCCGGAATGAGAGGCTCGACCAGACGTTTGGCGAAGCGCGCCTGCTTGCTGAGCTTATGGCGGCGCCGCATGATCTCCCATATGAGAATGCCCGCCGTCGCCATAACAAGCGGCATGACCGTATAGACAAGCCGATAAGCGAGAAGCCCAGCAATGGCATCCGGTTTTCCGCCAAGGCCGAGCCCCGCAATGATCGTTGCCTCAAAAGTGCCGAGACCACCTGGAGCATGGCTGGCAATTCCGAGCACGATGGCGATCACATAAACCAGTGCGAAAATCGCAAAGCTTGGTACAGCATCGGCAGGCATGAGGACATAGAGCGTAGCGGCTGCAGCACCTACATCCACTAGTCCTGCGAAAATCTGGGTTAGCGCTCCTTTGGAATTTGGCAGACGTAGGTTGAACGACCCTATCGTGAAACTGCGCTGCCCATGCGATAGCCAGTAGATAACCCAGCCTATACTGCCCAGAATAGCGATACCCGCGACAATATCGATGCGGGAATCGATGGCGGAAAGCCAGGGCACATCTTGTGGATCGATGAGAAGCGCCACACCGACCATTATAATCAGTGCGAACCAGATCGCGAACCATGATGTTCCGACGATCTTGCCTATATCGGCGAGACTGACACCTTCGGCAGCATAGATGCGATAACGCAGAGCACCTCCGGTCAGCAGGGAAAACCCAAGCGCGTTGGAGATAGCGTAACCGGCTGCACCCGCAACGGCAGCAATGCGGCGTGGTATCTGGTTGGGTGCGATCGTATCAACTGCCACCACGTCGTAGAGCGCGACGGCTGCATAGCTCAGCGCCGTGAAGAATACAGCCAGAGCGAACGTCGTCCATGAGATATTGTGGAACGCTGCGAGCGTTTCCGTGCGAGACGTATGCTGGAGCAGATTTTCCAGCACATAGATCGCAAGCAACGCAATGGCGATGCCTGCCATTGCAAATAGAAAATGTTGATATCGCTTGAACCAGCTGAAATGTCTTGTCGACGTCGCAGTTGGCTTTGAAGGCGCTTCATTATCAATAAGGCTCATAGGAACGTCGTCCGGTTGGAGCAATATACTAAAAATCGCGCAATGATCTCGATTTAAGGCGAACTTGTGTTCGAGCGAGATGCCGCATTGAAAATATTCAAAGTAGAGCAGAAGTTGGTCTATATAAGACTGCGGTTGGGCTAGGCCGCAAGTGATTTGATAAATTGAAAGAGGTATTGGTGTTCGATATTTCATATATGACCGCCGCAGGAGCCGGTGCACTGTCGTTTCTGTCGCCCTGCGTTCTGCCGCTTGTGCCGCCTTATCTGTGCTACATGGCTGGCGTGAGCGTCGAGGATTTCCGCGCAGAGAAGGCGACAGCCGTTGCAGCAGCGCCTTCGGCGCGCCGTTCGCTGGCGTTTGCGGCAATTTGTTTTGTTCTTGGTTTCACGACGGTTTTTGTGGCACTCGGTGCCGGAGCGTCGTCCATCGGCGCTTTCCTGCGCGCATGGCAGCAAGAGATAGCAATTGTTGCGGGTATCGTCATCATTTTGATGGGACTGAATTTCCTTGGTATTCTGCGTCTGTCGTTCCTGTCTCGCGAAGCGCGGTTTCAGGCACGCAACGCTCCCGCATCGCCGCTTGGAGCTTATGTCATGGGGCTGGCATTCGCCTTTGGGTGGACGCCTTGTATCGGGCCGGTTCTCGGGCCGATCCTGACACTTGCCGGTGGTAGCAGTACAGTCGGTGAAGGTGCGTTATTGCTTGCGACCTACTCGCTTGGCCTCGGTATTCCATTTTTGATTGCCGCCCTTTTTTCCGGCGCATTCATGCGGTTTCTTTCGCGTTTCCGGGTGCATCTCGGCAAGGTGGAGAAAGCGATGGGCGCGCTTCTTGTTGCGGCAGGCGTCTTGTTCCTGACCGGAGGCATGCAATCATTCTCGTACTGGATGCTTGAAACCTTTCCTGCACTCGGGCAAATCGAAGGTCTTTTCCTGAAGACTGGCGTGTAAGTTTTCATAGACGCTTTGATGTTATGAGCGAAGATCATCTCAATTTTCTGGACGACACAATGACAGATCGTACCTGCCTTTCCATCGTGCTAGCTGCTGGCGAAGGCACACGCATGAAATCCAGCCTGCCCAAGGTGCTGCATCAGGTGGCAGGCTTGCCGCTGGTCTCTCACGTGGTCAAGGCAGTTCAGGGCACCGGCAAGAGCGATGTTGCGCTGGTCGTAGGACGCGGCGCCGAGGATGTGCGTGCAGCGGTGGAAAAGAATGCAGGCCCTGTGTCGGCTTTCGAGCAAAAGGAACGCCTCGGTACGGCCCACGCCGTTCTGGCAGCGCGCGAAGCAATCGAACATGACTATGACGATCTGCTCATTGTTTTCGGTGACACGCCGCTGATCGAAGCACAATCTCTGCAAAAGGCCCGTGAACGACTGTCCGCAGGCGCTGATGTTGTCGTTATCGGTTTCCGTCCAGATAATCCTCACGGTTATGGTCGTCTGATCGAGGTGGACGACAAACTTGTTGCCATCGTTGAGGAAAAAGAAGTAACGGAAGCGCAAAAGCAGATCGGTTTCTGCAATGGCGGGCTGATGGCCGTTCGCGGTCAACACGCTCTGGCGCTTCTGGATGCGGTGGGTAATAACAACGCCAAGGGTGAATATTACCTGACCGATATCGTCGCTATCGCCCATAGCAAAGGCATGAACGTAACGGCCATCGAAGTGCCGGTGGATAATGTCATCGGCATCAACAATCGTGTCGAACTGGCCGAAGCAGAAGCCATCTGGCAGCAGCGCAAGCGCCGCGAAATGATGCTTGCAGGCGTGACTCTTATCGCTCCGGAAACAGTATTCTTTTCGCACGACACGCTGATCGAGGCTGATGTTATTATTGAACCGAATGTCTTCTTCGGTCCAAATGTGCGTGTATCGACAGGAGCCTTGATCCATTCCTTCTCACATTTGGAAGGTGCCGATGTCGGTCCGAGGGCAGAGATAGGACCGTTTGCGCGCTTGCGTCCCGGCGCAAATCTCGGTGAGAAGACCAAGGTTGGCAATTTTTGCGAGGTGAAGAACGCCATCGTACACAAAGGCGCAAAAATCAATCATCTGACCTATATCGGCGATGCAACAGTCGGCGCATCCAGCAATATCGGTGCTGGCACGATCACCTGCAATTACGATGGCTACAACAAGTATAAGACGGTGATCGGCGAAAACGCATTCATCGGCTCGAACAGTTCGCTGGTTGCGCCGGTGGAAATTGGCGACAACGCCTATATCGCATCGGGCAGCACGATTACCGACAATGTTCCTGCCGATGCGCTGGCCTTCGGTCGTGCCCGCCAGGAAACGAAAGAAGGGCGGGGGAAAATCCTGCGAGAGAAGTACGCTGCCATCAAAGCGGCTAAAACCTTTACCAAATGAATCGTCGAATTGTTTAAGCGAGCGGCAATCCCTTGGGTTGCCGTTCTGCATTAGAATCTTTAAACCGCGATGCAACACGCCTGAACGTCGGATTTGGAGCAGCCTATGTGTGGAATTATCGGCATTATCGGAAATAACGAAGTTGCTCCGCTTCTTGTGGATGCACTGAAGCGGCTCGAATATCGCGGCTACGATTCTGCCGGTATCGCCACACTGCAGAACGGTAAGCTCGATCGCCGCCGCGCGGAAGGCAAGCTGGTCAATCTGGAAAAGCGTCTGGCCGGAGAGCCACTTCCCGGCGTCATCGGTATCGGGCATACCCGTTGGGCCACGCACGGTAAGCCTGTAGAACGCAATGCGCATCCGCACATTACCGAGCGTCTCGCGGTCGTTCATAACGGCATCATCGAGAATTTCGCCGAGCTTCGCACCATGCTTGAGGCGGAAGGCTACGATTTCCGGACGGAAACCGATACCGAAGCTGTTGCCCATCTGGTGACGCGCGAACTGGCAAAGGGCAAGTCTCCAGTTGAAGCCGTGCGCGACAGCCTGCCGATGCTGCATGGTGCCTTCGCACTCGCTTTCCTGTTCGAAGGAGACGAAGAACTCTTGATCGGTGCACGTCAGGGGCCGCCGCTTGCCGTCGGTTATGGCGAAGGAGAAATGTTCCTTGGTTCCGACGCCATCGCACTTTCGCCTTTCACGGATACCATTGCCTATCTCGAAGACGGCGATTGGGCCGTTCTGACGCGCAAGGGTGTGACCGTTTACGATGAAAACAACAGCGAAGTTGAGCGCCCAATCCAGAAGACGCAGACGGCAAATATGCTCGTCTCCAAGGGTAATCATCGTCACTTTATGCAGAAGGAGATGTTTGAGCAACCGGAAGTGATTTCCCACACGCTTGCCAACTATCTCGACTTCACGACGGGTAAGGTGCGCCAGGAAGCGATTGGTATCGATTTCAGCAAGATCGACCGCCTGACGATTTCTGCTTGCGGCACGGCTTACTATGCGGCATCCGTCGGCAAGTACTGGTTCGAACAGATAGCGCGCCTGCCGGTCGATAGTGATATCGCTTCCGAATTCCGCTATCGCGAAATGCCGCTCTCGAAGGATTCGCTGGCGATGTTCGTGTCGCAGTCAGGCGAAACAGCTGATACGCTGGCTTCGCTGCGCTACTGCAAGTCGCAAGGATTGAAGATCGCTGCAGTCGTGAATGTCACCGGCTCGACCATTGCGCGTGAATCGGACGCCGTTTTCCCGACGCTTGCAGGCCCTGAAATCGGCGTTGCTTCCACCAAAGCCTTTACCTGCCAGCTCTCTGCGATGGCCTCACTTGCAATCGCGGCGGCGAAATCACGTGGTGCAATCGATGACACGCGTGAGCAGGAGCTGGTACGCCAGCTTTCGGAAGCACCACGTTTTATCAATCAGGTTCTGAAGCTGGAAGATCAGATCGCTGCGATGTGCCATGAACTGGCCAAGGTCAATCATGTGCTTTATCTCGGTCGCGGCACGTCCTTCCCGCTGGCGATGGAAGGCGCACTGAAGCTGAAGGAAATTTCCTATATTCACGCCGAAGGCTATGCTGCCGGTGAATTGAAGCACGGTCCGATTGCGCTGATCGATGAAACCATGCCGGTTATTGTCATTGCACCGTCGGATCGCCTTTACGAAAAGACTGTTTCCAACATGCAGGAAGTTGCCGCCCGCGGCGGTCGCATTATCCTGATCACCGACAAAAAGGGCGCCGAGGCAGCCAGCATCGACACGATGGCTACCATCATTCTGCCGGATGTGCCTGAATTTATCACGCCGCTCGTCTATGCGCTGCCGATCCAGATGCTGGCCTATCACACCGCCGTTCTGATGGGCACGGATGTCGACCAGCCCCGCAATCTCGCAAAGTCGGTAACTGTTGAATAAAATCAGCTTATTGTAGCGCTTACTTTATAGAGTGATTGAAGTGGCCGCGTCAGCGGCCATTTTGCTATCCTGCTCTCAGAAGCCTGATCGCTTCGTCGCGCCCGAAAAGATAAAGCAGGACGCGCAATGCCTGTCCGCGCTCGGATTCCAGATCTGGGTCGCTTGTCAAAATATAGCGCGCATCCTTGCGGGCGATTTCCAGAAGATCGCCATGCGCTTCAATGGATGCCAGACGGAACCCCGGAGTGCCGGATTGGCGCGTGCCGAGCAATTCACCTTCGCCGCGCAGTTTCAAATCTTCTTCGGCGATGCGAAAACCGTCTTCCGTCTCGCGCATGACCTTTAGCCGGGCTTGTGCAATTTCACCCAGAGGCCCCTTGTAAAGCAGCAGGCAGGTCGAGGGCCGGTCGCCGCGTCCCACGCGGCCGCGCAGCTGATGCAATTGCGACAGACCGAACCGTTCAGCATGTTCAATAACAATGATCGTGGCATCGGGGACATCCACGCCGACTTCGATCACGGTCGTCGCGACCAGAACTCGCGTTTCGCCCTGTTTGAATGCTCGCATGGCCTCGTCTTTCTCAACACCGTTCATGCGGCCATGGATAAGGCCGATGCGCTCACCGAAGACGGGCTTGAGGCTTTCGAAACGTTCTTCCGCCGAAGTCAGTTCAACGACTTCGGATTCCTCCACGAGCGGGCAAATCCAGTAGATTTTTTGTCCTTCTCCAACGGCTTTTCGGATGCGCTCGACAAGTTCGCCCATGCGTTCCATTGGCACAATGGCAGTCGTGATGGGCTGGCGTCCGGCAGGCTTCTCGGTCAGTTTCGACACGTCCATATCGCCGAAGGCGGTAAGGACGAGGGTCCGCGGGATAGGCGTAGCCGTCATGACCAGCATATCAGGTGCGGAACCCTTGGCAGTCAGCATCAGACGCTGATGCACGCCGAAGCGGTGTTGTTCATCGATGATGACCAGAACGAGGTCGTGATATTCGACCTTTTCCTGAAACAGCGCGTGCGTGCCGATGACGATGTCGATGTCACCGCTTTTCAATCCTTCAAGTACGGCGTTCCGGTCACGACCCTTTTCGCGGCCAGTCAGGAGCGCTGCCTTTAGTCCTGCCTTTTTGGCAAGCGGTGCAATCGTCGCAAAATGCTGGCGTGCGAGCACCTCGGTCGGAGCCATAAGAGCGGATTGACCGCCGGATTCGGCAGCGTGCGCCATGGAAAGCAAGCCCACCACCGTCTTGCCGGAGCCGACATCGCCTTGCAAAAGCCGCAACATGCGCTCCGGCGATTTGAGGTCTGTGATGATTTCGCGAACGGCCTGATCCTGCCCCTTGGTCAAGCGATAAGGCAGGTGCCGCATGATTTCGGCGACGATGCGTCCTGTGCCTTCCAGAGGGCGACCGGAAAGTCGCCGCGTCTTGGCGCGGACAAGGGCGAGCGCCAGTTGCCCGGCCAAAAATTCGTCATAGGCAAGCCTGCGTCTTGAAATACTTTCAAGCGTGATGTCGGAAGGGTCTTCCGGCAGGTGAAGCGTGGTGAGCGATTGCTGGAAACTGGTGAAGCGTTCGCGTGCCAGCAAGGGTGGGGCGATCCATTCCGGCAGCAGAGGCACGCGGCTCAAAGCTTCCTTGACGGCGCGTGCCAGTGTCTTGGGCGACAGGCCCGCAGTCAGCGGATAGACAGGTTCGACCATCGGCAGATTGGCCGCATCTTCGAGGCTTGCGATATAGTCTGGGTGGACCATGGAGGCCCGACCGTTGAACCATTCCACCTTGCCTGACACGATGACCGTTTCGCCTTCAGGGAGCATTTTCTGCAACCACGGCAATTGTGCATGGAAGAAGGTCAGCGCGATTTCGCCGGTGTCGTCATGGGCAAAGACGCGATGTGGAACATTACTTCTGCCGGGCGGTGCGGGTTGATGCTGGTCGACGGTGACTTCCAGCGTGACGATGGTACCTTCCTGTGCAAGCGCAATGCCTGGGCGGTTGCGTCGGTCAATCACACTATTCGGCGGCAAGAAAAGAAGCTGGCCGACTTTCGGTTCGGCACCGGGTACATCGGTACCTAGAAGTTTTCCAAGCAGGCCGGCAACCTTCGGGCCAATGCCGGAAAGCGAACGAACGGAAGCAAAAAATGGATCAAGCATCGATGGGCGCATAGGGCTGAGCATTAACTGCTTCGTCTCACGGTGCAAGGGCGGTGCGCAATCTTTCTGTGCTCTTTTTGTTCTTGTTGGATAAACGGGTTCCCGTTTGCGGCGCAGATGCTATATACCAGCAGCAATTTGAATGATTGGAGCTTACCGAGGATGACTGGCAGCACACTGGCGACGGAAAATCTGGATGTACGGCGCCGCAAGCTTCTGTTTCGCGCTTGGCATCGCGGTATGCGCGAGATGGATCTGATCCTTGGGCAGTATGCGGACGAGTATATTGTCGGCTTCAACGATCCGCAGCTTGATGAGTTTGAGCATATTCTTGAAGTGCTTGACCGCGATCTTCTCAAATGGGTGACGGGTGAAAGCCCGATCCCGGCAGACTACGATACACCTCTGTTCCGCGATATTGTCGCCTTCCGCGACCGCATAGAATTCTGAGTACAAGATTCCCATGCCCGTTTTCAGCAAACTAGGTCTCAAGTCCTCCAGCGCGCTCGGGGCAAATCGTCATGTCGTGATCGATGGCGTTGCCGACGGTTACGAGGCGTTCTGCCTTATCCGTCTGGCGGAAGAGATCGGCGAACGCGGGCCGATCATGTATATCGTGCGCGACGGGCAGCGCATTGCCGATCTGGAGCAGGTCTTGAGTTTTGTGGCACCGGATATGCCGGTTCTGCATCTGCCGGCCTGGGACTGCTTGCCTTATGACCGCGTATCGCCCGGTGCCGATGCATCGGCGCGCAGGCTCGCTGCTCTCAGTGCGCTGTCCCAGCTTAAAAAGACGCCGCATCCGGCGATTATTCTCACGACCGCCAATGCCGTTCTGCAAAAGCTGCCGCCGCAAGCGGCGATTGCCGAACAGGTAATTTCCGCGCGTCCCGGCAATCAACTCGACATGAACGATCTGGCCTCCAGGCTGGAGCGTAATGGTTTCGAGCGCGTTTCCACCGTCCGTGACATCGGTGAATTTGCGGTTCGTGGCGGCATTCTCGATCTTTATGCGCCGGGTGCGGAAGAACCGCTGCGGCTTGATTTCTTCGGCGATACGCTGGAATCGATCCGTGCTTTTGATCCCGCTTCGCAGCGCACCACGGGCACGCGCAAGGAATTCGTGCTCCAGCCGATGAGCGAAATCACGCTCTCGCCGGACATGATCAGCCGTTTCCGCAAAAATTACGTCGCGATGTTCGGGGCGCCCCAGCGCGAAGACGCGCTTTATCAGGCCATCAGCGAAGGCCGCCGCTTTGCAGGCATGGAACACTGGCTGCCGCTGTTCTATGATAAGCTCGATACCGTATTCGATCATGCAGGCAATATGCCGGTGGTGTTCGACCATCTGGTCCATGAGGCGCTGACCGAACGCCACACCATGGTCGTGGATCATTACGAAGCGCGGCTGAGGCAGGCGGAAGGCAAGGAGCCGGGCAGCGATGCCGTGCCGTACAAACCGGTCAAGCCGGAAACGCTTTATCTCACACCGTCAGAGGTCGAGAAGCACGCGGAAGCCGGGGGCATGCGCATTGACCTGACGCCGTTCGGTGCGCCGGAAGTTACAGGGCGGACGATTGTTCATGCCGATGTGCATAAGGGGCGCAGCTTTGCCGAGGAGCGCGCCGCCACCGACGTGAACCTGTTCGAGGCGGTGGTGAAGCATATTGCCGAACTGCGTGCAGCGGGCAAGAAAGTGCTGGTTGCTGCCTGGACTGAAGGTTCTCTCGACCGTCTTTTGCAGGTGCTTGATGAACATGGGCTGGAAAAGATCGAGTCAGTTGACCGGCTTTCTACCGTCAAGGCGCTATCGCGCGACAAGGTAACGGCGGC
Organism: Brucella oryzae; assembly: GCF_041929965.1. Classification (NCBI taxonomy): domain Bacteria; kingdom Pseudomonadati; phylum Pseudomonadota; class Alphaproteobacteria; order Hyphomicrobiales; family Brucellaceae; genus Brucella; species Brucella oryzae. Next base: position 60,862 of record NZ_JBHEEO010000001.1, on the reverse strand, counting down.
TGTGCTGGCCGTCGAGAGCGGCTTCGATGCTGGCGATCTCGTCATTGTGGCCGAGCAGGATATTCTGGGTGATCGTCTTATCCGCCGTTCCAAGCGTCGCAAGCGCGATCAGGATTTCATCTCTGAAGTCGCCTCGCTAAACGCTGGCGATATTGTCGTCCATGTCGATCACGGTATCGGCCGCTTCATTGGTCTCAAGACCATTACCGCCGCTGGCGCTCCGCATGACTGTCTAGAAATCCATTATGCGGGTGATGACCGGCTGTTTCTGCCGGTCGAAAATATCGAGCTGCTCTCGCGTTATGGTTCGGAAAGCTCCGATGCGGTTCTCGACAAGCTTGGCGGCGGCGCATGGCAGATGCGCAAGGCCAAGCTCAAGAAACGCCTGCTTGAGATTGCCGGGCATTTGATCCAGATCGCCGCCGAACGGCAGATGCGCGGTGCGCCGGTGATGACGCCGCCGGACGGACTTTATGCCGAATTCTCCGCTCGCTTTCCCTATGATGAAACCGATGACCAACTAACTGCTATCGAGTCCGTGGCGGATGATCTGGCTGCTGGTAAGCCGATGGATCGCCTGATCTGTGGCGATGTCGGCTTTGGCAAAACGGAAGTAGCGCTGCGCGCCGCCTTCATTGCTGCGATGAGCGGTGTTCAGGTGGCGGTCGTCGTGCCGACGACGCTTCTGTCACGCCAGCATTTCAAGACCTTCTCGAAGCGCTTCCATGGCCTGCCGATCAATGTTGCTCATGCCTCGCGTCTTGTCGGCACGAAGGAACTTGCCGCGACCAAGAAGGGGCTGGAAGAGGGAACGGTCGATATTGTCGTCGGCACGCATGCGCTTTTGGGTAGTTCCATCAAGTTCAAGAACCTTGGCCTTCTCATCATCGATGAGGAGCAACATTTCGGCGTCAAGCACAAGGAGCGGCTGAAGGAACTGAAATCCGACGTCCATGTGCTGACCCTTTCGGCAACGCCGATCCCGCGCACCTTGCAACTTGCGCTGACCGGCGTGCGAGAACTCTCGCTTATCACCACACCGCCCGTCGATCGTATGGCAGTGCGCACCTTCGTTTCGCCGTTCGATCCGCTCGTCATTCGCGAAACGCTTTTGCGCGAACGCTATCGCGGTGGCCAGAGTTTCTACGTCTGCCCGCGCATTTCGGACCTCACGGATATCGAAGAGTTCCTGAAAACGCATGTGCCCGAACTGAAAGTGGCCGTGGCCCACGGACAGATGGCGCCGGGCGTGCTGGATGACATCATGAATGCCTTCTATGACGGCCAGTATGACGTGCTTCTGTCTACGACCATTGTGGAATCCGGCCTCGATATTCCGACGGCCAATACGATGATCGTGCATCGCGCCGATATGTTCGGCCTGGCACAGCTCTACCAGCTGCGCGGTCGTGTCGGTCGATCCAAGCAACGCGCCTTTGCACTATTCACACTCCCGGCGGGTAAGATGTTGACGCAAATGGCGGAACGTCGCCTCAAGGTTCTGCAGTCGCTCGACACGTTGGGCGCAGGCTTTCAGCTTGCCAGTCACGATATGGATATTCGCGGGGCAGGCAATCTGCTCGGTGAGGAGCAATCGGGCCATATCAAGGAAGTGGGCTTTGAGCTTTATCAGCAAATGCTCGAAGAAGCGGTTGCTACGCTCAAGGGTACGGGCGAAGTGGAAGACAGCCAGTGGTCACCGCAGATTGCGATCGGCACCGCCGTGATGATCCCCGAAGCCTATGTGCCCGATCTGCAACTGCGTCTTGGCCTTTATCGGCGGCTTGCCGACCTGGAGGAGCCGCAGGATATCGACGCCTTCGGTGCGGAGCTCATTGACCGTTTTGGTCCGATGCCTGACGAAGTGCAGCATTTGCTCAAGATTGTTTACATCAAGGCGCTCTGCCGTCGCGCCAATGTTGAGAAGCTCGACGCCGGTCCGAAGGGTGTGGTCATCCAGTTCCGCAATGGGACATTCGCAAATCCGGTCGGGCTGGTGAAAATGATCGGCGAACAGGGCTCCATGGCCAAAATCAGGCCGGATCAGAGCATCGTCTTCATCCGCGACTGGCCGACACCGGAAAAGCGTCTTAACGGTTCCGCTGTTATCATGACGCAACTCGCCAAGATTGCGGCGGGTTAATTACCGGTCCTCGGCAATTCCCGGCTCGAAGCCTTCCGCTGTCTGGCGGATGGCATCGGCAAGAACATCTGCCGTCTGTGCGCCCATGACGGCATATTTTTGATCGATGATGAAACAAGGCACGCCGCGCACGCCAATGCGGCTGGCAGTGTCGATTTCTTCACGAATCGTTGCCTTGTCGGCCTCGCTTTGCAGGAGGCGGGCAACAACTGCGGCATCCATGCCGACACTTGCCGCCGCATCCACCAGCACTTCATGATCGCTGATATCCTGTCCCTGCTCGAAATAGAGCGAGAACAACATGCCAACCATCCGGTCCTGCGTATCAGGAGCAGCCTGTGCAGCCCAGTGGATGACGCGATGTGCATCGAGCGTGTTGGGTGCCCGTGCAATCGCGTCGAAATCGAAAACGATACCGTTCTCGTCACCGAGCTGGGTCAGTTGCTTGTGGATGTCATCGATTTTCCCACCACTGCCGAATTTCTCCCGCATATAGGTTTGGCGATCCTTACCCCGCGGCGGCAGGGTAGGATCAAGTTGGAAGGGACGCCAGCGCACTTCCGCCTCCACATCCGGGATCATGGCGAGGGCGGCTTCAAGGCGCTTGCGCCCCAAAAAGCACCATGGGCAGACGACGTCCGAGACGACATCGATCGTTATCTTTCTGGCGGCCATGGCAATCTCTCCGTGCAGGAACCGGAGGCATCGCCTCCGGTTGAATACTCATCATATATCGGGTGCATGTAGGGCGCGTTACACTGACGTTAAAGCCCGGTCACGGTTCTGCGCGCCACCATGTCGGCAGTTGATAGCCGTAGAGCGAGGTTTTCTGCGGATGCTCTATGCGATCCCAGCGCGCCACCCACTGATAGGGCAGGTGGTAAAGCGGAACGTAGTAATCCCCGGAGATAAGCACACGATCAAGCGCGCGGACCGCACTCACGAAATCGGCGCGGCTTCGGGCTGCCAGCAGTGCTTCAATCATCGCATCTACTGCCGGGTCGGCAACGCCCGGATAGTTGAAACTTCCCTGAACGTCACGCGAGGCTGCGCCCCACCGCATCCATTGTTCGTTGCCGGGTGACAGCGACCCGGTCAGTGCGCCCAGAATCATGTCGTAATCAAATGTCTGAAGGCGTTGTTGATATTGTGCATCGTCTGCCGTGCGTATCTCTGCCGTGATCCCCAGTCGTGCCAGATTGCGCTTATAGGCCAGCGCGACCTTCTCCTCATCGGGTGATCGCGTCATGATCTCGAAAGTCAGAGGCTTACCCGAAGGGTCCATGGCGAGGCCATGTTCAAAATGGAAACCGGCTTCCATCAGGAGATCATAAGCTTTCTTTGCTGGCGTACGGTCGTGGCCGCTGCCGTCTGTTACGGGCGCATGCCATGTACCGTTCATGACATCTGCGCGAACAGCATCCGGGAAAGGCTTGAGCAATTGCTTTTCGCGGTCATCGGCCGGCTTCCCGACAGAAGAAAGTTCCGAGCCTTCCCAGAAGCTCTGTGTGCGGCGGTACTGATCGGCGAAAAGGTTGCGATTTGCCCATTCGAAGTCGAACAATAGCCCAAGAGCCTGCCGGACACGGCGGTCAGCGAAAATCGGACGGCGTGTGTTGAACACGAAGCCCAGCATGTTGGCTGGTGTGCCCTTTTTGAAGCTGTCCTTGATGACCCGGCCCTGTTTTACAGCCGGGAAATCGTAGAGCTTTTCCCATCGGGTCGGGTTTGCCTCGATGAAGATATCCAGTAGGCCCTTCTTGAAAGACTCGAACAGGGACGTCTCGTTTCGATAATATTCAATCGTCAATGTATCGAAATTGTCGAGGCCGCGCTGCGATGGGAGATTCTTGCCCCAATAGTCAGGGTTACGCTTGTAGATGATACGCTGCCCCGGTTGCACACCGGAAACGAGATAGGGACCGCTGCCGACTGGCGGCTTCAGGGATGAATTGCCGAAGGTCTCCGGATCGATAGCGTGTTTCGGCAGCACGGGCATCGATGAAGCGATCAGCATCGGAAATTCGCGGTCCGACTTGTCGTTGAAAGTGAAACGAACGGAGCGCTCGCCTGTTTTCTCGATCTTTTCGATGCGACTCATCCGGTTGTTAAAAGGAGGACGTCCTTTTTCCGTCAGAATATCATAGGTAAAGAGTACGTCGTCTACCGTTACGGGCTGGCCGTCCGACCATTTCGCGTTCGGATTCAAAGTGAATTCGATCCATTTGCGGTCCGGATCGATGGCAACTTTTTCCGCAAGCAGGCCATAGAGCGTAAAAGGCTCGTCCCGCGAGCGCTGCATGAGCGTCTGGTAGACCATATTGCCGAGATCGATATCGCCGAACAGGCCGCGTGCGGTCGTACGCATGCTTTTGAGCACAAATGGGTTGAGGCTGTCGAAAGTACCGACAACGCCCATCGTGAAGGCACCGCCCTTCGGGGCATTAGCGTTTGCGTAAGGAAAATGGGTGAAATCAGCCGGAAGCGCCACATCTCCGTGCATGGAGAGCGCATAGTCGGGCTGTGCTTCGGCCATCGCCTGCACCGGCATCGCGCCGACGACAGCTCCGGCAAGGCTCGCAAGAACCACCTTGCGGAGGAAGGCAATCAATCCGTTCAACTTCAATCGTCCATTGTAAATAAGTTTGATGGTCGCCGCCGGAAAGCGGCGATTCGGAACCGAAAACTAGCATGATCGTACATTATGTGCGGAATTAGGGCGTGTCCGCCACGCGACAGTAGAGACTAAAATCGAGATTTTGGCAGATTCCGAGCCGGGAATGTCGAAACTCATCTGGATTCATACCCCTAGTCGTTGTAACACGGCTCCGGATTAGGGCCTGCGAGGGTCCAGATGGGGATGAAAATCCCCGAGGTCACGCTGTTGCCGCATTTTCAAACCAGTGACGGTCTATCGCTGACTTAAATACAGAACGGGAACTATAGATCAGAGTGTTGAAAGGAACCTGTTGATCATGTCCAGCACGAAGACAATCGCTGCCGCATCTGCCATTGCTGGCGCGTTCGCCCTGCTTGCTTCCGCGACGATGCCAGCATCCGCACAGCAGCCGCCGCAGGGCTGGTTCAAGGTCTGCTCGAAGCAGGAAGACAATGATATCTGCAACACGCAGAACATCGTCACCGCGGATTCCGGCCAGCTTCTGACCGCCGTCAACCTCATTGAGATCAAGGGCAAGATCAACCGCAAGATCTTTCAGGTGACGGTTCCTATCGGTCGTCTGATTCCCGCCGGTGTCGGTCTCCAGATCGACAACAATAAACCGGTCAAGCTCGAATACGGCATCTGCTTCCCAGATCGCTGCATCGCTGAAGCTCCGTTGACCGACGATCTCACCAATGCGCTCAAGAAGGGTGGCAAGCTGACCCTGACCTCAGTCAATTATCAGAACAAGCCGAACCCGATTCCGGTTGCACTCACCGGCTTCTCCAATGCTCTGACCGGTCCGGCTCTCAAGCAGTCGGAACTGGAAGAACGCCAGAAGGAACTTCAGGACGCGGTCCAGAAGCGCCAGAAGGACTTTGAAGCCAAGATGAAGGCTGAGCAGGATAAGGCAAAGGGCGCAGCCAACTGAGTTGTTGTACAGTTTGTTATGAGAAAGAGGCGCTTCGAGCGCCTCTTTCATTTTAAGCGTAACTTTAAGAGAAAGCTCTATCTTAGTTAGAATGCTGTGATTTTACGCGATAGGAGCCATTGTCCAGTCGGTCGAATATTTCTGCTATCTGAGGGTGACGCAGAGGCTCGCCACTTAAATCCGGCACAAGGTTCTGTTCGGACACATAGGCGACATATTCGGAATCCGCATTTTCAGCGAGTAGGTGGTAAAAAGGCTGGTCACGATGTGGACGCGCTTCCTCTGGAATGGACTCGTACCATTCTTCCGTATTCGCAAATTCTGGGTCCACGTCGAAGATGACCCCGCGGAACGGGAATAACCGGTGCTTGACGACCTGGCCGATCTGAAATTTCGCGTGCTTTATCTGTGTCATACCCATGCAACACTATGTAGTTCACCGCGTGACAAATTAAAGTCGGCGGGAACCGGCAATCCTATCAGTTTGATGTTTCGGATAATCTGAGAACTATACTAGCTGGAACGTTTTCCGTCGCTTCGGTGTGGGAGGCTCGGCAGTTTCGGCAGCAAATGCGAGAAACCGCTGCCTGGCCGAAGCCCCTCGCGCATGAAGAATGCGCGTAGCGGCGCGAATGAGCGAAGCATTTCCAACCCGACCCCACGCACAATCTGTGCAGGAAGCATGCTGGAGAGAAGCGAACGATTGAGTGCGTCGACCGAGCCGGTGCGGGCCAGAATATCTGGCCGCCGTGCCCGGTCATAGGCACGAATAACCCGATCCGAACCGGGATCGACAGGGTCTCTCTCAATGGCCTTAACCAGCGTTTCGACATCGCGCGAACCAAGATTGAGGCCCTGTGCACCAATTGGAGGAAACACGTGCGCGGCTTCGCCGATCAAGATGGTGCGCTTGGCCGCAAAGATGTGAGGCACGAGGCCGGAAAGAGGCCAGGCCTGCGGCTTGATTTCGAGCGCGATCTTGCCCAGCATGGATTGCATCATCTCTTCGATACGCTGAGCGAGCGTGGCTTCGTCAAGCGCGAGGAGCGCTTTGGCGCGATCGGGATTGACCACCCAGACGAGGCTCGAACGTTTGCCCTTCAAGGGCACCTGTGTGAACGGGCCTTCTTCTGTGTGAAATTCGGTCGAAATGTTTTCATGGTTGAGACCATGAGAGAAGGAAAGGACGATCGCCGTCTGCGGATAGCTCCAGCGGCGTGTGCGGACGCCAGCTGCTTCCCGAGCCATGGAATTGCGCCCATCCGCTGCCACGATCAGCTTTGTGTGCAATGTGTCGCCGCCCGAGAGCGTGACGGTCACATGGTCGCCATTGTGACGATATTCGATGACGGTTGCATTGATGCGCCGGATATTCGGATTGCGTGCAACGGCTTCAGAAAGTTTCTCGTTCAAAACGGCGTTGGGAATGTTGTAGCCGAACGCAGTCTCGTCGATTTCACCGGCGCGAAAGGTCACCACGGGGCTTCTCACGAGACGTCGCGTCGCGTCGATAATGCGCATGGAAGCAAGAGCCGCCGCTTCCGGCTCGATATCCGACCAGACGCCCAGTCCCTCCAGCAATCTGATAGCAGGCATCATGAGCGCTGTCGTGCGACGGTCTCCTTTGTCGGTTTCGGGTCCCAACAACACGGTGCGATAGCCTTTTGCACCGAGCGCCAGTGCGGCCATCATTCCGGCGGGTCCGCTGCCGCTGATGACAATGTCGGTGAGTGGCTTGTTCACAACAAGATCGTTCATCGTGTTTCATCCCTTGTCCGATAGCGCGGACCTCGTGCACCGTCTGATGATTCCAGCCGCACTTAAACCGAATTGCAGTCAAAAGGCCATTCTTCCGTGGGATTATGGCGGATTTGCCTCATGCCTTACTTGCTCTTTTGCGCTTATTCGGGGAAAGCTGCTCAACGAGCATGGCTTTCCCTGGTGGAAAGGCTATTCAACGATCTTGAGGGTTGGGGACGTCAGTTTGTTTGGTGTACGCGTTCCCCATTTGATGAAATATACTCGCTGCCTTGGGGAATGTCTCGGGCGGGATATGCGCGGCGACAAATTGAAATGGCGGACGGCGTGAAAACCAAACTGACCGGAAAACTTAAAGCCAAGAAAGTCACCGCACCGCAAGCCAAGGCGTTTTCGGTTCATCTTCTGACGGCGTCGGGTTCGTTTCTGGCATTCCTTTCCATCGTGGCGGCCAGTGACGGACGCTATACGGCAATGTGGTGGTGGCTCGGATTGGCGCTTTTCGTCGACGGAATCGACGGCCCTATCGCACGCAAGCTCGAGGTCAAATATGTTCTGCCAAACTGGTCCGGCGAGCTTCTCGACAATATCATCGACTATGTCACTTACGTTCTGATACCCGCTTTCGCACTCTATCAAAGCGGATTTATGGGGACGTATCTGTCATTCATATCCGGTGCCATTATCGTGGTTTCGAGCGCGATTTATTATGCCGACACCGGAATGAAGACGAAGGAGAACTTCTTCAAGGGCTTCCCTGTCGTCTGGAATATGGTCGTCTTTACGCTTTTCATCGTCAGGCCGGGCGAATGGGTGGCTTTCGCAACGGTTGTCGTGTCGGCAATCCTGTCGTTCCTGCCGATCAACTTTTTGCATCCGGTGCGCGTCGTGCGCCTGCGACCGCTTAATCTGACGGTTTTCCTGCTCTGGTGTGCCTTTGGCGCGGCTGCGCTCTATTATACTCTTGACGCGCCATTGTGGGTCCGCGTCGGCATATCGGTGACCGGCCTCTACATCTACTTCATCGGCGCTGTTATGCAGTTTTTCCCGGGATTAGGACGGACCGCCACCGTCATCGCGGCTGAAAAAGCCGCTGCCGCAAAGAAGAGTGGAGAAGCATGATGATCAATGCCATTCGCGTCCATCAGACCGGTGGGCCGGAAGTCATGAAATATGAACAGATCGAGATAGGCGAACCCGGCCCAGGCGAGGCGAAGGTGCGCCACGAAGCTGTCGGCCTCAACTTCATCGACGTCTATTTCCGTACCGGACTTTACAAGGCAGCCCAGATGCCTTTCACGCCCGGCAACGAAGGCGCAGGCACGGTCATCGCAGTGGGACCGGGCGTTGACGATGTTCACGTCGGGGATCGCGTGGCATATGTTGCTACGCCGGGTTCCTATGCAGACGAGCGCATTCTGCCAACCGATAGGCTGGTCAAGGTTCCGGATAATGTCGATCTGAAAACCGCCGCATCCATGATGCTGAAAGGTATGACGGCGCAATATCTTCTGCGTCGTACATTCAAGGTGGAACCGGGACAGACGATCCTGTTTCACGCTGCCGCCGGCGGCGTGGGGCTGATTGCCGGGCAATGGGCGAAACATCTGGGCGCCACTGTCATCGGCACGGCAGGATCGGAAGAAAAGATCTCATTGGCCAGAAAGCATGGCTACGACCATGTCATCAACTACCGTACCGAGAACTTTGCCGAAAAGGTGAAGGAACTGACCGACGGAGCGGGGGTTGACGTCGTCTATGATTCCGTTGGACGCGATACCTATATGGGTTCGCTCGACGTGCTGAAGCCGCTTGGCATGTTTGCCTGTTTTGGTCAGTCTTCGGGCGTCATTCCGCCATTCGACCTCGGCATTCTGGCGCAGAAGGGCTCGCTCTTCGCGACACGTCCAACGCTATTCAATTACATCGCCAAGCGGGCGGACCTCGAAAAGACGGCTGCAGAGCTTTTCGATGTGGTGGGAAGCGGCGCCGTCAAGATCGAGATTAACCAGACCTATGCGCTCAAGGATGCGCGCAAGGCGCATGAGGATCTGGAAGCCCGCAAGACGACGGGAACCACCATTCTGCTGCCATGAGCAACATAGGATTGCAGCGGTGCATATGTCCACGGCTGCTTGCTTTTGGGCTTTTCAAGAGCAGACTTGCTGGATAAGGTCGCTTAAAAATACAAACGGGGAACAATGACAGCGCCTTTAACCGACCGGCCTCTTCTGGATGTCCGCCGGCTCACGAAAGTATTTGGTCAGCTGCGGGCCTGCGATGGTATTGATCTCACCATCGGGGAGGGTGAGATTCACGCGCTTCTGGGTGAAAACGGCGCCGGAAAGTCCACTTTTGTGAAAATGCTGTTCGGAGCGCTCCAACCCCTCGAAGGCGAAATCGTGTGGAAGGGGCAGCCAGTTACGATAAACGAGCCTGCTGCCGCAAGAAAACTCGGCATTGGCATGGTTTTTCAGCATTTTTCGCTGTTCGACTCGCTTACCGCCGCTGAAAACATCGCCTTGTCGCTCGACCGTTCATTACCACTTTCAGACGTTGCAAAGCGTGCACATGAGGTTGGCAAAACATACGGTCTTCCGGTTGATCCGCAGGCCCATGTTGGTGATCTGTCAGTTGGCGAACGCCAGCGTATCGAAATTGTGCGCTGCCTTCTTCAGAAGCCGGATCTTATCATTCTGGATGAGCCGACTTCGGTGCTGACGCCGCAGGAAGCCGACAAGCTATTTGAAACGCTGGAGCGTCTGAAAGCAGAAGGCAAGTCGATCCTTTATATCAGCCACCGTCTGGAAGAGGTGAAACGGCTTTGTGACCGCGCAACCGTGCTGCGACATGGCAAAGTTGTTGCGCATTGCGATCCACGTAAAGAGACTGCTGCATCGCTCGCCCGTATGATGGTTGGCAATGACATCAACGTTGTGGCACGCAGCCCCATTGCGGCAGTAAATGCCGGTAATGAAGCGCTTTTGGAAATCAGGTCACTGTCGCAGCCGCCGCGCGGCCCTTTTTCGACGGCATTGAAGGATATTTCTCTCTCGGTCGCCGCGGGCGAGGTTGTCGGTATTGCCGGGGTGGCAGGCAACGGGCAGGGTGAATTCTTCGAAGCCGTTTCCGGGGAAGTACTGCAGTCAAATCCATCGAATGTGCGCATTCGCGGAAAGGATGCAGGCAAGGCTGGCATTAGCGCAAGACGCATGATGGGGGCCGCTTTCGTGCCGGAGGAGCGGCTTGGTCATGGCGCGGTTCCGACAATGTCGCTCACCGACAATCTGTTCTTGTCCCGTTACAGGACGGATGCGAAAATGTTCCTGCGTGGCGGCAAGATGAAGCTGATCGCAGAGAGTGCGCTTCGGGCGGCCGCAAAACGCATTATTGAACGGATGGATGTGCGCAAGAGCGCTGAAAATCCGCCTGCCTCTGCCCTTTCCGGCGGAAACCTGCAGAAATTCATCATCGGGCGTGAGCTTGATCGCTCACCATCGGTCATGGTTGTGAACCAGCCGACATGGGGCGTCGACGCGGGGGCTGCGGCGCACATCCGGCAGGCGCTTGTCGATCTTGCGCGTTCCGGTTCCGCAGTTCTCGTCATCAGCCAGGATCTTGATGAGCTTCTTGAAATCAGTGACCGCATTGCCGTGATGAATCATGGCCAGCTTTCCGATCCTCTGCCGATTGCCGATGTAACTCTGGAAAAGATCGGCCTTCTCATGGGTGGTATTTCCGGAGAAGCTGCATGATGCGGATCGAACTCGTCAAACGCCCGCAGCCATCGAAACTTTTCAGCGCCTTGTCGCCATTGCTTGCGCTGTCGCTGACGCTGGTTTTCGGAGCTATTGCCTTTGCCCTGATGGGCAAGGAACCGCTGCATGCGCTCTATGTCTTCTTCGTCGAGCCGCTTTTCGATATCTGGTCATGGCATGAGCTTCTGGTGAAGGCGGCTCCGCTGATCCTGATCGCGGTCGGCCTTTGCGTCTGTTTTCTATCCAATAACTGGAATATCGGTGCCGAGGGACAGTTTATCGCCGGTGCCATAGCGGGATCGGTCCTGCCCGTCATGTTTCCCGATGTGCAGTCATGGCTGGTTCTGCCCTTGATGATGCTGATGGGGATGGCGGGTGGCGCGGCTTATGCATCCATTCCGGCATTGCTGAAAGTGCGCTTCAATACCAATGAAATCCTGACCAGCCTCATGCTTGTCTACGTCGCGCAGCTGTTCCTCGACTGGCTGGTGCGCGGGCCGTGGCGCAACCCGGAAGGCTATAATTTCCCGGAAACGCGCCAGTTCAACGATAGCGCTATTCTGCCGGAAATCTGGAGCGCATCCGGTCGTGCGCATTGGGGCTTCATCTTTGCGCTCGTTGTGGCGGTTGCCGTCTGGTTCCTGCTCAAGCACACGCTGAGGGGATTTGAGGTCAAGGTTATCGGCCAAAGCCCGCGCGCAGGGCGCTTTGCCGGTTTCAGCGCGGGCAGGATGGTGTTCTTTGTTTTCGCCCTCTCGGGCGCGCTTGCAGGGCTTGCGGGCATTGCGGAAACTTCGGGAGCTATCGGGCAGCTTCGCCCGGTCATTTCTCCGGGCTACGGTTTTACTGCAATCATCGTCGCGTTTCTCGGGCGCCTCAATCCGCTGGGAGCGATAGCAGCCGGTCTGGTGCTAGCGCTTTCCTATCTTGGCGGTGAGGCCGCACAGGTTTCCATCGGCATCTCGGAAAAATCCGCGCGTGTGTTTCAGGGCATGATCCTATTCTTCGTGCTCGCCTGCGATACACTCATCCTTTATCGCATTCGGTTCATATCCGGTCGCCAAGCGGGAAAGGCCTGATCTCATGGATTTGACGCAGGCTATTCTTCTCACGATTGCAACGGCGGCGACGCCGCTCCTGATCGCTGCCATCGGCGAGCTTGTCGTGGAACGCTCCGGCGTTCTCAATCTCGGTGTCGAGGGTATGATGCTGATGGGGGCGGTGTCCGGCTTCGCCATTGCACAAATGACCGACTCGGCCTGGCTGGGCTTGTTTGCCGCTGTTCTGGTCGGTGCGCTTTTTTCTGCCGTTTTCGGCTTTCTGACGCTCATACTCGTCACCAATCAGGTGGCAACCGGACTGGCGCTGACAATCCTCGGCGTTGGCGCATCGGCCTTGCTTGGCGAAAGCTTTGTCGGGCTTCCCGGCGTGCGACTGAACCCGATCCATATTCCCTATCTGACTGACCTGCCGCTTGTCGGGCGCTTCCTCTTCGGTCAGGACCCCATTTTCTATATGTCCATTCTGCTGGTTGTAGGCGTGGCATGGTTTCTGTTCCGCACGCGAGCAGGGCTTACATTGCGTGCCATCGGCGATAGCCATGGCTCGGCCCATGCGCTCGGCGTGCATGTGGTGCGTACGCGCTATCTGGCGGTTCTGTTCGGCGGTGCTTGCGCCGGTCTTGCGGGCGCGCAACTCTCGCTCGTCTACGTTCCGCAATGGGTGGAAAACATGACCGCCGGGCGTGGCTGGATCGCTCTTGCTCTTGTCGTTTTCGCTTCGTGGCGACCGTGGCGCGTACTGATTGGTGCCTACTTGTTCGGCGCGGTGACCATCGGCCAGCTTCATGCGCAGGCGCTTGGCTTTGGCTTGCCCTCGCAGTTTTTGTCTGCGCTGCCTTATCTCGCGACGATTGTGGTGCTGGTCATCATCTCGCGCAACAAACGCCTGACGATGATGAATACGCCGGCTTCGCTCGGCAAGCCGTTCGTGCCGGACCGGTAAAAAGAACGGGTGAGGGGTAAACGCAAACCGTCCCAAGGGTTTTCGTTTTGGTTAGTGGGTAAAAACAAGGAGTGCAGGGAACATGAAAAAGACGCTTATGGCTATGGCCACTGCCGCAAGCTTTATGCTTGGCGGCGCGGCACATGCAGAGGAAAAACTGAAAGTAGGCTTCATCTATATCGGACCTCCCGGCGATTTCGGCTGGACCTATCAGCACGATCAGGCCCGCAAGGAGCTGATCGAGGCGCTCGGCGACAAGATTGAAACCACCTATCTTGAAAACGTGCCGGAAGGTGCGGATGCCGAACGTTCCATCGAACGTTTGGCGCGTGCCGGCAACAAGCTGATCTTCACGACGTCGTTCGGCTATATGGACCCGACCCTCAAGGTCGCCAAGAAATTCCCGGACGTGAAGTTCGAGCATGCGACCGGCTACAAGACCGCCGACAACATGTCTGCCTATAATGCGCGCTTCTATGAAGGCCGTTATGTGCAGGGTGTGATCGCCGCCAAGATGTCGACCAAGGGTGTCGCGGGTTACATCGCTTCCGTGCCGGTTCCGGAAGTGGTGCAGGGCATCAATGCATTCATGCTCGGTGCCCAGTCGGTCAATCCAGACTTCAAGGTCAAGGTGATCTGGGCGAATTCCTGGTTCGATCCTGGCAAGGAAGCCGATGCGGCCAAGGCTCTGATCGATCAGGGGGTGGACATCATCACCCAGCATACCGATTCCACTGCTGCTATTCAGGTGGCGCATGATCGCGGGATCAAGGCTTTCGGCCAGGCTTCGGACATGATCAAGTTCGCACCGGACACGCAGCTTACCGCTGTCGTGGACGAATGGGGGCCGTACTATATCGACCGCACCAAGGCCGTTCTCGACGGCAGCTGGAAGAGCCAGAACGTCTGGTGGGGTATGAAGGAAGGCCTTGTGAAGATGGCTCCTTATACCAATATGCCGGACGACGTGAAGAAACTGGCCGAAGAAACCGAAGCCAAGATCAAGTCAGGCGAACTGAAGCCTTTCACCGGCCCGATCAAGAAGCAGGACGGCTCCGTCTGGCTGAAAGAAGGCGAACAGGCTGACGACAAGACCCTGCTGGGCCTCAACTTCTACGTCGCTGGCGTGGACGACAAGCTGCCGCAGTAGAATTTTTAAGACTGAAATGGAAAAGGGCGCCCAAAGCGCCCTTTTTAGTTTTATCAAAACGGATTGAAGCTGCTTGTTAAAGCGAAAGCTTAAGCCCTTCGTGACTATCCATGAATCCGAGCGACTGATAAAAACGCAGCGCATCGGCGCGTGATTTGTCGGTCGTGAGCTGTACCAGACCGCAGCCGCGCTCGCGGCACTGCTCGATTGCCCACCCAATCATCTGGCGGCCTATTCCACCGCCACGAATGTGGCTTGCAATCCGTACGCTTTCGATCTGTCCGCGCCACATGCCCAACCGCGACAGACCGGGTATGAAGCTGATCTGCATGCAGCCGATAATCTCGCCATCTCGTTCCACGACGGCGAGAAGCTGGTTGGGGTCGGCATCAATTGCCGCAAAGGCGTTGCGATACTCATCCCGCAATGGAAGGCTTGTGTCTTCGCGCTTTGCGCCGAGAGCGTCATCAGCCAGCATGGCGACGATTACCGCCACGTCAGCCGAGATGGCTTTTCTGATCGTTAGGGCAGTTTCCACCGCCATCAGACCGCGATGCCATGCAGATTGTAAGCGTCGCCTGCTTCGATCTCCACCGTCACGATGTCGCCGACGCGAAGCGGGCGGCGCAACTGGATGTGAACGCTGCCGTCGATTTCCGGAGCATTCTCGCGCGTACAGTCCTTGGAGCGGAGGCTGGTGATGATACGTTCCGAATCGACAAGCGCCTTCGGGCAGGCGAGTGAAACGAAACTGACGCGCGGTGCGCTCATGATGATACCTCGCGAGTGTCGGAAAATTGCACGCGGAATATCACGATAAAGGGGCGACGGAAAAGTTGAGATGAGAAAAAAGCCGGAGCAAAAGACGCCGGCTTTCATCAATAATGACGATTGGCTTATTCAGCCTGATCGGCCGGAGCCGCATTGAGCTGACCATAACGCTCTTCGCCGATCTTGGCGAGAAGGTCGAGTTGGGTTTCGAGGAAGTCGATATGACCTTCCTCGTCGGCCAGAAGCTCATCGAAAAGCTGCTTGGAAACATAGTCGCCGAGTTCGTCGCAGATTTCGCGAGACTTCTTGTAGGAAGCGCGTGCGTCGTATTCGCCTGCAAGGTCCGCTTCCAGAACTTCCTTGACGTTCTGGCCGATGCGCAGCGGAGATACGGTCTGCAGGTTCGGGTGACCTTCGAGGAAAATGATGCGGTCAATCAGCTTGTCGGCATGATGCATTTCTTCGATGGATTCTTCCCGTTCCTTCTTGGCAAGACGCGTGAAGCCCCAGTCGTTGAGGAGGCGGTAGTGAAGCCAGTACTGGTTTACAGCGCCAAGCTCGAGGAACAATGCCTCGTTAAGCCGCTCGATGACCTTTGGTTCGCCTTTCATTCCATGAACTCCCGAATTTGTCGCGTAGAGAACGTACACGATCCATGAACTGGACCACGTTTTCGTCCATTTGGTTATGACGAAGATGATACTCTTCAGTCACCCTTATGATCGTTTCTACGACGTTTGGGAAGCAGCCACAGCAACGGCCGCGCTTGGACATGGCATTATAGACGGTGCCAGGAACGATAAGTTGCCAGCAATCCTGATCGAGAAGCTCGATAACAACAGCTTCGATGTCTTTATCGGTAATAACGTTGCAGCTGCAGACTAGCATGAGAAACTATCTTCCATGCTCGCAAAGCTGAAATTAGATGCAGAAAGCATCAAATAGAGAGACTTTACCGGCTCACTTTTTACTTTAACTGTATCGCTGCCTGGAAAGGCTGGCAGCTTTATTTCATTCGTGGCGCGAGGCCGAACTGAACCGGTCAAGGGTTCCTCCAATTGCAAGGGTTAAAGGCCCGAACATTAAAGGCAATACTTAAATGGTGGTTTTTAAACCCACCAAATTAAGTCAAGTTATGACCGGTGAAGCTCCAATCTGTCAATTTTTATGTTTTTGAAACGTTCTAAAAATCAATAACTTAGAATTATTCTAAATATGAGTTAAATAGCTATCTTTAAACGATAATTGGTCGTTTGCCATTGTCATGACGGTGTTCAAAGGGCACCGTCATGATATTGTGCGCTATTTCGCCGCATCTTGTGGATAGTTGTTTCTTTCACCCATCAGGAGCCGAGAACTGAGCTGAAACCTTCAAACTGCGGAGGTCCGAGATAGAGCGGCTTATTGTCTCCAGCGTTGCGATGTGCATCGCGAAACTGTTCGGACTTGGTCCAGGCGACGAAATCATCGCGATTGCGCCAGACGGTATGCGAAGCATAAAGCGTGTAGCCTTCCTCTTCGTTTGTTGCGCCGCGCAGAAGGTGAAAACTCTCAAAACCGGGAAGTTCCGACAGTTTCGAGTCACGATTTTTCCAGACGGTCTCGAAGTCGGCTTCGCTGCCGAGGCGAACCTTGAAGCGATTCATGGCTATGAACATTGCTGATCCTTTTCCATCAGGTTGGGGACTGGCTATAGCGCATCCCGAAAAGTGCAAAGCGGTTTTCGGATGAGATGCGGGTTAATAAAAACAGTTAGAGCATTTTTGACGATTCCCGTCAGGGCTGGAAACGCTTTAACTATACAATTTCCGGCGAGTGCAGCGGTAGGACTGCACTCGCCGCGTCACATCCTGGGATCAGAAGGCCGCCCGCGGTCAGGATGGTCGGACTTCGCAGATGTGACGATCATGAGAGAGGGGGGGAGAAAACACCTCTCTGAAAGTCTAAAATTGGAACTGGGTCGAGACGAGGAATGTGCGCCCCCGGCCAGAACCATAGGTGCTGAGGGCAGGGGTGAATTCCTTGTCGGCAATATTGAGCACCTGAAGCGAAAGATCGACTGTGTCGGTGAATTTGTACTTCGCGAAGACATCGACCAATGTGTAGGGATCGGTATCGTTTCCCGTGATGCTTCTGCCGCTCGAAACGTGCTGAACACGTAGACCGCTCTCAAGCTTGCGTTCGAAGAAGCGCGCTCCGGCTGTAACCGTTACGACATCTTCCGGCAGATACTGGTTTGCCCCGAGGCCCGCCGTTTGTTCCGGAAGTTCGGAGGTGGAATGCGTATAGGCGATGCCGCCGAAGGCGAAGCCAGCATCATAACGCGCGTCAAGTTCGAAGCCCTTTACATCGGAAGTGCCATCCACGTTGATGAACTGACTGTTCGTGCTGGAAGCCGTGATATAGTCTTCAACTCGCATCATGTAATAATTGGCTTTGATGCGCAGACCGTCTTCCGCAGTGAAGATGCCGTCGCGAGCGATATTGACGCCGAATTCCCAGCCCCGCTGCTTTTCGGGACGCAAATCAGGGTTACCTCGCAACCTTCCTGTTCCGGCATGCGCCACGCCGCCAAGGAATGTTTCCTGCAGGCTTGGTGAACGCATTGAATGCGCATAAGTGATATATGGCTGCAGCCAGTCGGTCACATTATAGGCGACGGTGATCTTGGGGCTGAATTCGCTATCGTTGTTGGAAACTGTCCCATCTTCGCTTTCAAGCTTGAAATAATCATAACGGAGGCCGGTAACGACCTGCAGTGCTTGATAATTCCAGGTCGCTTCCGAGAAAACCGCCCCACGATTAGACGTGGCATCTGCGGGGTTAACACCAGTGTTGCTGCCGCCCGCACTATCGTGATTGATTTCAAAGCCGTTCTTCCACGCGACGGCTACATCACCAAAGGTGAAGCGTGACGTGTTCGAGGCGGTCATGCCTGTGGTGTCCGTTGAAATCTGACGCCCGACATAGCTGCCATTGCCGCCCACCCAGTTCTGCAGCGTGCTGTTGTGGTAGATGTTGACATCGAGGTCGATGAGATCGTTGTCGGACGGGTTGTAATTATATTGAGCAAAGAACGTGCGGTTCTGCAGGAACATATCGTAGATTGTATAGGTTCCAGGGCGGTAACCGGTGGCATATGTTCCGTAGTGGTTGTTGTAGAGCACGCCGCCAAGCGTCAGCTTCTGATCTTCGCCAAGGCCGAATTCGGCTTTGAAGAGGCCAGACGTCAGCTCCTCGCCGGACTTCTCGACGGTTGCGCCGTCGCCGTTCTTGTAATCGTTGGAATCGTGACGGCTGATGGCCGCAACAATCCCGATGGAATTGACACGGGCAGCACCTGCCAGCATTTCAGAGAAGCCGGTGCCATTGCTGCCCCAGGAAGCGCGGCCGAGAACGCCCTTGTCCTTGCCGTCGAGAATGACATCATCGACGCCGAGCGTGCGGAAATTGACGCTGCCTGCAAGGGCGGTGCCGCCTTCGGTCGTTACCGCGCCGCGCGTCACGTCGATTTCGGATAGCAGGTTCGGATCGATATAGGCATAGCCCTGCGCATCGTGTGCGGTGTTGCGGTAGTTCTGCGGCACGCCGTCGATCATCATGTTGACACGACCGGAGCCTTCGAAACCACGGATATTGACTGCAACGCCGGGATTGGAACCGTTTTGCAGGGTGAACACGCCAGCCGTGCCACGCAACACGTCATCAAGCTTCGTGCCACCGAAACGATTGATCTCTTCGCGGTCGACCCTACCGACCGGTGCCGCCACGGACGTCGGCGCCTGCGCGTCGGTCGCCCGGCGAATGGTGATCGTCTTCAACGCAACGCCAGCTTCTTCAGAGGCTTTTTGTTCCTGCGCAAAGGCTTGTGACGTCATTGCCACCAGAATGACAGCGAGCCCTGTGCTCGCCAGAATTGATCGTTTGTGAACCCCACCAGTCGCCCGCATTTCCAATGTTTCCTTCGTGAACCAGACGCGCTTCGTCGACCCGACGGGCGACGAAGAAACTAAAAAATTCAATTGTTTATGGCTTCCCCCTCAAGAGAAAGCCGCGTGCTGGCTGGGAAGACGGTTTCTTCCGGGCTTGCGCTGAAAAAAGCGAGATTTAAACTTGACTCGATTATTCCAGTAATGCAGTGATTAATAAACATGACTGTTGATGTCAACAAAACAAATTTGCTGTCATCACCGTGTGAAAAGTCGATGCTGAGGCGAGAAAATGAACAGGCGAATCCATATCGACATGCAGGTGCGGTTACCGCGCGGATCCGTTTCCGACAGAACTGCAAATCGCATTCCTGAAAGCCAGTTCAGCGGCGATTCAACCGAGTCTGTCCCGGCTCAGATAAAACCTCGCTTCGGCGAGAGTGCACTTGAGCCGCAACTGAAAACCTATGGCAGTCGCGAACTCTTCGACGGCTCCCGGGAAGTGGGCATAGAGCACGGCGGCTCGCTCTATCGCCTCAAGATCACCCGCCAAGGCAAGCTCATCCTAAACAAGTAGGCAACCATCAGATGACGACTCATTCCAAGCCCTCCCCAGAGCAGATTCTCAAGGCACGGGCTGATAATCCGAAAATGCGTGAACGCGATTTTGCGCAGAGCCTTGGTATATCAGAAGCCGATTTTGTAGCAGCGCATTGCGGACAAGATGCAGCGGCATCGATTTCGGCCCGGCGTATTCGCGCCGATGTCGAAATGCTATTGAACCGTATTGGGGCGGTCGGCGAAATCATGGCGCTAACGCGCAATGAGAGTGTTGTTCACGAGAAGATCGGACCTTTTGAAAAGACGATTTGGGGGCCGCATGCTTCGCTGGCACTCGGCAAGGAGATTGATCTTCGTATTTTCCCGAAGCATTGGGTTCACGGTTTTGCCGTTGCCAAGCAGGACGGCGAAGCGACGCGCCGCAGCCTGCAATTCTTCGATGCCACGGGCGAGGCGGTATTCAAGATTCATCTGCGTGCGGCTTCCAACGTTGAAGCCTACGAAGCACTTGTCAGCGATTTGCTGCTGGACGATCAGTCGCCTGTCGTTGAGACCAGCCTACTTGCTCCACAAGGGCCGAAGACCGATCTATCGCTTCTCGACATCGACGCATTCCGTGAACGGTGGGGCGCTCTCACCGATGTGCACCAGTTTGTCGGTCTGCTGAAGGATTTCGGGGTGGACCGCCATCAGGCCGTGCATCTTGCCGGTCATGATTTCGCCTGGCGTGTCGATACCTCGTCCGTGGAAGCCATGATGAACCATGCAGTGCAGGAAAAGCTGCCGATCATGTGCTTTGTCGGCAGCCGCGGATGCATCCAGATTCATACGGGTCCGATCCGCGAGATCAAGATGATGGGGCCATGGCTGAACGTGCTCGACCCGACATTCCATATGCATCTGCGCATCGATCACATCGCTGATGTCTGGGTGGTGCGCAAGCCGACGAAGGACGGTCATGTGACATCGCTGGAGGCCTATGATGCCAATGGTGAACTGATGGTCCAGTTCTTCGGCGAGCGTCATGAAGGCGAGGCAGAACTGGCCGACTGGCGCATGATCGCGGAAAATCTTCCGCGTCTGCCGCAGTCGTCTGCTGCATAAGGTGACGGCAATGTCGTTCATTTCCTTGTGCTTCAGGCGCGGAGCTGTTCTGGTTGCCATCGCATTGTCGGTGGCGGGAGGCGGTGCTGTGCGCGCTGAAACCGTCGATCATTTCGACGATACGTCGCGCATCGTTTCTGTCGGCGGCTCGCTGACGGAAATCGTCTACGCTCTCGGTGCAGAAAAGATGCTCGTCGCGCGCGACCAGACGAGTGCTTATCCCGACGCGGTAAAGAAGCTGCCGGATATTGGATATATGCGCCAGCTTGCACCGGAAGGCGTGCTCTCGGTCAACCCGACCGGCATTTTGCTTCTTGAAGGCAGCGGTCCGCTGGACACGCTCGATGTTCTGAAGAAAGCATCCGTGCCGATGATCGTCGTGCCAGAAACTTTTACCGACGAAAGCGTCATCAAGAAAATCGAGATTGTGGGCAAGGCACTTGGTCTGGAAGACAAGGCCAAGACGTTTGCTGCCGAAGTTTCGCGTGATATCGAAGCGGCTGAGAAAGCTGCAGCTGGCCACAGTTCGCGCAAGCGAGTGCTTTTCGTACTGTCGGCTCCCGGCGGGCGCATGATGGCATCGGGTACAGGCACGGCAGCCAATGGCATGATCGAGCTTGCCGGAGGCGAAAACGTCATTACCGAATATCACGGATATAAGCAGCTGACCGACGAAGCTATCGAGAAAGCGGCGCCCGACATGATCCTGATGATGGATACGGGTGCAGACGGGATGACGCCGGAATCGCTGTTGAAAAATCCCCTCATCGCCGCAACACCGGCGGGTCGTGACAAGAATATCGTGTCGATGGAAGCCTCTTATCTGTTGGGATTTGGGCCGCGGACCGGCGCTGCCATTCGTGACCTTTCGGCAAAACTCTACGGCGCTTCCGCGGCGCAATAGCATGATCAGGCTTGCACGTTTGAAAAACATGCAAGCCTGATTGCAAGGATTATTCGAAATGACCAGCCAAAGTCGCGCAGCGCACGAACAGCGCTTTGCAGCGCGCCATTCAGATAATGACGTCACTACCTCCAACGATGGCGTCACGATAGACCGCGCGGCACGTGCGCGGCTCGCCATCATAATGCTCGCAGTTGCTTTATGCATCGCAGCTTTGTTCAGCCTGACGGCAGGCGCTTCAGACGCGTCCGTGCTTTCGGTTTTGCGCGCTCTGACCTCCTCCGGCGCAGCCGAAGGCGCGGATGCATTTCGCCGCGATCATCTGATTATCATGGAGATCCGCCTGCCGCGTATCGTCATGGGCATGCTGATAGGGGCGGGGCTCGCCGTTTCCGGCGCTGTGATGCAGGGGCTTTTTCGCAATCCGCTGGCCGATCCGGCGCTTGTCGGTGTGTCCGCTGGTGCTGGTCTTGGCGCTGTATCGATGATCGTTCTGGGCGGCACGTTTCTCGCGCCCATTATTGCGATCCTCGGTGTTTATGCGTTGCCGCTCGCAGCATTTCTGGGTGGGCTTGCCAGCACTTTGCTGCTCTATCGTGTCGCGACGCGTCGCGGGCGCACCTCTGTTGCAACCATGCTGCTCGCAGGTATAGCGCTTGGTGCCCTGGCGGGCGCTGCGACCGGCGCACTCATCTATCTGGCCGATGACCGGCAATTGCGCGACCTGACATTCTGGGGTCTCGGTTCGCTTGCCGGTTCCACCTGGGCAAAGATTGGCGCTGCTGGGCCGATCATCGCCATAATTCTGGTGGTTTCGCCTTTGCTTGCGCGCGGTCTCAATGCTTTGGCTTTAGGCGAGGCTGCTGCCGGCCATCTCGGCATTCAGGTGCAGCGCGTCAAAAACATTGCCATCGTCACGGTGGCTGCCGCTACCGGCGCGACGGTGGCCGTTGCGGGCGGGATCGGCTTTATCGGCATCGTTGTGCCGCATATGTTGCGCCTCAGCATAGGGCCGGACCATCGTTATCTCCTGCCAGCGTCGGCTCTGTTGGGCGCTACTCTTCTGCTACTGGCGGATGCGGTAAGCCGCACGATTGTGGCTCCGGCAGAATTACCGATCGGCATCATCACCGCGCTTTTCGGCGCGCCGTTCTTCCTCTGGATATTGCTGCGCCAGCGCGGCCTGCTTGATCTGTGAGGCCATCATGATCGAAACAAAGGCATTGGGCGTAAGCCTGTCGGGCAAGACCATCATCAGCGACATCGCCTTTTCGGCTAAGCCGGGCAAGGTGACTGCAATCGTCGGACCGAACGGTTCCGGCAAGACCACACTGTTGCGCGCTCTTTCCGGTGATATTGCCTATACTGGGACAGCCTGTCTGGATGGCCGGTCCTTTGCAGAATTCAAGCCATGGCAAATGGCAGCACGCCGGGCAGTGCTTCCACAGGCAAGCGCCTTGTCGTTTCCCTTCACGGTTCGTGAGATCGTGAAAATCGGGCTTACAGGCGGCTATAGCGGCGTTTCTCGTGATGAAGAGAAACGCTTGCCCGATCTTGCCTTACAGAGGGTTGATCTCGCTAGCTTCGGAGGACGACTTTATCAGGAGCTTTCCGGAGGAGAACAGCAGCGGGTGCAGCTTGCCCGTGTTCTTTGCCAGGTCTGGAAACCGGTCGTGGATGGGAAGGCGCGCTATCTCTTTCTCGACGAGCCGATTTCAAGCCTCGATATACGCCACCAGATCGTCGTGATGGAGATTGCGAAGGATTTCGCGGCGGCAGGCGGCGGGGTGATCGCTATCCTGCATGATCTAAACCTGACTGCCATGTTCGCCGACCGTATTGCAGTCATGAACAGGGGCAAGCTCGATGTGATCGGCACACCGCGCGAAGCACTGACCGACGAACGGCTCGAACGTGTCTATGAATGCACGTTACGCGTGGGCATTCCACCGGAAAGGGGCGTGCCTTTCGTGCTACCGCAATCGGCTTATCGCGCAGCCGCAGAATAAAAAAGGTCCGGCATCAAGCCGGACCTCAGGCTGCTGACAAACCTCCGGCAGGGTCAAAATGACCTCAGATTCACGGAACGTCCCAGATTCAGAACGTGAACAAATCGGAATCAAAACCCCTCGTTTTTGACTGCTTCCAAAAATCGAGGGGTTTGTAATCAATCTGAGGTCCGGCATCAAGCCGGACCTTTTTATTTCAAACGTTGCGTTGAACCGTCAGCTCGCGACGCGCTCTTCTTCCATTTCATCGAGGCCGAGCAGGTGCCGCACATTCGGGCGCGCCTTGACGAGATCTGCAATGCTGTACTTCATCAGCACGCCGAAGAAGGCATTGAGCGCTTCACGGAGCGCTGAATTAAGTGCGCAGCTATCGACCAGCGGGCATTCGGTGGCCTCATTTTCGAAGCACTCTGCCATGGCGAAGTTTTCTTCGGTCACACGCACGACGTCGAACAGCGAAATGTCTTTTGCAGCACGTCCGAGGCGCACGCCGCCATTGCGGCCACGTACAGTTTCCACGAGCTGATGTTCAACCAAAGGCTGAAGAATCTTGAACAAAAACAGCTCAGAAACACCGTAAGCACGCGCAATTTCGGGAATGCGGCTGAGCTTGCCGTCATTGGCGGCGCAGTACATGAGCATACGAACGGCATAATTCGTCTGGCGGGTAAGACGCATCACTGTTCCTTTCAGCACGTCTCGGAGCAATTGCATGCCTCGATGCCGAGGACCACAATGCTCCAATCCTTGAGTTCGCAATTCCAAACCGAAAGCGGTTTATCCCTGTTTCGGAATTGCTCCAAAATTCTGGTCTTGTCGCATTTGCGATCCGGAAAGGTTCAAGGCTCAATCGGATCATGCACTAAAGCAGGTATCTGCTTCTTAACCCACTTTAGAATCGTTCTTAAAATATATGAAATCTTTTCTCACCTTTAAAGGGGAAAAGTTGTTACCGGTATCAATTAACTGCGAGTTCCTCCCAGGCACGCTGCAAAAGCCTATTTCGGCCTACTGGCAAACGTCTATCCATTCGGCGCTGACCAGTTCAGCCATTTTATGCGGGGCAATGCGCACGGCGCTATTGGTCGCTCCGGCTGCGGGTACAACTTCCTCGAAACTCTTCAGCGATACATCGCAGTAAACGGGCAGAGCGCTTGGCAGACCGAACGGACATACCCCTCCGACCGGATGGCTGGTTTCAGCAAGAACGGTTTCGGCATCCAGCATGCGCGGCTTGGTTCCGAATTGATCCTTGAACTTGCGATTATCGATACGCGCATCGCCGCGCGTAACGATGAGAATGGTCTGGTCCTTGGCCGAAAAGGAAAGTGTCTTGGCAATCTGCCCCGGTTCCACACCATGCGCTTCGGCCGCCAGAACAACAGTGGCGGTACTCGTCGGCAGCTCGATCACTTCGATTTCAGGCGCTTTGGTTGCAAAAAATGCCTTTACGGAATCCAGACTCATAGCTTCCCATCTTCTTATTTTGATTATTATACTCAAGTTTATGTCGCAATAAGGAAAAGGACAAGTTCGGTCGTTTCCTTGCGGCATTTTGACAATGCATTTCTATCAGATCGAAGTCTCGATCTGCAACAATGCAGAAGGACGATGAAGGGGCAGAAGAGGTGGGACATCTCATAACACGGCAGCTTGCGGCTCCGTGTTATGAGTAGATTTTGAGGTTGGCGTCAAAGATCGACCGGACGCCCCGAAGCTTCTTCTTCCAAGGTTACAGCCACATCGGCATTGGCAGATAGTCTCACCTTGTTACCTTCGACGTCGGCAACGAAGCCGAGTTCGATATAATGATGATGGTCGCTATGCAGGCCGGAATTATCGGTCTTTTTCAGTTTGATGCGGTTTTCTTCAATGCGGTCAATTGTGCCGACATGCACACCATCGGCTCCGATGACTTCCATATCTTCCTGGATTTTCTGCTGCATGGGGAATCCTCCGTGTTGAATCATACCGGAACGGCAATCTGCGATTGAGGCTGCGTGAAAGAACTTAGTGCGGTTTCTACCGTTGGCCATGGCGTTGGCATAGAAAGTTGTACTTTGAGAGCTGGATCGAGCTTTTGTGACCGGGGCCTGCCGGTAATTTTGTTTGCCAATGTTCAGAATGCTGGCAAATGAAACAGTGCACGTTGACGCGAGAAGAAAAACTGCTAAGAAGTCACTCGCTGAGCGATTGGGCGCAAATCGATAGCTTGCTTCGGTTTGCTGCTTTTCCACACTGCGGGAAAGCATCGATAAAACAATCGCCTGGAGGGGTGGCCGAGCGGTTTAAGGCACCGGTCTTGAAAACCGGCGTGCAGGAGACTGTACCGTGGGTTCGAATCCCACCCCCTCCGCCATGCGCTCTTTCATGCATCATTGATTTGTTTTATTTTTCTTATGACTCATTTGCCTTCTGCATAGGTAATAGAAGCATGCTTTGGTTTAATTACTAAATGGAGCAAGCCCAGGATATGAAACTATCCGTAATGATCGAAATAACCGGAACAGGTCGCAGCAAATGAAAACAGGTAAGTCCGTCCTTTTGATGGGACTACCATCGCTGTTCTTTGTGTTTCTCATCACTGCGTCTTTTTTATTGCCTCTGAAAAGCGAGGCGTCACTCATCTCAGTGGACGGCCAGCTGTCATGTGATGATGAGCAGTTCAGTGAGTATAATAAATACATGCTTCAGGCAGGTGAGATGACTATTTCCAGACAGCCTGATTCCGGCACGCTTCTTCAGCAGCGAAAGATGATTGATGCATTTGACAAGCTGACGCTTCCAAAGGGCAGGACCGTCATCGCTGCGGCGCATGTCGAAACCGGAAAAGTCTATATAGAAGCCTGTAAAAACGAGAAGTGCACGATCGATGAAATGGCAAAGCCCGAACACGCATGTCTCACCGAAAACTGGAATGATTGCCCATATCTGGCAATGCAGTTCAGAGAGAAAAAGTACTGTTTTCTAAAGCCTGCGCGCGAATGATAAGGGCTTCATTGCATTGCTTACGCGATGCCTAGGATGCTTCTTCTTCGATCACATTCTGTGCGACCTGTTCGATACCGCCATTGAAGCGTTCTGCAGCGAGGAGACCGAGCCATACGGCGATGAGGCAAAGGAGGACCGAAAAACCAATATTGAACAGCGCCTTACCGGGTTGGCCAGTGCGCAGAAGATCCATCGTTTGAAGGCTGAATGACGAGAAAGTGGTGAAGCCACCGCACACGCCCACCATGAAGGTGATACGCCAGATCTCGGCTATGGGAAAGCGGCCTTGTTCCAGCGTCAAAGCGCCGAAAAACGAAATTGCGAAAGAGCCGACAATATTGATGACGATAGTGCCCCAGGGAAGTTCGCGGCTTATCGGCAACATCAAGAGGGCAAGCCAATATCGCGCTACACTTCCAATCGCTCCACCGAGCGCCACCATGAGGGTTGCTTGCATTGTTCTGTGTCCATTCAATAATGGGTGGAGGCGTGATCGATAACCTCCGGAAGCTTGATGAAATTGCTTCGAAAAGTCTTGCGACGCACTCTTCTCCTGTTCCGGCAGGAGTCATCAGCCAATTACTGGCAGTTTCGGGAGAACCCCATTCCCATCATGCACCGCGAAAGCAGTCATTGGTTTATACTGAAAATTGAGGTTAACCGTCAATCTGATGAGCGTGGATGCAGTGCCCGTCTCGATCACAAACCAGTAATTAGTTGAGCGAACCGTTCCGGCGGCTCAGTCGGCGCTTTATCGCGTCGCTTGCCCGATAGATGAACGAAGCCGGCGCTGGCAAAGTACGTCGCATGAAAGCGACCTTGCGCAGATAGGTGTCAATTTTCCAGGTTGCCCATGTGCCACCGCGAAAATAGGCAACGTCGCCAGTCCGCAGGGTACGTGTGCCGCCGTCTGCGTCTGTAACGTGGACTTCGCCTTCCAGAATATATACGGTTTCATCCCAACCGAAATACCAGCGGAAGGTGCCTGCAGTGCAATCCCAAATGGCTGTATAGGCCGCACGGTCCTTACTGGCCGATTGCTCGCTGGAACGCGCCTGCGGATTGCCCTCCAGTACCCAGTCGGGGTTGATTGGCGCCGATTTCAGTTCCATTTCCATCGCATTATCGGAGACAACAACTGGTCCCTTGGGCGCGACGTAAATCCTCGGTATCGTCCGCGCAACAGCAAGAACGGCGCTGGCAAACATGAATTTCCAAGCCATGGTTTCTCCCGATTGGCGATTATAATCCAAAATAACAGCTAATCGTCAGAAATGCGTTAAAGCTAATACGGTGGATTTGAAGTTCCTGTCATTTGCATGGCATCTGCGTTCAGGGGCTTCAAATCCGTAAACCACATCAGGGAATAAACTGACCTTTCTTTGCAATTACTTGGTATCTTTCCGATGCCTAGCATATCTTATTGATTTATTACATTTTTATAAAAACAGAAACCACTTGTTCTTCAGGAAGCGGGCGGAATGCCGCCGGAATTGCTTGACAGCAAAAATCATGCGGCGACTATGCCGTCGCGGCGGGCCGGCAGTTCGAAAAGTCTGGCACCGTTATCTGTTCCCTTCTCCACATAGCCGATGATTTTGAACCATTTCACAATGTCGGAACGGTCCAGCCAGCTTCGCGAATGGACCGGCAGATCGCCTGCCAGAGCTTGAATCTGCCGGATATGCCGCTTACAGAAACGCACTGTATTTCGGTTGAAGAATTCTTCCTTCGCCGCAAAAAGCGTTTCTGTTGCGCCGTCTGCTTCGTTCCAGGCGATGATAGCGACCGCCTTGTCGCTTTGTAGCAAAGCGTGCGCACGACCTTCCCGCAAATTCATCATTAGATTGTCATAAGCCGCCTTTGTATCCTTACCAGCGGCGATATATTCGATGGCCATGCGCCTTGAAAGGTCGTGAAAAACACTTTCAAGATCGCCGACGGTCGCTGTGCGTGCCTTCATTTTTCTGGCCTCCCTTCGTTTCACTCTGTCATGTGAGAAACACGACTTCACCATAATGGGCACTTCCAGCCACGGCTTTCAACGTAAAAAGCCGCTACTGGTTCCGATCCGTCGGAGCTGATGATCCTCCGGCACGAGGCTGTAGAGCGTCAAGCCGAAAGAGGCTCGTCTGCAGGCTGAGGGCGGAATGAGATTTCCGTCGTTTTCCTGCAACCCTATCTAAGCCGCTTCGATGTCGCGCATGGGCGGGTTTCCATAGAAGCGGCTATATTCGCGGCTGAATTGCGAAGGGCTTTGATAACCTACGCGGTGGCCAGCCGTACCGGCATCCAGCCGCTCGACCAGCATCAGTCTGCGTGCTTCGTTCAGACGCAGCTGCTTTTGATATTGAACTGGCGTCATTGCCGTGATCGCCTTGAAATGATGGTGAAAGGACGACGCGCTCATATTGACGTGCTCGGCAAGCTGTTCGATCCGCAATGGTGCGGCAAAGTTTTGCCGAAGCCATGCGATTGCCCGCGCTATCCGGTTAGCCTGGCTGTCGGCAGTTGCGATATTGATCAGTCGTTCGCCGCCCGGACCTGTCAGAAGACGATAGAGAATTTCCTGTTCGATCAGAGGGGCCATCACTGGAATGTCGGCAGGGCTGTCGAGAAGGCGCAGCAGACGCAGGGCCGCATCCAGCAGTCCCGCAGGCGCGGCATTGACGGCGATGCCCCATTGATCGCCGTCGGTCATCATGTGCCTGCGAACGTCGGCGCGCCCGATCAGGTCGGTGAGCTTTTCGCTGTCGATGGCGAGGGCCAGACAAAGATGCGGCGCTTCCGGGCTTGCCTCCACCACCCGCCATGTGACGGGCAGGTCGAGTGACGTCACCAGATATTCGCCCTTGGTGTAGTTGATCGTCTCGGAACCGAGACGCAGGGATTTCGCGCCCTGCAGAACCATGGCGAGACAGGGCCGATAGCTGCTATGGCATGGGATGCTTGGCGTTGTCCGCCTGCTGATCCCCAGACCTTCGATTGGTGTGCGATATTCACCGTCCTGTCCGGTGAAACGCTCAGCCAGAGCGGCCAGCTCATTATAGGTGTCTCTCAGTGACGTCATAGGTGATCCGCTTCAGATGAGATAGAGTACAGCAATTATTGATCAGGCAGGCATACATCAGCAATCGTGAAGCAGGCAGTTTTGCAGGATCGTGCAAGAAGCTTGCAGGATTGGTCTACCGCATCTGCCCTTGCTTCCGGCATATTCCGTGTGCTTTCCAAACCCAATAAATGGAGACTAACATGGCCATAGCAAGAGGTTACGCTGCTACGGATGCAGATGAACCGTTGGTTCCGTTCACTTTTGAACGACGTGAACCCAATGCGGATGACGTGGTCATCTCGATCCAGTATTGCGGTGTTTGCCATTCCGACATCCATACCGTCCGTAATGAATGGAAGAATGCCGTTTATCCTATTGTTCCGGGACATGAAATCGCGGGCATTGTCACTGCAGTCGGCGAAGCGGTCACCAAGTTCAGGGTCGGTGACAAGGTAGGCGTCGGCTGCTTCGTGGATTCCTGTGTCGGCTGCGCCAGCCGCGATGTGGACAACGAGCAGTATCTTCCGGGCCTCATCCAGACCTACAATACATTCGATGCGGAGGGAAAGGAGCGGACGCAGGGCGGATATTCCGACCATATCGTCGTCAAGGAAGGCTATGTCCTTTCCATGCCGGATAATCTTCCGCTCGATGCAGCGGCACCGCTGCTTTGTGCTGGCATTACGCTCTACTCGCCGCTACGTCACTGGAATGCCGGTCCCGGCAAGCGGGTCGCAATCATCGGCATGGGTGGGCTCGGGCATATGGGCGTCAAGCTCGCCAATGCCATGGGTGCGCATGTAACGGTTCTGAGCCAGTCACTTTCCAAGAAGGAAGACGGCCTCAGACTTGGTGCCCACGAGTATTATGCCACCAGTAATCCTGCCACCTTCGAGAATCTGGCAGGATCGTTCGATCTCATCATCTGCACGGTTGGCGTTGCCATTGACTGGAATGCTTATCTTGGCCTGCTCAAGGTAAATGGCACGATGGTTGTGGTCGGCGCTCCGGAGCATATGGTGCCGGTGCATGCGTTTTCGCTCATTCCCGGTCGCAAGTCGCTCGCAGGATCGATGATCGGCTCGATCAAGGAAACGCAGGAAATGCTGGACTTCTGCGGTCAGCACAACATTGTTTCGGAAATCGAGAAGATCAATATCCAGCAGGTCAACGAAGCCTATGAGCGCGTTCTAAAGAGCGACGTGCGCTATCGTTTCGTCATCGATATGGCATCGCTGGCAGCTTAAATCGATAGCCTGCACGGCACTTCTTCACGGTGCCGTGCAGGCGAAATTGCGTATCAATTAGCCCTGGTTACATCGTTATCTGCGCCGGAGATCGAGATTGTCGGTTCGGTGGAGCCGTCGGCAAGCGACCAGGTCACCTGATGGTTGGCGCCGCTGACGTCGAATTGCGAAGGTCCATCGATCTTCACATTGACGATGTTCTCTGCGCCCGATACCTCCAGAACTGAAGGTTCCGTTCCTTTCTTCAAGGTCGCGGTTACCAGATTGTTCGACACTTCCACGATCAGATTTTGCGTTGCTCCGCCTGAAACCGTGTTGTTCGTTCCGGATATCGAAATCTTCCGGGTGTTTTCAAAGGTCACCTTATGGGAAACGCCGTGAACGGTCACGTGGCCGCATTCTCCCATGAGCTTGACGGTATTCTCCGCACCGTAGATCCCGACATCTCCAGATTCACAGGTGATTTCCCTGCCGAGGCCCACACCTTCGATTTTCTGTTCGTCGGCAAAAGACGAGGCAGCAGCAAGAAGTGTCAGACTGCTTGTGATCAGTGCAATTTTCAACATCTCGATCTCTTTTACCAAACCCATATGCGGCGATTATTAACCATATCATATCTGTTCTGTATAGATACGACATCATGTCAGTCGATGCCTGCTCGATATATGCATATTATTTATCGCTTATTATCGAGAGCTGAACTACACTTGACTGTGCAACGCGCATGCGGTGGGGGAGCGCTCATTGGGACTCGATCAGAACACGATGTTTTTTGCGGCAGGCATCTGCTCTTTGGCGGTCGCGGCGACGATCCTGAGTGTCTGGTATCAGAACTCACGTGACAAATTTCTGCTCTGGGGCTGCCTCGGCATGATTTTGCTCGGCACGGGGGCTGTGCTTTACTATGCGGGGCCTTTGCCGCTGGCCACGGCCTCCATTGTCGCTTTCGGTCTGGAGAGCGTTGGTTTCATCTTCCTGATCGTCGGATCGCGGCAGATTTCCGGACGTCCGATAAAACGGAGCTTTCTGTTCGTTCTGGCGATTGCCGTCATATGCGCAACGACGCTGCCTATTCTGGCCGGACAGACGGGCACCGGCACGGCGATCTTCAACCTGACTTCGGCTCTGTTACTCCTGCTAACGGTAAAGGAATATTTCCATGTCTATCGGGAAGCGCCGGTCCCGGTCATAGGCATGATCGTTCTTTATACCCTGACGGCGGTTTCGTTCTTTCTGTGCGGCGCTGTCATCCTGCATGAACGACAATGGATCATGACTGCGATCCCGAGCAATTGGGCCGAAGATATCAATGCCATTACCGTCATCATTGGTATTACGGGCATTGGCGCGCTGTCACTGAATTTCACCCAGTCGCGCATTGCGCGCCGTCATGCCAACGAGGCACGCACCGACAGTCTGACCGGACTGCTGAACCGACGCGCGCTTTACGACGTGTTGGACGATAATGAACTGCAGCTCGGGGATTCAGTCGTGATCTTCGATCTCGATGCGTTCAAATCCATCAATGATACGCATGGTCACATTGTAGGCGATCAGGTGCTGGGCACCTTCTCCGATGTTCTGCGCAGCCATGTCAAAGGCGCGGCCCTCATCTCTCGTATCGGCGGCGAGGAGTTCGTTCTGATCCTGAGGCAGAAGCATAATAGCGATGTTCTCGCTCTGGCCGACACCATCCGCAAAGCTTTTGCAGCGATTGCCTTCGAGGCTTCGGCTGGAGAATTTTCAACGACGACCAGTGCCGGAATTGCTTTTTGTACACCGGGAGACGATGATTTCCAGATGGTCTTCCGCAGGGCCGATGCCGCACTTTATCGCGCCAAGCATATGGGCCGTAATAAGGTCTGCACGGAACTGCACAGCGTCGCCTGAGTTCTTCCACATGAAAAAGGGCCTGAAATCAGGCCCTCAGATTGATTACAAACCCCTCGATTTTTGGAAGCAGTCAAAAACGAGGGGTTTTGATTCCGATTTGTTCACGTTCTGAATCTGGGACGTTCCGTGAATCTGAGGTCATTTTGACCCTGCCGGAGGTTTGTCAGCAGCCTGAGGGCCTGAAATCAGGCCCTTTTCACTTTTTATTCCGTCATGATGTCATGTCCCGAAGCGCTCTTCGCTGAGCGCTGCGGCCATCAGGGCTTTGGTGTAATCTTCGCGTGGATGATCGAAGACCTGTCCGGTATCGCCCTGTTCGACGATTTTTCCGTTCTTCATCACGATCACATAGTCCGAGACCGCACGCACGACCGCCATATCGTGGCTGATGAAGAGGTAAGAGAGGCCATAATCCTTCTGGAGGTCGCGCAGCAGGGTGACGATCTGCTTCTGTACCGAACGGTCCAGCGCACTTGTCGGCTCATCAAGAACGATCACACGCGGTTTCAGGATCATCGTGCGCGCAATGGCGATGCGCTGGCGCTGGCCACCGGAAAACTCATGCGGATAGCGGTTGCGCATGGCCGGGTCCATGCCAACCTCCCGCAAGGCTTCCTGCGCACGGCGATCACGTTCCTTTGCCGAAAGGTTCGGTTCGTGGATCAGAAGCCCTTCGGTGATGATGCGCCCAACGGTCATGCGCGGGCTGAGCGAACCGAACGGATCCTGAAAGACGAGCTGCAATTCGCGGCGCTTCGGACGCATTGCCTGCGATTCCGTCGGCAATTCCTTGCCAAGATAAGCAATGCGACCTTCTGACGGGAGAAGACGCAGAATGGCGCGGCCAAGCGTTGATTTGCCGGAACCGGATTCACCTACGATACCGATGGTCTGGCCTTCCTTCAGCGTCAGCGAGACATTGTTGACGGCTGTGAGATAGTTTGCAGCGCCAATCCATGGCTTGTTGATGAGGAAATTGACCTTCACATTGTCTGCGCGCACAAGCACCGGGGAATCGTCGCGGGGAGGGGCCTTTTCACCTTCCGGCTCCGCATCGAGCAGCATCTTCGTATAGGGATGCTCCGGCGTGGTGAAGAGCTTTTCCGTATCGTTGGTTTCAACCACTTCGCCCGAACGCATCACATAGACCCGGTCGGCAAAGCGCCGCACGATGCCAAGATCGTGCGTGATGAAGACCACTGCCATGCCAAGCCGCTTTTGCAGGTCGGCTAGCAAGTCGAGAATCTGCGCCTGAATGGTGACGTCGAGCGCGGTCGTCGGTTCGTCCGCGATCAGGATGTCGGGTTCGTTGGCAAGCGCCATGGCGATCATGACGCGCTGGCGCTGCCCGCCCGACAGTTCATAAGGGTAGCTGTCGATGCGCCGCTCCGGTTCGGGAATGCCAACCAGCTTGAGCAGTTCAAGAATGCGCGGGCGCGCCTGCTTCCTGTTCATGCCGCGATGATAGCGAA
The DNA here is from genome assembly GCF_041929965.1 of Brucella oryzae. Classification (NCBI taxonomy): domain Bacteria; kingdom Pseudomonadati; phylum Pseudomonadota; class Alphaproteobacteria; order Hyphomicrobiales; family Brucellaceae; genus Brucella; species Brucella oryzae. The sequence continues at coordinate 26,523 of NZ_JBHEEO010000001.1, read as the reverse complement.
GCGGTTCGGCAAGCTGGTCGCCGATCCGGTAAAGCGGATCGAGCGAGGTCATCGGCTCCTGAAAGATCATGGTGATCTTTGCGCCGCGGATATTGTTCAGCTTCTTTTCGGACATGCCGATCAGATCCTGGCCGCGATAGAGCGCCTGGCCAGTCGCCTTGCCGTTCTGGGCCAGAAGACCCATCATCGCCATGGTGGTCTGGCTCTTGCCGGAGCCGGATTCGCCCACAATGGCGATGGTTTCTCCGGCTTTGACGTCGAGATCGATGCCGCGCACGGCCTCCACCGGCCCGTCATGCGTGTCGAAGGTAACGCGCAGGTCGCGCACGCTCAGAATGTTTTCGACTGTCATCTCAGCGGTCCTTCGGGTCAAGGCTGTCGCGCAGGCCGTCGCCAAGGAAGTTCAGCGCAAACAGGATGATGGTGAGCGTTACAGCAGGCCAGATCAATTGCCAGCTTGCGCCGCGCATGTTCTGGGCACCTTCGGAAATCAGCAGCCCCAGAGAGGTGAGGGGATCCTGAACGCCGAGGCCGAGGAAGGAGAGGAGACTTTCAAGCAGGATTGCCTTCGGCACCAGAAGCGTCACGAAAACGATAACCGGGCCGAGCGCATTGGGAATGATATGGCGGGTGATGACGCCGCGCCGCGTCGCGCCAAGCGCTTCCGCCGCCTGCACGAATTCCTGACGCTTGAGGCTCAACGTCTGTCCGCGCACGATGCGCGCCATATCCAGCCATTCCGTCGCGCCAATGGCGATGAAGATGATGAAAATGGATCGTCCGAAGAAGACGAGCATCAATATCACGAAGAAGATGAATGGCAGCGAATAGAGAATATCGACCAGCCGCATCATCACATTGTCGATGCGCCCGCCAAGATAGCCGGAAATCGCGCCATAGCCGACGCCGAGCACCAGAGCCATGGCCGAGGCAAGCAGACCGATGGCGAGCGACATGCGCACGCCTATGAAGATGCGTGTCATCAGATCGCGGCCCAGATTATCGGTGCCGAGCAGGAAGTAATTGCGCGCCACGTTGAGGGTCAGCTTGCCGCTGAGACCGTCCGCGGCCAGTTCGATCTTCGGGTTGCTGAAAAGATCGGAGCGCTGGAAATAACGCAGCACACGTTCATCGGTAGGACGTTGCGACGTTACATCGACAACAAGCTTATCGCCGGAGAGTTCCGGTTCGCCGGACGCTTTCAGTCGTGCGCGGGCGAGTTCCCGTTCAAGGCCCGGCATGACCGTGTCTTCACGCGGATAGGCCTCAAGGCTGGGTGCTACACGCACGAATTGCGGATAAATCTTGTCATAGGGGTGAGGGCTCAGCATCGGGCCGAATATGCCCATAAAAGCCATCAGAAGAAGGACAATGGCGCTTGCCACGGCAGCCTTGTTCTTGCGCAGGCGCAGCCATGCATCCTGCCAGAGTGAGCGGCTGGGAACCTCCAGCTGGGCTGTTTCCGTCGGTACAGAAAGATCAGTCATAGCGAACCCTCGGATCAAGCCATGCATAAAGAAGATCGACGATCAGGTTGAAGACCACGACGAAGACCGAAATAACGACAACGGTTCCCATGACGAGGGTGTAATCGCGGCTGAGCGCCCCCTGCACGAAATAGCGACCGATGCCCGGAATGCCGAAAATCGTCTCGACCACGACCGAACCCGTGAGAAGGGCTGCAGCGGTTGGGCCAAGATAGGAGACGGCAGGGAGCATGGCGGCGCGCAAGGCGTGCACGCCCACAACTACGCGCGAAGGCAGGCCATAGGCGCGGGCGGTGCGCACGTGATTGGCGCGCAATGCTTCGATGGTCGCGCCGCGCACGAGGCGCGCAATGACGCCGACTTGCGGCAATGCAAGTGTCAGAACCGGCAATATCCAGTAGGTTATATTGGCCGACGACCAGCCGCCCGCCGGAACCCATCCGAGAATGACGCCGAACAGGAGACTGAGGAGGGGGGCCACCACGAAGTTGGGCGTGGTGATGCCGAATGTAGCCAGCGCAACGACAAAATAGTCGATGGCCGAATTCTGTTTCAGCGCGGCCAGCGTGCCGAGAAACGTTCCGATGATTGCGGCAAGCGTCAGGCCGAGGGTGCCGAGCATGATTGAAACCGGCAGGCCGGAAGCGAAAAGATCGTTCACGGTGAAATCGCGTCGCGTGAAGCTCGGTCCAAGATCGCCGTGCAGAAGGTTGCCCAGATAAATCAGATACTGCTGCCACAGCGGCGCATCCATATTATAGGCTTTTTTGAGGTTCTCCAGGATCAATGGATCAATCGGCCTTTCAAGGTCGAAGGGGCCGCCGGGCGCAAGCCGGATCAGAAAGAACGTCAGCGTGATGATGATGAATATCGTGGGTATCGCACTACCCAATCGTCGGAGCGTATAGCCCAGCATGTTTTTGTCCCTTCTTTGCCGAACTGCCTTGGGACGGTTCGGCAAATCCCACTAAGGGTATCTTTTGTTTTAGTTTTTAATCGACAGCCACCGCGTGGCATGTGAGTTCATGAGGTTATTGTCGTAACCCTGAACCTTGTCGGCGACCAATGCGGTTGATGAGTAATAGAGCAGTGGAACGACACTGGCGCCTTTAAGAAGAATCTTTTCGGCATCGGCGAGTACCTTTGCTCTTGCGTCGAGATCAGTCATGGTTGCGGCTTTTGCCATCAATGCGTCATAGTCTTTGTTCGACCATTGGGCATAATTGAAATAGCTGTTGCTCTTGAACAGCTCCAGGAATGAATTGGGATCGTTATAGTCCCCGATCCATCCGTCGCGGGCGATATCGAACATGCCCTTCTCTTGGAGATAGTTAAAATAGGTCGTCGCATCGACCTCGTTGAGTGAGGCATTAATGCCGATATCCTTCAACATATCGGCAATTGCCGCCATTGTATTCTTGTGGTTTTCAGAAGTGCCATACCTCAGTTCGACCGAAAGACTTCCAGGCGTGACGCCAGCTTCCTTCAAAAGTTTTTTGGCCTCATCCTGACGGTCCAGAATATCTTCATCGGCAAAGGAAAGGCGGGGCGTTTCCTTGACGTAATCTGCAATTCCGGGTGGTACCATCGAATATCCTGGCAGCATGATACCTCGCCAGACCTCTTCCGAGAGGAAATGGCGGTCAATCGCCATTGAAATAGCGTCTCTTACACGTGGATCGCGCAATTTGCTGTCGGGCTTTCCCTTGATGTCGATATAATAGACTCCGAGATAGGGGGCGTGACGGAATTGCTTGCCAAAATTCTTCTTCACATAATCCATCTGCTCAGCCGCGACATCGGAACAGATGTCGACCTCTTTTGCCTCAAACCGGCGCATACAGCTTGAGCGATCCTGGAATGGTATCCAGTTCACCTGATCGATCTGCACATGGCTGGCATCCCAGTAATAGGGATTCTTTTTCATGACGATCTTGTCATTGGGATTGAAGCTGACAAGTTCATAAGCGCCATTGCTGATCATTTTTCCGGGCTGAGTGAACTTGCTGCCATATTCCTTGACCGCCTTCGGATTTACTGGATAGGCCGTATTGTGCGTCAAGAGCTGAATGAAATAGGGGGCGGGGTCTTTCAGCGTAATCTGTAGGGTCTTGTCATCGAGCGCTTTGACGCCGAGCTGGTCTACCGGCATTTTGCCTGTCGCTATCTGTTCGGCGTTCTTGATTGCATAAAAGACGCTGGCATAGCCGGCAGCGGTTTTGGGGTCCATAAGACGGCGAAACGAGAACTCGAAATCACCCGCCGTAACGGGATCTCCATTCGACCATTTGGCGTTTTCACGCATGTGAAATGTATAGGTAAGACCGTCTTTCGAAACTTCCCATGACGAGGCTGCACCGGGGATTGCCTCTCCTTTCGCATCCTGTGCGACAAGACCTTCGTAAAGATCCTTTAGAACGCGGTCCTCCTGAACCGTTGTGGTGAGTTGTTGATCCAGAGTAGAAGGATCTGCGTCGTTGCCGCGATTAATAACTGTTTCAGCCGAAGCGGAGCCAGCCAGTAAGGCAAGGCAAACACCAGCCAATAAAGCTCTGCGAGACATTGAGAAAACTCCCATATAATTTTTAAATAAACCGCCCCGTAAAAAGAGGGACCCTTCGGCTTCTCTGACCGAAAGAAAAAAGGGCCGCGCCGACAGGCGCAGCCCAAGCTGAAAATTTATTGTTTAAACGAGAGCCAGCGCGTCTTGTGGCTGTCCATCAGGTTGTCGTTCCAACCGTCGATCTTGTCCGAAACGAGGGCGCGCGACGAATAGTAAAGAATTGGAATATTGCTCATCTCATCGAGCTTCAGTTGTTCGGCTTCGGCCAGAACCTTTGCGCGCTCGTTGAGATCGGTAATTTTTTCGGCCTTCGCCAGCAGCGCGTCGTAATCGGCGTTCTTCACCTTGGAATAGTTGAAGCTCACATTGCTCTGGCTGATATAGAGGAAATTCTGCGGATCGTTATAGTCGCCGATCCAGCCGGCGCGGGCAATATCGAACGGACCGTCTTCACGCAGGAAGTTGAAATAGGTAGCACCTTCGGTTTCGTTGAGTTTGGCCTTGATACCGATATTGCCAAGCTGATCGGCGATGGCGGCCATCGTGTTCTTGTTGTTTTCCGAGGTGTTGTACAGCAGTTCGATCGAAAGCGTGTTCGGCTCGACGCCCGCTTCCTTCAACAGCGCCTTGGCCTTGTCCTCACGATCCAGCATATCGTCGGAATAGTCGAGTTTCGGCGCATCCTTCACATAATTGGCGATGCCGGGCGGAACCATCGAATAGCCCGGAAGCATAGTGCCCTGCCAGACCTGATCGGCGATGAAGTCACGGTCGATGGCCATGGAAATCGCCTGTCGGACGCGCGGATCCTTCAGCTTGCTGTCCGCGGTCTTGCCCTTGACCGGCAGGTAATAGACGCCGAGATAGGGCGCCATGCGGAATTCCTTGGACAGGTTCTTCTTCACATAGTCCATCTGCTCGGCCGGAACGTCGGAGCAGATTTGCACTTCCTTGGCCTCGAAGCGGCGCATGCAGCTTGCGCGGTCCTCGAAGGGTATCCAGTTGACCGTATCGATCTTCACTTGATCCGCTTCATAATAATGCGGATTCTTCTTCATCACGATCTTGTCGTTCGGGGTGAAGCTCTCCAGCATATAGGCGCCGTTCGTCACCATCTTGCCGGGCGTGGTGAACTTGTCGCCATTTTCCTCGACGCTTTTCTGGTTCATCGGGAAGCCGGTCTGGTGGGTCAGAAGCTCGAGAAAGTACGGAGCAGGGGCGTTCAACGTGATCTTGAGCGTGTGGTCATCAACGGCTTCGACGCCAAGCTGGTCGGTCGGCTTTTTGCCGCCGGCAATATCTTCGGCATTCTTGATGATGAACAGCATGCTGGCATAGCCGGCGGCCGTCTTCGGGTCCATCAGGCGGCGGAAGGTGAACTGGAAATCTCCAGCTGTAACCGGATCGCCGTTCGACCATTTTGCATCGTCACGCAGATGGAAAGTGTAAACCGTGCCGTCCTCGGAAATATCCCAGGATTTCGCCACGCCGGGAATGGCCTTTCCGTCGGCATCCTGAATGGTCAGGCCGTCATAGAGGTCGCGCAGCACATTGCCTTCCGCAATAGTGGACGTGCGGTGATGGTCCAGCGTCGCCGGATCGGTGTCGTTGCCGCGATTGAGAACGACTTCAGCCGAAGCTGCACCAGCCAGCGCCAGAAGACACACACCTGTCAGTAGAAATTTACGATACACTTGAGAACCCCTCCTTTGAAATTTTTGAAATGGCTCGCATCTTATGGATAAGAACGCCACTTGCAAGAGAACTTATCAACGCTTTGACTTAATTAATATATTCCTGTTTTCTTGCGAAATTTATGCACTGATGTTCTGGTACGGAATTCTCTACTTTCACCGGATTTACAAAGCAGAATGGCTGCTGAACACACCTGAAAAATGCCGTAATTTCCATGATTTGCGGCTTTCGAATGTCAACTTGATCGGTATTGAAAAAAGTGTTGATTCGCTAAAAGTTACACCGACGGTTCATGGCTGCGTCATAATAGTCATTTGGCGCCGTCGCTTCCCAATCTCCTACTGTTTAGTTCCATAATACATATTATGTGATCGATGTGCGCATCAGGGGTGGGTTCTATTTCAAACTGCAACTTCTCCATGAGATCGGTATCCGTAGACCTGAAACTTAACCGTTAATGTTATTGAAAATCGAGCCACGTGGCTTTATGCGAAAGCAATCTTCCATATTTTTCCATGGCAGAGACGTAATGAAATTTTGTTTGCCGGGCTTCGCAGGAAATCTATTGCGCCGGGCTGACAACCGCATCGGAGGAGATGTCAGAATGGATTTCACCCTGACACGCCGTCAGACATTGATGGGGTTTGGCGCGCTGGGGATCAGCACGGCTTTGGGCTCCCCTGCTCGCGCTGCCACGCGCAATCTGGCTGTGCTTCATCTGGCAAGCCACGCGCCAAGTTATATTGCGCATGAGCGCGGTTATTTCAAAGATGCCGGGCTTGATATCGAACTGAAATTCTTCGAAGCCGCCCAGCCCATGGCTGTCGCCATTGCTTCCGGCGATGCCGATTTTGGCGTAACCGCGATGAGCGGCGGCCTTATCAGCCTGGCTGACAAGGGCGCGATCAAGGTCATCGGCGGTGCGCTTGCAGAAGAAAAAGGCATTACGGGAAACGTCATCCTGGCCTCTAACAAGTCCTATGAAGCTGGGCTTACGGAACCGTCCAAGCTGGCGGGACACAGTTTCGGCATCACCACGGCTGGATCGTCATTCCATTTCATGGCGCACAAGATCGCCAAGGCCAATAATATTCCGCTTTCTGAAATCCAGCTCCGCCCGCTGCAGAAGCTCGGCGCCGTGGTCGGCGCCCTGTCAACCGGGCAGATCGATTCCTGGGCCATTCAGCCCAATATCGCCAAGAAGCTTATCCGCGAAGGCGCTGCAAAGCAGATCGGCCTCGTCTCTGATTACGCGCCGGATTATCAGGTCACGACGGCATTTACGTCCACAAAGAATGCGAGCGACGAGCGCGCCATGACGGAAGCCTTCGTCAAAGCCTATTCCAGGGCAATCGATGATTATAATGCGGCCTTCGTCGACAACACGGCAGACGATGCCGCGCGCGACGACATCGCAAAGATCGTGCACAAATATGTCGAAAGCGACAGCCCGTTCGAGACCGCCAAGCAGAACCTGATCGATGGCGCGATGCGCATCAACAAGGGGCTTGCCCTGTCGCTGAATAGCTGCGTGGAGCAGTTGGACTGGTTCCGGTCCGAAGGCATGGTCAAGGAAGCTGTCACACAGGAAAAGCTGTTCGACACATCCTACGTCAAGACAATCTGAGACCGGCTGAATTTCGCTGAGACTGAACATTCCGTGCCCGGCGCATAATGTCGGGCACGAAGACTGGAGTGGAAATGGATCTGCAACTTAAGAATATCAGCCATTTTTATGGTCCGGTCGAAGTTCTGAAAGATATATCGCTTACCATCCCGCAAGGGCAGATTGTCTGCCTGATCGGTCCTTCGGGCTGCGGAAAGTCCACGCTTCTGCGTTTTCTGGGTGGCCTTGAAAAGCCATCCTCGGGCGAGGTGCTGCAGATCGGCTCGCCGCCGAAGGAGTCGCTCAATCCCCTCACCTATGTTTTCCAGCATTTTGCGCTGCTGCCATGGCGTAGCGTAGAAGGAAATATCAAGCTGGTGCTGGAGGATCACGGTCTTGGCCGGGCGGAAATGGACAGGATCGTGACCAATGTGCTGGAGCGCACCCGGCTATCGGATTTCCGGCAGGCTCTGCCGAAGCAATTGTCGGGCGGCATGCGCCAGCGCGTGGCGATTGCGCGCGCCTTGTCGGTGCGCCCCGCCGTCATGCTGATGGATGAACCCTTGTCGGCGCTTGATAGCCAGACGCGGGAACTGCTGATGGACGACCTGATCACGCTGTGGACGCGCCAGCCATTTACCTCGGTCTATGTCACGCACAATCTCAACGAGGCGGTCCGACTTGGCCATCGGGTCGTGGTGCTTTCGCGCAGGCCGGGACGGATCAGGGAAATTGTCGACATCGATATTCCCCTTTCCGAACGCCATCTTGGCGACCCCGTTCTTGAAGAAAAACAGAAGCAGCTCTGGGAGCTGATGCGGGCGGAAGCGCAGGCGGCAGATCAGGAGTTGATCAATGGTTGAGATCGCAGAAATGAAGCAGCCCGGCCCGGATGTTCGCCCCGTTCCTTTCCGGGGCGGCGGCTTTGCGCCCCAACCAGTGCGCCATATGGCCCTGATCCTGTTCGTGGCGCTGCTGGCGCTCGCGGAAATCGGAACCCGCAGCGGCTTCATATCCAATCTGACATTGCCGCGCCCTTCCGCCGTGCTGGAAACCTTCGTCCAGCTCTGGCAGACCGGTCTCTTGTGGCAACATCTGCTGCCATCGCTGCGGCGGCTTATCGTCGGTGCAAGCCTTGGCATCGCGGTCGGTGTCGGTCTCGGCGTAATGATTGGCTTGTTCAGCTATGTACGCGCCGGTCTGGTGCCGCTTGTGGCCGCCCTCTTCCCGATCCCCAAGATCGCTCTCCTGCCGCTCTTCGTGATCTGGTTCGGTATCGACGAGATGTCGAAATACATGCTCATTGCCTTCGGCACCTTTACGCCCACCGTCGTCGCCACTTACGGCGCAGTCGATAATGTAGATCGTTCGCTTGTGCGCATGGGCCAGAGTTTCGGCCTTGGATGGTGGTCGATCGTGCGCAAGATCATCCTGCCCGGCGCATTTCCTGCGATCCTGTCCGGGTTGCGGGTGTCGATCTCCATCGCCATCATTCTGCTGGTCGCAGCCGAAATGCTCGGCGCCCAGTTCGGTGTCGGTTCCTATATTCTTGAAGCCGGATCGCTCTACGACCTTGAAAAGCTGTTTGCCGGGGTTACAATCCTGTCGGTGATGGGACTGATCGTCAATTTCATCATCGGGCAAATTGAGAAACGCTTCCTGACCTGGCGAAGCTGATTCAAGTAATTTGTAGAGAACGGTCTCGGCTTTGGAACGCCTGTCGCATCCACAGCGGCAAAGCGCTCTAACGGCAGATCATATACCAAGCTTTAGACGTCAATCGCGGCAGCAACTTACCTTTGCCAGATCGGCCACACCGATGATGCCGGCATCCGTTCCCAGTTCAGCGGCAACAAGATCGGGAATCATGACAGCGGGATGGTTGGCAAGCGCTTCGCGCAGCCTATCGAGGAAGCCGTCTGCCAGGCCAACCCCACCGCCAATCACCACGCATTCGGGGTCGATGACTGCCTGCAAACCCGCAATGGCGGCGGCCAGATGCAAGGCCGCATCCTGAAGAATGCCATGCGCCCAGCTTTCGCCTGCCGCAGCAGCGCAAAAAACCGCACGCGCATCGCCCGCATGACCCACTTCAAGCGCCCTTTTGGCAATGCCGAAACCGGAGCCCAAAGTTTCCAACCTCACGAGCCCCGATGATCCGGCGACCGGCACCTGCCCCAGGCTTCCGGCAATGCCGCGCGCACCGCGCAGCAGGCGTCCATTGAGAACGATACCGCCGCCAATACCGCTGGAAATCGTGAGAAACACCATGTCGCGCCTGCGCGCCGCGCCGAAGCGATATTCGCCCCATGCCGCCGCCTGCGCATCATTGACCACCTCGACGGGAACGCCAAGCACTGCCCCAATCTTGCGCCCCAGCGGATAATCCTGCGGGATGGCAAGTGTTCCGGGATTGAGCGAAGACCACCCTTCCCCGTCCACGCGTCCCGTCACGGCGATTGCTGCGCGCTGATAGCGCCCATGCCAGCCGGATGCGAGACTGGTTATGGCTTCGATCCATTGTTCGCCGCCAACCGGAACAGGGGTTGCCATGACCCGGCGTTCCACGATTTCCCGGCCCCGGACCAGCGCCGCCAGCGTCTTGGTTCCACCGATATCGAAGGCAAGCACCGGCGATGACGGCTTTGCCGCACTTTCAACGGCATCGCGGAACCAGCCGGTGATATGTTCAGGCCTCGTAATGGCAGAGCCGACAACCACGGCGTCCGCTCCAGCAAGAATCGCTTCGCCTGCCTGCTGCGGGCTATTGTAACGTCCCTCCGCGATGAGAAAGCCACCCAGACGAGAACAGTGCGTGACCAGATCGAGGTCCGGGTCTTTGGGCGTCGGCGCTTCATCCGTATAGCCTGACATTGTGGTGCCGATAATGTCGGCGCCTGCGGCCAGAGCACTTTGTGCTTCCGCGAGAGTGGAAATATCGGCCATGGCGATCCGCCCCCGCCGCTTGATTTCGGCAATCAACTCCGCTGCGGGAACGGAGCGCGGCCGATCTGTCGCATCAACCGCCACAATGGCCGCACCCGCATCGCAAAGCGCCTTCACATCTTCCAGAAAGGGCGTGATACGAACAGGACTGTCATCAAGGTCACGCTTGATAAGACCGATCACCGGCAGATCGCCTGCCTGCACGACCGCCGTGACGTTGGCTGCACCTTCGATGCGCAATCCGCTTGCTCCAGAAGCCCCGACTGCCTGCGCATAAGCGACGACCGAAGCCACATTATCAAACGGGCTTCCCGGCACCGGCTGACATGAGACGATAAGCCTGCCCCGCAGTCTGTCGAATATCGCTTCGCTCATGCTCCATTCCTTCTCCGCATCCTGTGGCAAGCCGCGCATTCGCGCGATAGCCCCTTCGCTCGAACCGCCATTTCGCGTATCTCCCATGATGGTCGAATAACTGATTTCTAAATATCCGATTGACAGATATCCTACAAGTGGATAATTGATGGTTGTCAGCTCAATCGGAGTCCCGCATGTCCAAACCGGAGACGAAGATGAAAAACCCGATCAAGCCCCTGAAGCGCGCACCTTTGCTGCACGTATCGGTTCAGGAGAGCCTGCGTGCCTATATCGAGGATAACGGCCTTAAGGCGGGCGCGCCCCTTCCGCCGGAAGGCGAGCTTGCCGCGCAACTTGGCGTCAGCCGCAATTCGGTGCGCGAGGCGATCAAGGCGCTGGAATCGGTGGGCGTGCTGGAATCGCGCCGGGGCATCGGCGTCTTCGTGAAAGCCTTCTCTTTTGAGCCCCTGCTGGAGAACCTGGCCTACGGCCTTGGCGATGCCTTGCGGCAGATCGAGGAAGTAACCGCTATTCGCCGGGCTCTGGAAGTCGGCCTCATCGACAAGACGCTTGAATTGATCGGTGAAGACGACATCAGGGAACTGCGCGACACGCTGGAGAAAATGCGGCAGCGTGCAGAGCGTGGCGAAGGTTTTCCTGAAGAGGACAGGCACTTTCACCAGCTTTTGTTCCGCTGTCAGGACAATGAAATGCTGCTTCGCCTGATCGAAGTGTTCTGGCTTGCCTTCTACAAGGCATCGAATTTCATGAACCTGGAGAATATCGATCCAATAACGACATGGCGCGATCATGTCGCAATCGTGGATGCGATCGAAGCAGGCGATGTGGTCGCCGTGCGCAAACAGCTCGACCGCCACTATTCGGGCATCAATCAGGTGATCGCCCTCAACAGAACCGCTTCATTGACTGGGAGGAAAACATGAGGTTGCGTAATTTTTATTCAGCACTTGCCCTATCGGCAGCGGTTCTCACCGGGCCGCTTTATGCTGTTGCGCCAGCCATGGCCGCAGGCACGATTTCCGGCGGGTTCGACGTCGGACCCGGCGGCTTTCAGGGAAATTTCAATCCACTGGCCGCGACGGGCGGCTTCACATGGCTCGTCACCTATTTCGAACCGCTGGTGATATACGACGACAAGCTTGAAAACATCGTGGGCGATTTGGCGGAATCCTTCGAGATAAGCCCCGACCAGTTGACCTATACTTTCAAGCTTGCTGACGCCAAATGGCATGACGGCAAGCCGTTTACATCGAAGGATGCGAAATTCACCTTCGACCTCGCCAGGGACGGCAAGACAGGATCGGTTTTCGCCGCCCGGCTCGCTTCCATCGCATCGGTGGACACGCCCGATGAAAAGACCCTGGTGATAAAGCTCAAGGACCCGAGCCCCTCCATGCTCGACACACTCACGAAAGTGATGATGTTGCCCGAACATGCGCTGGCGTCCATCCCGCCCGAACAGCTTGCCAAGAACGCCTGGTGGTCCAGTTCACCGATTGGGACCGGCCCGTTCAAATTCAACAAATATGTTGCCGATCAATATGTCGAACTTGCCGCCAACCCCGATTATCGCGGCGGCAAACCTCAGGTGGACAAGCTCATCAATCGTTATTTCGCCGATCCGGCTGCGGCCATCGCTGCACTGCGTTCCGGTGAAATCCAGTTCACTTACGTCGATTCCAATGATGTTTCGACTTTCAGTAGCGACAACGCCTTTCACGTGATCGAAGGCGACTCCTTCGTGGTCAACTATGTCGGCTTCAATCAGGAGGTTCCGCTCTGGAAGGACCTCAAGATCCGACAAGCCTTCATGTACGCGATCAACCGCGATGCAATCATCCAGAGCCTTTATGGCGGCGCGGCCAAGCCCGCAAACTGCGTCTATGTTGCCGACCGTCTGGTGCCGAAGGAGATCGATGCCTATGCATATGACCCCGAAAAGGCCAAGCAGCTTCTCAATGAGGCAGGTTGGGACAAGATCAATGGCGACAAGCCGATCCCCATCCTGACCTATTACAATTCGCCGCTCGTCGCCAATGTGCTGGCCGCGATGCAGGCTATGCTGGCACAGGTCGGCATCAACATCGTTCCGCGCACGGTCGATACCCCGACCTATAATTCCATCGTTTACAAGCAGGGCGGCAATGCGGGTGAGTTTCCGCTGATCTTCGCCGGTCTGCAGAACGGCCCTGATCCGTCCAATATCAATATCGGCCTCAACGAAAAGCAGATTCCGCCCGCAGGCTCCAACATAATGCGCATCCGTATGCCGGAAGTGACGCAGGCGCTTGACGCTGCCCTTGCCGAAACGGACGCCGCCAAGCGCGATGCACGCTATCAGGATGTCTGCAAGGCGACCAATGCCAATCTTCCCTGGGGTACGATGTGGGTTGCCAACCGCTACGGCGTGGCATCCAACAAGCTCAAGGATTTTGTCTGGATACCTGCACCGGCTGGCGGCCCCTATCAGGCCCATCCGGAAAAGTGGTCGATAGCCGAATAACAGCGCTCCATTTGCAACCAGACAGGGCTGACGGCGACTTGTAAAGACGCCGTCCCGGCCCCTCGCATCCAAACACCAACGACAGGCTGTAGAATTATATGCTCCGCTATTGCCTTCATCGCTTGCTCATAGGGCTCGGCATGTTGCTGGCGCTGACGATATTGATCTTTGTCCTGCTGCAACTGACGCCCGGCGATCCGATCGACGCCTATATCAACCCCAATGTCGCCATGACCCAGACGGAAATGGATGCATTGCGGGCACAGCTCGGCCTCGACCGCCCCTTGCCGGTGCAGTATCTCGCCTGGCTCGGACAGGCCGTGCAGGGCAATCTCGGCCATTCGCTGCAGCGCTTCAACGAAACCGTTTCCGGCCTCATAGCCTCGCGCATCGGGCCGACGCTTCTCCTGATGGCTGCCGGTCTTGCCATTGCCATTGTGATAGGCGTCACGACCGGCATCATCAGTGCCGTGCGCCGCAATTCACTGCCGGATTATTCCTTCTCGGTGCTGGCCCTGCTTGGCATTTCCAGCCCCGCTTTTCTCACGGCGCTGCTCGGCCTTTATATCTTTTCCGTACGCCTCAAATGGGCTCCGTCCGGCGGAATGCTGACACCGGCGACGGATTTCTCCATATCCGATCTGCTGCGCCATCTGGCCTTGCCAGCCCTCGTGCTTTCCATCGGCCATGCAGCGCTCATCATGCGCTATATGCGCTCCTCCATGCTTGAAACACTCAATCAGGATTATGTGCGCACCGCACGCGCCAAGGGCGTGCGCGAATTCTGGGTGGTCGTGAAGCATACTTTGCGAAACGCCATGCTGCCGGTCGTGACCCTCATCGGCTCCACCATCGGCCTTGCAGTGGGCGGCGCGATCTTCACCGAGAGCGTCTTCAACTGGCCGGGCATGGGGCTTCTCCTCATCAATGCGGTCGAGACCCGCGACTATCCGGTCATCATGGGCGCGACGCTTGTGATCGGCGCCTGTGTCATCATCGTCAATATCCTGACCGATCTGGCCTATGCGGTCATCGATCCACGCATCAAGGTTACGTAAGATGGGCCAGTCCGTTACCTCTTCCGCAGGGCCGATGGCCCGCTCCGCGAACCGCTTCATACAGAACCGCGCCGCGATATTCGGCCTCGTCCTGCTCGTCCCGCTTCTGCTCGCGGTGCTGACCTATCCACTGTGGCTGCCTTACAAGCCGAACGATATCGACCTTCTGGCGATGAATTCCGGCCCAAGCTGGAAGCACTGGTTCGGAACCGACGGAGTGGGCCGCGACGTCTTCGCCCGGACGATGGAGGGCGGGCGCATTTCGCTCCTCGTCGCCGTGTCGTCGGTCGTGCTTTCCACGGCCATCGGCTTCCTGATCGGTGCGATCTCCGCCCTTGGCGGGCGCTGGGCAGATGCGATTGCCATGCGTTCGGTCGATCTTGCCATGACGCTGCCGCCGGTCATCTTCCTGCTGGTTCTGGCCTCCATCATCGGTTCAGGCATCTGGTCCACGGTTGTCGTCATTGCGCTTCTTTCTTGGCCGGTGCTTTCACGCATGATCCGCGCACGCCTTCTGGAGCTGCGCGAGCGTGAATTCGTCATGGCGTCGCGCGGCATGGGAGCTGGCCTCGGCCACCTCCTGTTCCGTCATGGCCTGCCCAATTCGATCGATATTCTCGTCGTCTATGCAACGCTGCAGGTGGCCAATGCCATCCTGCTCGAAGCCGGCCTCTCCTTCCTTGGCCTCGGCGTGCCGCCACCGGCTGCAAGCTGGGGCAACATGCTCAACGCCGCCCGCTCCACCGCGGTGCTGGAACAGTTCCCATGGCAATGGCTCTTCCCCGGAGGCGCACTCGTGCTGGCCGTATTGGCGATCAACTTCATCGGTGATGGTCTGAGGGATGCCTTCGACCCCCGCGCAGAACTCAACTGAACCAGAAAGCGAATATGAAATGTCGAAATTCTTTGGCGTTGTCCCTCCCGTTGTCACCCCGCTCAACGACGACCACTCGGTCGATTACGACTCCTATACCCGTGTTCTCGAACATCTGATCGAAGGCGGCTGCCATGGCCTTTTCGCGCTCGGCTCCACCAGCGAAGTGGTGTTCTATGACGAGGCAGAACGGCGCAGGATTCTTGAACATACGGTGAAAGTAGCGAACGGCCGTGTTCCGGTCATTGCCGGCGTCATAGACCCGGCCACCGACCGCGTGATTGCCCATGCAAAAGCCGCGAAGGACGTCGGCGTCGATGCGGTCGTTGTCACCGCTCCCTTCTACACAATCACCAGCCAGCCCGAGATCATCGATCATTTCCGCATGGTGCGCGATGCGGTCGATATTCCGCTGATTGCCTATGACATTCCGGTCTGCGTCCATACCAAGCTCTCGCGCCAGACCGTGGTGACGCTTGCCAATGAAGGCACGATCATCGGACTGAAGGATTCCTCCGGCGATGACGGCAATTTCCGTTATGCATTGCTCGATCTGGCCGAAAACAGGAACGTGTTTCTTATGACCGGCTCGGAAACCGTCGTGGACAACGCGCTTTTGATGGGCGCACACGGCGTTGTTCCCGGCCTCGCCAATGTCGATCCGGCAGGCTATGTGCGGCTTTGGGATGCCGCGCAGCGCGGCGACTGGGTGGCCGCGCGCAAGGAGCAGGAGCGCCTTTGCCGCCTCTTCGAAATCGTCTGGGTTGGCGCAAACCGCGTCAGCGGTGGGGCTACCGGCGTCGGCGGCTTCAAGACTGCGATGCGCAATCTCGGCATTATTTCCACCAACAAGATGGCACGCCCGCGCCAGGCGCTTGACGCGGCGGAAGCAGGCCGCATAGACGCGATCCTGCGCAGCGTCGGCCTGCTGGATTGAGGCGAGCGTCATGAGCCGGCAACCGATCCTCGACATCAAGGGACTGCGCACTGTCTTCCGTACCCGCGCGCGTGAGATCGTCGCGGTCAATGGTGTGGACATCACCGTCGATCCCGGCGAGACCGTGGCGCTTGTCGGTGAATCCGGCTCAGGCAAATCGGTGACGAGCCTCTCCATCATGCGCCTTCTTGCCCGAAAAGTGGGCTTCATCGATGCGGGCTCCATTCTGTTGCGCGGCAAGAGCGGGCAGACCGTGGACCTTGCCGCCATTGATGACGAAGCCATGCGCCGCATTCGTGGCAACGATATCGGCATGGTTTTTCAGGAACCCATGACGAGCCTCAATCCGGTTTATACGATCGGCGACCAGATCGGCGAACCCTTGCGGGTTCACCGGGGCACAAGCCGCCGCGAGGCGCTTGAAGCGGCAGTGGAACTTCTCGACAGGGTAGGCATTCCCGATGCCCGCCGCCGCGCCGGGCAGTATCCGCACGAATTGTCCGGCGGCATGCGCCAGCGTGCAACGATAGCCATGGCGCTGATATGCAATCCGACGCTCCTGATCGCCGATGAACCGACGACCGCATTGGATGTCACCATTCAGGCCCAGATTCTGGACCTCATGCAAAAGCTTCAAAGCGAAAGTGGCATGGGCATGCTGTTCGTCACCCATAATCTGGGCGTCGTCGCTGAAATCGCCCAGCGTGTGGTGGTGATGTATGCCGGCCGGATCGTCGAGAGTGGCCCGGTGAAGGAAGTGTTCCGCAATCCGCGCCATCCCTACACGATGGGGCTGCTGCGCTCCATGCCACGGCTTGGCGACGCCACGGAAATGAAGAGGCGCGGCGAGAAACTGAACACCATTCCCGGCATGGTGCCTGGGCTTGCCGATCTGCCGTCGGGCTGCGCCTTCGCGCCGCGCTGTTCCTTCGCTGTCGAAGCGTGCCACGCGGTCGTTCCGCCGCTCGCATCCGTCAACGAACACCATGGCAGCCGCTGCATTCGCTGGCAGGAGATCGCCGCATGACTGAAACACCCCTCCTATCCGTGCGCGGACTTGCCAAACACTATGAGACCCGCAGCGCCACGCTGAAAATTCTGGACAATATTTCCTTCGATATTGCGCGTGGCGAAGTGGTCGGGCTGGTGGGCGAATCCGGCAGCGGCAAGACGACGATCGGCCGCTCGGTCCTGCGCCTGATCGAGCCGACCGCAGGCCAGATCATGTTCGACGGAACCGACGTCGCGACCCTTTCAGCGGGTGAAATGCGCCGAAAGCGTCAGCGGATGCAATACATATTCCAGGACCCGTTCGCCTCGCTTTCGCCGCGCATGACGATTGGTGAAATACTTATGGAAGGCCTCAATATTCAGGCCATCGGCACCAAAGCGGAGCGGCAGGAGCGGGCACGCAAGGCACTGGAACAGGTGGAATTGCCGCCCGACGCCATCAATCGCTATGCCCATGAATTTTCCGGCGGTCAGCGCCAGCGCATCGGCATTGCCCGCGCGCTCACGCTGGAACCGGATTTCATCGTGGCCGATGAGCCGGTGTCCGCGCTTGATGTTTCCATTCAGGCGCAGGTGGTAAACCTGCTCCGCGATCTCCAGCAGCGGCTTGGCCTGACGATGCTGTTCATTTCGCATGATCTGGCGGTGGTCGAATATATCTGTGATCGCGTCATCGTGCTTTACCTTGGCCGCATCATGGAAATCGCAAGCAGCGAAGATCTTTATGCCCGCCCGGAGCATCCCTATACACGGGCCCTGCTCTCTGCCATCCCCTCTCCCGACCCGGATGCCAGAACGGAACGGCAGATCCTGCGCGGCGACATTCCAAGCCCCGCCAACCCGCCAAGCGGCTGCGTATTCCGCACCCGCTGCCCCAAGGCTATCGATGCGTGCGCCGCAACCGTTCCGCAGTTACGCGAGGTGCGACCAGGCCAGTTCAAGGCTTGTATCCGTGATGACATTTAAATGAGAGCCCGGAAGCTGCGCTGCAAACAATGGATATTTCTGTCAAAATGGGAGTAACGACATGAAAATACTATCCAGATACCTTTCCGGCACCGGCCTTGCGCTGGCGCTTGCCTGCGCAAGCCCGGCACTGGCGGACGGCATCGCGCTTCAATGGAAGGAACTGCCGTCCCTACCTGCCAACACCAAAGCGTGGAACGACGCCATTCCGGTGAAGGAGAAATACTGGCGGCAGATCGGGCTTGCAGGTCCGATCACCGGCGTTCATGGCAATTATCTGCTGGTCGGCGGCGGCGCGAATTTTCCCGAACCGGGCAAGATGCCCAACGAAGCCAACACGCTCGGCAAGGTTTACTGGAATGAGCTTTTCGTCCTCGACCTCGACAAGGAGAGCTGGAAGAAGAAGGAATTCCTGCTGCCTTCAGCCATCGGTTATGCGGCGACGGTAAGCCTGCCCGATGGCGTACTGGTCATTGGCGGAGAAGGCTTCAAGGCGGGGCCGAATGGCGCAAAACGCGCGAAGGTCGAAAAGTCGGCAAGCGTTTTCCTGATGCGCTATGAGCCGGACAAGGACGAGGTCACGTTCAAGGATTATCCCCGGCTCCCCGCCGCCAGCAGCTATGGCGCAGCGGCGCTGATCGGCGAGACTGTCTATTACCAAACCGGCAAGGACGTTTACGCGCTTGACCTCGGCAAGCCCGATGCGGGGTGGAAACCGCTTCCCGCCTTTCCCGGCGAAGCGCGCGACACAGCCCTTGCCGCCGCTGTCGGCGGAAAGTTCATCGTCGCCTCCGGCCGCAACAAGAAAGATGATGTCTGGCATATCCATGACGACGCCTATGCTTTCGACCCGGCCAGCCAGACATGGGAAAAACTGCCCGATATGCCGTTTCCCGCCATGGCGGGCGAAGCATTTGGCGTGAATGATCGCTATATGCTGATCGTCGGCGGTGACAAGGATGTGGACCGCTGGAATGTGCTGTCCGGGCTTGAAACGGAGCGCGCCAAGCATGAGAGCGGAACGCCCGAATGGGAAAAGGCCAATACGGCCCTGACCTTCCTGGCCGACCATCATTTCGGCTTCAATACCGAAATTCTGGCCTATGACACCAAGGACCGGAAATGGGAACAGGTCGGTTCTTTTCCCGGCGCTGCACCCGTCACGACCCAGCCTGTGAACTGGAAGGGCAAGCTTATCTTGCCTTCCGGCGAAATCCGCCCCGGTATCCGCACGCCCAAAATCTGGATGGGCAGCGTTTCGGATTGATACTCCCGGGCGCGCCGTGCACCAATCTGGATGCACGGCGCTCCAACAGAATACCGCTTATGCCTCGACCGCCACTTCCCGGTGCTCGCGCGAAGCCTTGAAGGCCGATTCGATACAAGCGACCACGTGAAGGCCGTCCTCACCTGTTACGGGAGGCACGGTGCCCGTTTCGACTGCCCGGACGAAGGCGCGCCACTGACGGACAAGCGCCTGTTCAGGCACGTCCGGCTCAATCGAATCCTCGACCGGCTGCCATTTGAGAGAGCGTCCCAAGGTGACACCCTTGAAGAAATCCACCGTCAGGACGCCATTATCGAAGACCAGTTCATCGCCCGATATGAAGGCTCCATCGGAATAGCCGATGCTGGCAACCTGCCCCGCAGCCTCATCTCCAAAGCGAAGGAGCAGCAAAGCCGCATCGTCTGCCTTCTGCTGATGAAATGACGTGGCTGTGATGGCACTGACATGGGTTGCGCGACGCCCGGCAAACGCAAGCAGACGGTCCAGCGCATGGATACCGGCGGTAAACAGCATGCCGCCGCCCATCTCCGGATCAAGATGCCAGTCGCGGCGGTTTCCTTCCATCCATAGCTTGACCATGCGGCTCGACCCGTAACGCATGCTGCCAAGCTCTCCCGTATCGATGATCCGCTTCGCTGCCACGAAAGGCAGAGAAAAGCGCATCGTATGGCCGGGCATGAGCGTGACACCGGCCCTCCTGACGGCGGCAAGAATGGCACGGCATTCGGCAACGGTCGGCGCCATCGGCTTCTCTATCATGATGTGCTTGCCCGCTTCGGCGCAGGCGATGGCGACATCGGTGTGCAGATGGTGCGGCAGCGCAATCACCACGGCTTCGATATCGGGATCGGACAAGAGTTCACGATAATCGAGATAGCCCTTGCCGCCGAAAGCTCCTGTGAAAGCCGCAAGGCCCTCCGCATCGTTGCGGCAGGCCGCAGCCAGCCTTGCATTCGGGACAGACTGGAGCGCCTTTGCATGGGCCGCGCCAAAATGGCCCGCGCCGATGATACCGATGCCAAGCATGTCAGACTCCTTCGAGAGCGTAGCAGTGATCGATGATTTCCATGGCGCGACGGCAATCAGCCAGCGACGTGGCAGGCGGCAAGCCGTGCGAAAAACGCTGCAATGCGTCGGCCATGACGTCATTGTAACGATGGGCTGGCAAGGTGATCGGCAAATTCCGCTCGCCCTCGTCGTCGAGTGTCGCAAGCGTCAGCCGGTCGCCAGCATCGGTCAATGACGCATTTTTCGCGGATATTCGCCATTCAAAGAGGCCGCGTGTCATGGAGGCAAATGTGTAACCGGCCTCAACGATGCCGAGCATTCCATCCGACGCGCGCAGCACCACAGCGGCATAATCCTCAACCTCGGTTCCATGAAGCGGGCGCCCCAGCGAACTGCTGACAATCTCGACGGGTTGCGCGCCCGCAAGGGTGAGGAATGCATTGACGCCATGAATGCCGAGGTTGCGCAAGGCCCCTCCTCCACCAATGCCGCGATCAAGCACCCAGGATACGCCGTCATTCACATAACGCTGGGGTGGGCCGTTTATCAGCCGGAAATGCGAATGCGAGATCGCACCGAGGCGTCCCGCCTCGGCAAGGCTGTGCACCGCCTTCATCATGCCCAGCCCATGCGGCAGCGCCACGGCGACAAAGGCCTTGTTGCGTTCAGCCGCGGCAATAAGGGGCTCCGACGCCGCAGCCGATATGCCTATCGGCTTTTCGATGAGCAACGGTATGCCAGCCTGCATAACGGCAAGGCCGCGATCCGCAATCTCGAAGGGACGCCCCATCACCACGGCGAAATCAGCATCCTTGAGAGCGTCCTCAAGGCTTGAGGCGGCAGCGCAGGAAAATTTATCGGCGAAGGCCGCCGCAGCCATCATATCGGGGTCCCAGGCCACACTGACGGTTGCCCCCGCTGCCAGTGCCGCTTCGGCATGCATGGTTGAATGCCAGTGACTGACACCCAGAAAACTTAACTTCATCACACGACCTATATGATATAGGATAAGTGGATTACCCATATCTTAAATAGCAACGGCAGGCAACCTTTGTGCTCTCCTTGGAGACGTTGTCCAACAGGGCCGGGAGTGAAGCCGTATCATGATTTTGAAAGTCGCCGCAGGCCCAGGCAATCCACAATGCAATGTATGCCCTTAACGACGGCGAAGGTCGGCTGACTGCTGCTTCCTTTGACGCCTTCGCCAACGGCTTGATGCACTCAGGGTGGACGCTTCATTTACCATGTTGCAGTTCCTCGATCGCGAAACTGAAGCAACATAATGCGATGGCGGTGTCAGAGATAGATTATCTATATATTTCCGGCTTATAGCGGCTGCCGAGACGGTAGCGATTGCCGGCATAGACCAGCTTATTGACGGTCGCTACCGTTTCACCAGTCCATGTCCGGCGGTCCAGAAGCAGGCAGGCAACCCCGTCATCAAGACGAAGCAAGCGTGCTATCTCGGCGTCGGGTGTGATCGCCGAAATGACCTGCTCGACTTCGGTCATCGGCGTGCTTTTCTGAAGATAGTCGTAGGTCGTGATCGCCCGAAAATCCTGCAGTTCATAATGCTGCACAAGGCTGGTATTGACGAACCGTTCCTCCAGCTGCACCGGTACGTCGTTTTCGAAATGCACGATCAGCGAATGGGCGATGGGAATGTTTTTTTGAAGTTCGAAAGCATTGAGCAGGCCGGGCGTTGGCTCAATGATATCGAGGGTAATGACCTCGGCGCTGTGCTGTCCTCCCCGTGCCTTGATTTCATTGGCAATATTGACGACTTCGATCAGCGTCGTTTCCGGCTTTGGAGGGGCGACGAAAGTGCCGACGCCCTGAATGCGCTTCAATATGCCCTGATCGGTCAGTTCCCGCAGGGCTCGGTTGACGGTCATGCGGGAAATGCCGAGTGCATCCACCAGTTCGTGTTCCGACGGCAGGCGATGATTGCCGGGCCAGCGACCGGAGCGGATGTTATCCAGCACCTGCGCCTTGACCTTTTCATAGAGCGGCCCGGCGGTTTCGGGCAGTTCCATGCCAGCGGCATGATGGGATTCCGATTTGTCGCCAGCATCCATGGGTCACATCCCTGTCCGTATGATCGTTTTCAGGCCGTTCGCCTCACCCGCTATCAGCCGGGCATAGGCATCCGGAACCTCATCGAGCGAGATTTCCCGGTCGACAAGCTGTAACAGCGGCGCCTCAAGATCAGGCAGAAGCTTTGCAATTTCATGCAGTTCGTCCTGATAGGCATGGCAGCCGATCAGGCTTATCTCCCGCTCGACCAGACTGTTCGGATCAAGCTCGATCTTGCCATGGGATATGCCGACCAGTGCCAGTGAGCCGCCGCCGGAAAGCACGTCGAGCGTTGCCTTGAGGACGCTGATATTACCGGTGGCATCGATCGCATAGCGGATTGGCCGGCCATCAAGTGCGGCTTCAATTGCCGACTTGTCGAGCGGAACCTTGATTGCGCCGGTGACGGTTGAAACGAGATCGGCGCGCTGATCGTTGCGGTCACAGACCAGCACCGGACCATCATGCAAACGGGAGAGAATAAGCGCGGCAAGCCCGCCAATCGGACCGCAACCCACAACGAGAACCGCTTCGCCCGACGGCACGCGCTGCTTGCGGATCGCGTGTAGCGCCACCGAAAGCGGTTCGCCCAACGCGGCGACCACGGGGTTGATGGCCGGATCGCAGTGAACGAGGAGCCGTGCAGGAAGTGCTGTCTCCTCGGCAAAACCGCCATCGCAGACTTCACCGATGAACCCCAGCGTTTCGCAGACATTGTGCCTGCCGCTTTTGCAGGACTGGCATTCGCCGCACCAGTAGCGGGAGTCCGCGATCACCGTATCGCCGGGTTTGAAGCCGGTCACGCCGGCGCCAGTTTCGGTCACGACACCTGCAAATTCATGGCCTGCGACCGAAGGCGAACGGCTGATCCACTGCCCGGTCATGAAATTATGCAGATCGGAGCCGCAAATGCCCGCGGCCGACACTTTGAGCCGAACCCAGCCCGGTTCAAGCGCCGCAGGCGGGTCGATCATCTCGACCCGCAAATCCTTCGCCGCATAAAGCCGGACAGCCTTCATCGTCAGCCTCCCCGCCTCTTTCTAGAGGTAATCCTTGCGGATTTCCGACACGGCGTTCTCGTGCGAGGAGAACCCTTCGTAACGCGCCAGCGTGCGGGCATGTTTTGCAAATTCCGGATAGGCGGAAGCGGTCACATAGCCGATGGACGAACGCTTGACGAAATCCGTCACCGAAAGCGGACCATAGGTGCGCGCCCAGCGGCTGGTTGGTAGCACAGCATTGGGGCCAAGGCCGAAATTGCCGATGACGACCGGCGTATGCGGTCCCATCAGGATTTCGGCAGCTTCGGTGATGTGGCCAAGATGCGCGAACGGATCGGTTGAAAGAAGCTCCAGATGTTCCGGCGCATAGTCGTTGATGAACTTATAGCTCTCTTCCACGGATGACGTAAGCACGATGCCGCCATATTTGCCGGTAAGCACGGTTTTGGAGAAGCCGACGCGCTGTTCGGTCATGCGTGCCCAATGGTCCGGTAATGCGGCAAGCGCTTCTTCCGCGACGCGGCGGCTGTGCGTGACGAGCCAGGCCGATGAGTCCGGGCCATGTTCCGCCTCGATCAGGAGGTCGAGTGCAGCGAGCCCGCCCTTTACCGTATCGTCGGCGAAAATGACGGCTTCGGAAGGCCCCGCAGGCAGGCCGGGATCGATGACGCCGCCAAGCAGGCGCTTGGCAGCAACCACCCATGGGCTGCCGGGGCCAACGATCTTGAGCGCCGGTTTCACCGTTTCCGTGCCATAGGCGACGGCAGCAACGGCCTGCGCGCCGCCAACCTTATAGACGGTTTCCACACCGGCAAGGCGTGCGGCAACAAGTGTTGCAGCATCGACGGAACCGTCGGGCGTCGGCGGGGTGACGATTGCAAGTTCCGGCACACCGGCAACCACAGCGGGCACGGCGGTCATCATGGTGACAGACGGAAACGCGCCCTTGCCGCGCGGAATATAGAGCGCGACGGAACGGATCGGCGTGAAGCGGTCACCAGCATAGGCGCCGGGACGCATTTCCTTCAGCCACATCGCTTCCGGCTTCTGCTCTTCATGGAAGTGACGAATATTGTCGATGCCGAACTGAATGGCCTCGATCACGTCCTTTTCCACCTTGTCGAAGGCGGCATCGAACTCGGCTTCCGTCGCCTTGATGTTCGCCGGATCGACCTCAGCCTTGTCGAGATCGCGCGCAAACCGCACCAGCGCGGCATCGCCTTCGGTGCGAACGGCTTCGATGATCGGCTTCACCTTCTCGATAAAGCCGGACAGATCGGTTTCCGAGCGCTTGAGAAGTTCGGCGCGCGCTGCGTCGTCCAGTTTTGCCAGTTCGTGAAAAGAAACATCGGACATGATCGGCTCCTTGCTGGTTGCGGTGGTGGCGCAACCGGTCATTTCGATTTGAGGAAGATGTCGAGCCCGACCAGCCGGTCGAGCAGAAAGATGGCGGCAGCGGCACAGGCGATGAAGACGACGGAAATGGCCGCAAGGTCTGGCGTGATGATGGACCGGATCGAATTGTAGATCTGTACCGGCAGCGTCACGATGCGCGCATCGACCAGAAGCAGGCTGACCAGAAATTCGTTGAGCGCCAGAATGAACATCAGAAGCGAGCCGCTGATGACGCCCGGCACCACGACCGGCAGCGTGACGAAGAAGAATGTCGAGATCGGCCCTGCCCCGCAATTGGCGGCGGCAAGTTCCAGATCGGCATCGAGATTGGCGGCACTTGCTGTCACAGCCCAGATCATGAAGGGCAGATTGATGACGCAGGCTGCAATCCCCACCGGCCAGAGCTGGCCCAAAATTCCAGCCTGACCGAAGATCAGCATGAGACCGATGCCGGAACCGATCAGCGGAATGGTGAAGGGCAACAGCAGATAAATCTGGATCGTCTTTTCAAACCGCACTGCATATTTCGCCAGCGCTATGCCAGCGAGCGTTCCGACCGGAATGGCGACGATAGTGCAGATGAAGGAGACGTAGAGCGAGCGCAGAAATGCATCCCAGAGGTCGCTCGTTCCGGCGATCTTCTGATACCATTTCAGCGAAAACCCTTCCGGCGGAAAGGTAATCATGTTGCCGGATGTGAAGGAAGCTCCAAGCACCACGATGGTCGGTGCGGAAAGCAGCACAAGAACGGCGATCACGAATGTCCAGATGACGATGGATTTCGACAGTGGCGAGGTCATTTGCGCGCCCTCCCCATGGCAAGCGTGCCTGCCCCGAACAGCGTGAACACGATCCCGACGAGGATGGAGCCGACGCCGACCAGAAGCAGCGCCAGCGTTGCGCCCAGTCCCTGATCGGACGTGCGGAAGAACTGGTCATAGATCGCATTGGCGATGAAATCCTGCGATCCGCCGCCCAGAATGGCCGGTACGGCAAAATCGGTGAGCGACAGCGTCATCACCACCAGTCCCGCGCCGATCAGACCCGGGCGGGCCATGGGCAAGACGACATGGGCAAAGGTCCGCAGCCAGTTTGCACCGAGCGAACTTGCCGCCGCTTCCATTTCTTCCGGAATGGCGGTCAGCGCCGGTGCAAGCATCAACACGGCGAATGGCAGCATATATTGAATGAGACCGAACAGAACCGCCGGATAATTATAGAGCAGCCGCATAGGCGCGATGCCGACAAGACCAAGCGCCTCGTTGACCATGCCCTGATTGCCGAGAATGATAAGCCAGCCATAAGCGCGCACGACCTGCCCGATGAAGAAGGGCAGAAACAGCGCGATTAGCAGGAATTTGCGCAATGCCGCCGACGGCGTGCGCACCATGAGATAGGCATAGGGAAAGGCCAGAATGAGCGTGAACACGGTCACGACGAGCGAGCCGAACAGGCTGCGCCATGCGACGGTTGCAAACAGGGTTTCCGTCAGCGCGCGCTTGTAATTGGCGAGCGTGTAATAATCCGACATCAGGAATGTCGCGGTGTCGAGCGTGCGCAGGCTGGTATCCGCGATCTGGATCAGGCCCAGCACCAGCAGCCCCACCAGCACGATGGCCGGCAGCAGCATCAGATAGGGCACGGCGCGGTTGACCCGCGCGGGCCACAAAAAGGCTGCGATTGCTTCAAGCGCGTCCATGATGCGCCAGACAACCGGATAGGCAGTGCGTG